>JBBJNR010000050.1:0-27961 GCA_037719315.1 Daejeonella sp.
TCACGCACAGTGCTGTGAGAGGCTTGGGCTGAAATGCCCTTGCCTACTCGACTAAATAATTAATTCATTTGTCAATAAGGCCTCAAAAACCTCCCCGGTGTCGAAATATTCTGTTATTTTTGCCAATAAATTTTTAGATCATGACACACAATTTTGGTGCAGGTCCCTGCATTTTACCTCAGGAAGTTTTTAAACAAGCGTCGTATGCCGTGCTGGAGTTTAACAGTACAGGTTTATCCATTTTAGAAATATCCCACCGTACTCCTGAGTTTGAAGAAGTCGTTGACGAAACCGTCCGTTTAGTGAAAGAGCTTTTAAATGTCCCTGAAGGATACTCGGTTGTTTTACTGCAGGGTGGCGCGAGTTTACAATTTTCAATGGTTCCAATGAACTTGCTTGGCGATGGTCAAACTGCTGCCTACCTGGATTCCGGTGTTTGGGCGAGTAAAGCAATTAAGGAAGCTAAGATCTTAGGTAACGTAAAGGTTGTGGCCTCATCCAAAGAAGATAATTATACATTCATTCCAAAGGATTTGGAAATCCCAGCAGATGCTGCGTATTTCCATTACACTTCAAATAATACGATTTACGGTACTGAAATGCATGTAGTGCCTAAATCACCTGTACCGGTTGTTTGCGACATGTCATCTGACATATTCAGCAGAGTGATTAATGTTGCTGACTTCGATCTGATCTATGCTGGTGCACAGAAGAATATGGGTCCTGCCGGGGTTACAGTTGTTATCGTTAAAGATAGTCTCCTGGGCAAAGTCGATCGAAAAATCCCATCTATGCTTGATTATAAAGTTCAGATAGATGGAGGCTCTATGTATAACACTCCACCAGTTTTTGCTATATACGTATCTATGTTAAATCTCCGCTGGTTGAGATCCAAGGGAGGAGTGGCAGAAATTGAGCGGGAAAACATCTCTAAATCAGATGCACTTTATAAAGAAATTGATAGAAATCCGCTATTCAAAGGCACGTGTAAGGTGGAGGATCGTTCCCGTATGAATGTTTGTTTCGTAATGGAAAACCCCGAACTGGAAAAGCCTTTTCTGAAATTCGCCGAAGACCGGGATATTATCGGCATAAAAGGCCATCGCAGCGTTGGGGGCTTCCGTGCATCCCTTTACAATGCATTGCCCATAACCAGTGTTCACGCGCTGATAGATGCTATGCAGGAATTCGTAGAAAAGCAACAAAAAAATATGCAGTAATTACCTGATTTCTGATGGGCAGTATCATTATTTCTGTTTAATTATTTATTTAAATAGTTTAATATAAATATCTAAATATCAATTAATTATAAGTTATGTTTCGTATACTCGCCAATGATGGCATAGATCCAATAGGAAAAGAATTATTAGAAAACGCGGGCTTCCAGGTTGACACAGTACATATCCCGCAGGCAGAGCTGGAGGTAGGTTTAAAGCAATACGATGCGATTACGGTAAGGAGCGCAACTAAACTCAGAAAAGATCTGATTGATGCTTGCCCGAACATCAGACTGATTGGCCGCGGTGGCGTGGGAATGGACAATATAGATGTCGAATATGCGATTGAAAAGGGTATTGCTGTAGTGAATACACCGGCTGCTTCTTCACTGTCTGTTGCAGAATTGGTTTTTGCACACTTGTTTACAGGCATTCGCTTTTTACAGGATGCGAACCGTAAAATGCCTCTTGAAGGTGATAAACGGTTTAACGATCTGAAAAAAGCATACGCGAAAGGCATTGAGCTACGGGGAAAGAAAATAGGGATCATAGGATTCGGAAGAATTGGTCGTGAAACAGCCAGAGTGGCCTTAGGTTTAGGTATGGAAGTCCTGGCGTTTGACTTGTTTGAGGTGCCATCAGAGCTTGAATTACAATTGTCAGGCAATATCCGCGTAAGCTGTCCGATCAGAGCTCTAAGTGTAGACCAGTTAATCAGAGAATCTGATTTTATAAGCCTGCACGTGCCTTTTGGGGAAAAGCCAGTTTTAGGTAAAGAGGAGTTTGCTGCCATGAAAGATGGGGTTGGTATAGTGAATTGTTCTCGTGGGGGCACAATTGATGAGGATGCTTTAGTAAAAGCCCTTAACTCCGACAAGGTTGCTTTTGCAGGTCTCGATGTGTTTGATAATGAGCCAACTCCACGCCAGGATCTGCTGACTCATCCAAATGTTTCACTTACTCCGCACATTGGCGCATCCACCAATGAAGCTCAGGAAAGGATAGGAACCGAGCTGGCCAATCTGATTATTGATTTTTTTAAAACAGTACAGGTGTAAATAGCCTTTAGGGGTATACATTATGTTAATGAATGCCTAAGATCAAGCCTTTTTATGGAATACGCCCCAACCCGGATTACGCAGGGGACGTAGTACTACATATGGAGAATTTGAGCCTGGAAGAGGCCAAGATTATCCGGCAGAAGAACCCGTATTCATATGTGAATATGCTTGTTCCGAAGCTGGATAATCTCTTTTTAAGAGGGTCTAAAAACGAGCTCGCCTTTAAAAAGATTAACGAGAATTTTGAAGAATTCCTGGACAAAGGTGTGCTTATCAGGGATAATAAGGCTTGTATTTATATCTATCGCACATCAAGATTTGGCCGTATTCAAACAGGTATATGGACAGTGACGTCGATCGACGACTATCTTAATAATAATATCCGGCGGCACGAGCTAACACGGCCTGATCGGGAAAAGGTACTGGTTAATTATCTGCAGCAAACCGGAATCGACGCTAACCCGGTTTTGATCACCTATTCGGGCAATCCTGAAATAGACGTGATTATTGAAAAGGCCTGCATGCTGACACCTGATCTTTCCTTTGAGAAGTTGGGATCGAAACATGAGTTATGGAAGCTTGACCGGGAAGAAGATATCAAAGCTCTTATCGACGAATTCGTCGATTTACCATCTGCCTATATTGCAGATGGTCATCACAGGGCTGCGGCGGCTGCGCGTTTAGCCATGGGACAGCGCAGATTGAACCCGAAGTTTACCGGTGAGGAAGAATATAACTTTTTCACTTCTGTTTACATGGCCTTTGATCAGCTGGATATTTTTGGATTTAACAGGATAATTGAGGATTTGAATGGTCTTACGCCAGACAAATTTCTAGAACATCTGGGTCATCTGTTCACGATAACCAAAAAAAGTTCGAATCAGGTCGTTGTTCCATTGGAATTACATGAATTTGGAATGTACCTGGACGGATTGTGGTACAAACTCGTCGCAAGAATGCATACAATTGAATCAGATAAAGCGGTAGATGAACTGGATGTCAGTATTTTGCAAAAGCATGTTTTAGCTCAGCTGCTGGATATACCTGACCCTGCAACAAATTCGCGGATTAGTTTTTCCGGTGGCCTGCTGCCTGTTGATACGCTTATGAAAGAGCTAGAATCGGGAGCGCATGCCGTTGTATTTATATTGTTTCCAACGACAATAAAACAATTAATTTGTGTGGCGGACGCAGGGGAGGTGATGCCGCCTAAATCAACCTGGTTTGAGCCAAAATTCCAGGCGGGGCTTTTAATTCATCAGATCAGTTAAACGGGCCGAGCAAATAGGTTCGGCCTTTTTCAGCGATTTCTACATCGTAATTTTCATCTGTAAGCGACTGGCTCAGGCTAAGCATCCCAGACAATTCTCCATGAACAAGGAAAACCTTTTTTAGTTTAGTACTATCCTGTTGCTTCACAAAATTCAAGAGATCATTATGGTCACCATGCCCGCTGAAAAGGTCTGTCTGCTTGATCGTAGCATATACAGAAAGCTCGCGATGACGGATATTTACAATGGGATCACCACGCAGCAGACGATGTCCGAGTGTGCCTTTAGAACAGTATCCTATAAATAGTATGGTACAGTAATAGTTTGATATGTTGTAATATAAATGATCCTGGATCCGCCCTCCTTCAAGCATCCCCGCCGATGAAATGATCACACAAGGTTCATAATAATTAGAGATTGCTTTACTTGCATTCATATCCCGGATGTATTCCAGGTTTTCAAATTCAAACTCATCTCCCATAGTGGTATAAAACTCCTGTGCTTCACTATTTAATAGGGGATGATGCTTTCTGAATATGTCAGTTGCATAGGTCGCCATGGGACTATCCACGAAGACCTTAACCGGCGGCAATAAGCCTTTTGAAAAGATCCTGTTAAGCGAATATACTAAAGCCTGCGTGCGTCCCACACTGAACGCTGGAATTATAAGCCTCCCCGGGGTTTTAACACATGCTTCGCTAATTGTGTCAATAAGAAGCTCATCCACGCTTTGTGTAGCTTTATGGAACCTCCCGCCGTACGTTGATTCACATACCAGGTAATCAACGGCTGGTAAAGCTTCAGGATCATTCAGCACAGGATAATTCTTTCGCCCAACATCTCCGCTAAATGCAATAGTTTTTGCGGCGCCATGTTCCTGGACGGTCAAAACAGCGGCTGCAGCCCCTAGCAGGTGGCCCACCGGCACAAAGGTCAGGCTGATCTCTCCATTAATTGAAAACGGTTTGTTAAACGCTATAGTTACAAAACGCTCGACGGTTTCCATGACGTGCTTTTGCAGGTAGAGTGGTTTCGGCCCGGAGTTAAAGCCGCGTTTTCCTTTCCGTAATTTACGCTGTTTATTCAGGAAGATATTAACAGAGTCAAGAAGAAGTAGTTCTGTCAGATCCGCAGTGGGTGCGGTGCAAAGTATCTGACCATCAAATCCATGTCGCACCAAAGTGGGCAAATTTCCGGAATGATCAATATGCGCATGGGTTAAAATAACAACATCGATGTCTGAAGGTAAAAATGGGAAATGCTCATTCTCTTCCAGCCAGGTATTCTTTTCATAGTCCAGTCCGCAATCTATCAGGATACTGTAATTATCTGTCTGCAGCAAATGCATACTTCCTGTAACTTGCCGGGCAGCGCCCCAAATGGTTAATTTCATAGATGACGTATGTGTTACGGGTAAACGAGGTCTGAGGTCTGACACTGTGTCTAAACCGAATTTATTTAACTCAAATCCTCAGACTGCAGACCTCCGACTTCCGATCTCAGACTTCAGTCCTCAAACCCCCGGCCTCGAGCTGCAATTGACTCAAATACCGGTAAAGTCCTTCCTCATTTTTCATTAATTCTGAATGGTTTCCCGTTTCAATTACTTTCCCCTTTTCAAGAACCACTATTTTATCAGCCTCGCGGATCGTAGAAAGGCGATGAGCAATGATTATGGACGTTCTGTTTTTCATTAGTTCTTGCAAAGCCTCCTGTACCAGGCGTTCAGATTCAGAATCCAGCGATGAGGTTGCTTCATCAAGAATAAGGATGGCCGGATCTTTTAGAAGGGCCCGGGCAATGGCTATTCTTTGACGCTGGCCACCAGAAAGCTTAATTCCCCGTTCTCCGACAAGCGTGTCATATCCTTCAGGAAAGCCCTCTATAAAATCATGGGCATTTGCCCTGACTGAAGCTTGTCTTATTTCTGCTTCATTCGCATTCAGGCGTCCATAAGCTATATTTTCTCGTATCGTTCCCCCAAATAATAGAACGTCCTGAGGGACAATGGCCACCTGGTTACGGATATCTGTTAATGTATAGTCCGATGACAGCTTATCATCAAATAACAACTGGCCTTGCTGGGTTTCGTAAAAACGCAGGATTAAGCTAGCAATAGTTGATTTTCCGGCACCACTGGGGCCGATGATCGCTACTTTTTCACCAGTTTTAGCTTCAAAAGAAACTCCGTTCAGCACAGTTATTTCTTTACGGGACGGGTAAGAAAAGACGACATTTCTAAATTCGAGATTTCCCTGTATTTTTTGTTTTACGACATTATTCTCATCCTGCATAGAAATTGGCTCATTTTCTTCCGCGAGGATTTCAAGAACTCGCTCACTTGCGCCAAAAGCCTTCTGCATGGTTGCGTATAATTCAGGGAAACTTCCCATTGCTGCCCCAACGAATGTGGAAAGAAGTATGAACGTAAACATGCTGGCCAGGCTTATTTCTCCAGCCTGAACTAAATGTGATCCGTACCATACAACTGAAACTATGGTGCCAAACAAACAGAAAACGATGAATGAGGCAAAAACGCCCCGGAATTTGGCTCCTCTCATCGCGATCTTCACGACCTCGCGAATGCTTTTGTTATATCTTCCTACTTCAAAAGCTTCATTGACAAAAGCCTTCACATTTGTAATTCCCTGCAGCGTTTCTTCGACAATCGTATTTGACTCGGCAAGTTTGTCCTGAGCCTGCCGCGATAGTTTCCTGATAAACCGGCCGAATACTACTGCGATGACCACCATTACCGGGAGCACCGCTAAAAGCATTAATGTTAATTTTCCGGAGACCAAAACCAGGAAGATGATACCCCCCGTGAATATGATCACCTGTCTGATCATTTCCGCAAGCGTAGTTGTTATGGCATCCTGGATCTGCGAAAGGTCGGCCGACAGGCGGCTGTTTAATTCTCCAACGCGTCTCTGCGAGAAGAAATTCATCGGCAGCGTGATCAGCTTATAGTAGGTATCACGCCGTATATCGGCCAAACCTTTCTCGGCGACTTCAACAAACCAGTTAATTCTGAAGAACGAAAAAATAGATTGGACAAACAGAACGCCCAGAAGGGTTAAGGCTACGGTGTTGATATCAGAAGGAAAATAGTCCAATATTTCCCCTGGCATCATGTTGCCTTGCTTGCCAGACGACGATGCCCCGGTCCCGATAAGCCGTCCCATCAGCAGGGGGAACAAAAACGAGCTTCCGCTGGAAAGTATCAGACAGGCCAGTCCCAGGAAGAATTTAGTCCGGTAAGGTTTGAGGTACGCTAACAACCTCATTACCTGCTTTAAACTTTCTTTATTGATTTTTGCCTTAGGTAGTTCTTCAGACTGAGCGTTACCGCTGTTTAATCGAGCACGTGCCATGTAATTCTAAAAGTAGGAGTCAATAATATGACGGGCACAAAACTAGGGTTAATTAAGCACTATCTTGTGTTTAAGATATCAGTGCTTCGTAATTTTTTTCCAGATGCTGATTTATGTATTCCTTAAACTCCATGCCTCTGCCTTTTCAGCAAAGAGAGGCTTAACTTTTGACCATGTAAGTTTGAAAAAGGCGGATGCCCGATAATTATCCAGTGCCGTTTCATTACTCCATTTACTCAAGGTGAAATAAACATTCCCCTTGTTCACATCTTTCATGAGCTGCACGTCAATACATCCTTCATAAACCCGTATATGTTCCACAGAGCCCTTAAATAATTTCTCAAACCGATGGGTTTCTGAAGATTCTATGGTCATTTTAACTATGCGGGTGATCATGCCTGGAATTCTATTCGCACGATATCTCCAAGGTGCAGGCCGAGAAGTCCGCTTGCATTACCTTTGTTGATCGCTATTTCGAGGTGATTGCTTATTCCAAAAAGACATAGTTTCTCTCCTTCAGGAACCTCGTTATAATGCCAGCTAAGTTGCGAAATTGACTCGTTTCTCTTAAAAAAGAGCGTAAAATCGCGGTTCATCTGCACTTTCGTGAACAGCTCTTTGGTGATATTGGTGATAATGTTCTGAAATGAGTCTATATAAATCACGCTCCCGCGAATAATATCACGCTCTATGACAGGCTGGAGGGTCATCCTATCCTCCACACCGGAAACTGCGATCCCAATATCCCGGAGCTTGCCCCCTTTAGCCAAATGGCTTGCTGCTTTCGGAAAGATATCCGACAAGGGAAAGTGAAGGTATTTCAAATCCTGCATGATATTCAGCTCAACGATCTCCGAAGGCTCTTCCTCGAAAAGAAGGGAAAAAATCCCGTTGTCGGATCCTACAAAATAATGTTCCCGGTATCTTAAAGCTAAATACCGGGTTTTTTCATTGAATACAGAATCAATACCGATGAGGTGTACTGTACCCTTGGGAAAGTAATGAAATGCATTTCTTAAAATGAATGCCGCCTGAGGTATATTAAAGGCAGAAATGTCATGGCTGATGTCTACAATATTTGCATTTGGCAGCTGGCTCAGGATACTTCCTTTGAGCGCAGCCTGGTAAAAATCTTTATAGCCCAAATCGGTCGTTAAAGTAATTATTGCCATTTAAAATGTAAATATTTATTGTTAATCTTGCGATAGATATTGTTGGTACAAATATTGAATTTTAATCTTAAATAAACACCCGTGCACTAAAAATAACCGCAACTTGAACGAGCTGAATCTAACCTTAGAAAATGTGAACCCTGTATTGATATGGGGACCAAACAACGAGTACTTCGAAATTATAAAAAAGCATTTTCCCAAGATAAAGATCGTCGCCAGGGGCACCGAATTGAAAGTTCTTGGCGATGAGGCGGAGATAAACCACTTTAATCTCAAATTTACGGAGATACTTGACCATGCGGATAAATTTCAGAGCCTTAACAATAGCGATCTCGAACAGATACTCGGGGCAACGGCTACCTCAAAGTCTGAAGCTGAAGGGGCTTCTGTAAGGAACGGAGGAGGCGCTGAGCCGATCGTGTTCGGCCCTAATGGTATTATTGTTAAAGCGCGTACGGCAAACCAGCGCCGGATGGTGGATAGTATCAACACCAACGACATTATTTTTGCTATCGGCCCAGCGGGCACAGGAAAGACCTATACTGCGGTAGCCCTGGCAGTTAGAGCTTTGAAAAACAAGGAGATAAAGAGAATCATCTTAACAAGGCCTGCAGTTGAAGCGGGGGAGAACCTGGGTTTTTTGCCGGGGGATCTCAAAGAGAAGATCGACCCTTATTTAAGGCCGTTATATGATGCCCTGGATGATATGATCCCCGCTGAAAAACTGAAGGCATTTTTGGAAAACAGGACGATTGAGATCGCTCCCCTGGCATTTATGCGTGGAAGGACATTGGACAATTGTTTCGTTATTCTTGATGAAGCGCAGAACTCCACAGATCTGCAGCTGAAAATGTTCCTTACCAGGATGGGCCCTACCGCCAAATTCATTGTGACGGGTGATGTAACCCAGATCGATCTTCCAAGAAAACAACAGTCTGGTCTCAATACAGCTTTACGTATCCTGGGAGAAATTAAAGGCATTGATATCATCTACCTCAATGGTGACGATGTGGTCAGACATAAACTGGTCAAGAATATTCTGCGCGCGTACGGTGATATACAGTAGTTACGAATTAAATAACAATACAGTAAATGAGTGCGATTAAGGAGACCCATTTTGATTTCCCTGGACAAACAAAATTCTATAGGGGAAAAGTTCGCGACGTGTACACCATCGGAGAAAAGTTTCTCGTAATGGTTGTTACAGACCGGATATCGGCATTTGATGTGGTTTTACCGGAACCTATCCCGTTTAAAGGACAGGTCCTGAATCAGATAGCAGCTAAATTTTTGCGGGAAACCCTTGATATAGTTCCAAACTGGATAGTAGATGTGCCCGATCCGAATGTTACTATTGGTAAAATATGTGAGCCTTTTAAAGTTGAAATGGTGATCAGGGGATATCTTGCAGGACATGCGTGGCGCGAGTATCAGGCGGGAAAGCGCTCGGTGTGCGGCGTGCAACTCCCCGAAGGATTAAAAGAAAACGATAAGCTTCCGGAACCTATTATAACACCAACTACCAAAGCTTCTGTTGGCCATGACGAGGATATCTCCAGAAGCGAGATCATCAGTCGCGGGATCGTGTCAGAAGAGGATTATTCGCAGCTGGAAAATTATACCCGTGCTATCTTTCAACGGGGGACCGAAACGGTTGCCAGTAACGGACTGATCCTGGTTGACACGAAGTATGAATTTGGCAAAGCCGATGACCGGATCTATCTCATTGACGAAATTCACACGCCGGATTCGTCGCGTTACTTTTACAGCGATGGATATGAAGACCTTCAGGCAAGGAACGAGCCTCAAAGACAGCTTTCAAAAGAATTTGTTCGTAAGTGGCTCATCGAAAATGGCTTTCAGGGGAAAGAAGATCAAAACATTCCGGAAATGACGCCTGAGTTTATTAGCTCTGTGTCTGAGCGTTATATTGAGCTTTATGAGCACATTACCGGGGATAAGTTTAGCAAACAGGAAGTTTCGGATCCGCTGAAAAGGGTCGAAAATAATATTAACGAAGCAATAACGCGTCTTTCATGATAAATATATTGAAAACCGGATTTTCTTAATTAAATTAGTGAGCAGGAAACCTGCATGAGCGTCATGCAATTTCAAGATTAAAATAAATTCATAGCCTGATGAAATTTACAGTAGATAAGCACGAAAAATATGTTCTGATTAAACTCAATGAGACCAAGCTTAACAGCCTGATCTCACCGCAGCTTAAATCTGAACTAATACTTACCAATACGGAAGGACAGCGTAATGTGATCCTCGACCTTTCCAATGTTAAATATTCCGATTCGTCGGGTTTAAGCAGCTTGCTGGTGGGGCATAGGATCTGTAAGAATGCGGAAGGAAGTTTTATCCTTACGGGCATTAATGACAATATTTCAAGACTTATTTCCATCTCACAGCTGGAAAATATCCTCACCATTGTAAGTACGGTAGATGAGGCAATAGATCTTATTTTTATGGAGGAGATCGAAAAAGAGTTGAAAAGAGAAGTAAAATAAATTTGACGAAGCCAGCTGCAAATGAAATTTGAAGTTACAATTTTAGGTAGCAGTTCCTCAACCCCCATATTTAACCGAAACCCTTCCGCGCAACTTTTAAATGTCAACGAGAAATTTATACTCATTGATTGTGGTGAAGCCACCCAGAACCAACTGCTCCATTTCGGCCTTAAAGCCAGCAGGATAGACCATATTTTCATAAGTCATCTTCACGGAGATCATTATCTGGGGCTGGTTGGCCTGTTATCTTCGCTGCATCTGAACGGCCGTACAAAACCTATCGATATTTTTGGTCCTCCGGGGCTAATAGAAATTATCGACATACAATTCAAACATTCTCAAACATTTCTCCGCTACCCGCTGAACTTCAGAAATACCAATCCCGATATTGGTGAGAAAATATTCGAGAATTATGATATTGTCGTTGAAAGCTTCCCTCTTGATCATCGTATTCCCTGTACCGGATTTCGCTTTACTGAAAAACAGCGCTTGCGAAAAATGATCAAGGAGAAAATAGAAGAGTTTGATATCCCGGCAGAAATGATTCCTCTTATTAAGAAAGGGCAGGATTTTACAGATAAAAAAGGCAAGGTACATTTATCCATGGACCTGACTGTTGAGGCAGATCGCCCGAAAGTATATGCTTACTGCTCAGACACGATCTGCAGCTGGAAATATCTCGATTTTATTATCAATGCAGATACTCTTTATCATGAGGCTACATTTATGCATGATATGCTGGGCAGGGCAGAAGAAACGTTTCATACCACCTCCCTACAGGCTGCCGGAATTGCGTTGAAGTCTGGTGCTAAAAAATTGCTGATCGGACATTTCTCAGCACGCTACAAGGAACTTAACCCTTTGCTGGAGGAAGCAAAATCTGTCTTCCCTCAAACCTTCCTGGCCACCGAGGGAATAACCTTCGAGATATAAAATATGCCTGGTTTGCTCTGGTGTAAACTTCGTGAGTTTGAATTTTAAGACAGTCCTCTCCTAATATTTTAATCTTTTTTTCCTCCAAAAACAGAGAAGCTAACATATCGCTTAGGGTTCGCTTTCAAATCAACCATCAGCTTATCGAGGTTTGCAGCAGCATTATTTAAATTATTGTACATTTTCTCATCATTGATCAGCTGCCCTAAGGTACCCTGACCAGTGTTGACCTTATTAACGATCGTCTGAAGGTTGGCTACAGCCTTATTCGCTTCAGCGATGGTCTGTGCAAAATTAGCTTTAGCCACCTCATCAGAAACCTTTTCGAAGTTGTTCATGATCGTGGTAATCTTTGCATTATTGTTTTTAAAATTTCCGGTAATCGATTCCAGGTTTCCCATGATACCAGCTATTCTACGGCTTTGAGTAGTTACCAATCCATCAACAGTTCTCGTCGTCCCTTCTAAGGTCTCCAGTGTTCTTGCGATGCTGGCAAAGCTGCGGTCGAAATTTCGCTGAAATTCAGGGCTTAGCGTGCTGTTTACAGAAGTAAGCACAGAATCCATGCGTGCTATTATTTGTTCGGCCTTTTTCTGGATAGGCTCGACCTGGTCTATTAAATTCTTTTGGATATTTGCATTCAGCGTATCACCGTCCCTGGCAAAATCGCTTCCCGTGCCCAAGTCGAATACAATTGCCTTTCCGCCTAAAAGATCAGTGCTTTCCAGTTTTGCGATGGTGTTTTTCGGAATTGCATATTCCGGATTGATTTTGAACTGCGCAAGGATCTGCCCGTTTGGCTGAAGGGTCAGGTCGGAAACTCGTCCGATCTGGTAACCATTTACTAAAACGGGCTTGGAAATAGCCAGGCCATCTACGCGATCGTAGGTGGCATAAAACTCATTTTCGCTGGAAAATACATCATTGCCTTTTAAAAAACTGTATCCTATAATTAAAATGGCAATTGATACTGCAGCTAATACTCCTACTTTGGTTTCGTTAGTAATTTTCATCAATATATAATTGTTTTTTTATGGCTATGAAGCGATCATGAGCATTTTTATGGCAGTTTGTCAGCGGTATGCTCATGATGGTTTCATCCAGATATCTTATGAAGAACTTTCAGAACCAAAGGTATTTCAAATATTGTAATTATCGTGCTATTGCATCGTCTAATTAATACTCTGCTCATATCATTCTAATTCAACCTGTCTCTTGTAGGTCTGAATTGCTTTTAACAAATTATTCACGATTTCGTTTTGCCCGGAATCTGAATTTATATATTCCTCCTCAGCAGGGTTCGATATAAAACCTATCTCTGTGAGCACCGCCGGCATCGTCGCAGTTCTTAGAACCGCCAGACTAAGTTCCTGCACCCCGCGGTTAACCCGTCCGGACGCTACATATTCATTCTGTATAAAAGTTGCCAATCGGATACTTTGTTCTCGAAGCGAGTTCTTTACGAGAGAAAGAAAAATAGCTGTTGTAGGATCTGTAGCTACACGCTCATCTATTTTGTATTCTTCCTCCAAAGCCATATATTCTTTTATGGCTGCGTCCTGCTCATTCAGACGGGCAAAACCGGCTACAAAGGTTTCAACACCACGCACCGAGGTTCTATTCTTGGTTCCGGCGCCCATAGAATTGCAATGTATTGATATGAGCAGATCAGCCTTCGCCTCATTGGCCATGTCTATTCGCTTTTTTAAATCTTTGGAATTCACTTCTTCAAAATTCCTATCCGTTGTCCTGGTATAAAGAACGGTCACATCTTTCATATTCGCTTCAATAGCTTTTCCAAGTCGCATTGCAACTTTCAGCGTTACATCCTTTTCCCGTGAATACTGGCCAACCGCTCCGGTAAATCTTCCGCCATGACCAGCATCGATCACAATGGTCTTTATCCGGTAGGGTGCATCAGGTAATATCCCCGCAAAAGAAATAAGCGGTAATGAAAGTAAGAATATCAGGAATACGTAAATGTATCTGATCAATGGTATATTTTTCATTAATTTTGAGCGTATATTATTATCTATAATTGCAAAAATAGTATTCATCATCGGATTTGAAATTAAATAAGGCCCTTTTTATATTTTTCTTTGCCAGCGTTGTGTTAGTCGCCATTTATAATGGATCAGCGCATGCTCAACAGCTTATCTTGCAACCTGATAACGCGAATCGCGATACAACATTGCAAGCGCCTAAGATAAAAGCAGATACTGTAACAAAAAAATCAACTAAAGGGACTGGCCTGGAATCAAAAGTTATCTATTCTGCTGAAG
Organism: Daejeonella sp.; assembly: GCA_037719315.1. Lineage (GTDB taxonomy): Bacteria > Bacteroidota > Bacteroidia > Sphingobacteriales > Sphingobacteriaceae > Daejeonella. The sequence goes on from JBBJNR010000050.1 coordinate 13,827, forward strand.
ATTCTATACCAGGGGATATTACTAACAATATAATTAAATTATACGGAAAAGCCAAAGTTACCTACGAAGACATGGAGCTTGCTGCTGACTATATCGAATATGATCAGAAAAATAATACCCTTTTTGCAAAAGGCTTGATCAATCCCAGAACGAAACGATATACCGGACGGCCTTTGTTTAAACAAGGATCGGAACAGCCGATTACTACTGACTCTCTGTTTTTCAACTATAAGACCAGGAAGGGCAAATCGTTCGGTGTTTTCACGGATGCTGAAGGAGGTTATCTTCAGGCCCAGCAATTCAAAAAAAATGAGTGGGGTGAAGGCCATTTCACCAACGGGATCTACAGCAGCTGTAACCTGCCTCATCCGCACGAGCATTTTGGCATTAACATAACCCGCGGGATCGTAACTGAAAAACAGATCATTACCGGACCGGCTTATTTGTCGATAGAGGGAGTCCCTTTGCCTTTGGTTGTTCCCTTCGGCTTCTTTCCAAAACCTAATAAGCGCTCCGGTGGTTTATTATTCCCAACTTTCGGAGAAGATGTACGCGGCTTTTTTATGAGGGATCTGGGATATTATCTCGGCTTGAATGATTACTGGGACCTGGCAACTCGCGGAACATTGTATTCGAAAGGCTCTTATGAACTGAGTACGGCTGCCCGTTACCGCAAGAATTATAAATATGATGGTGGAGTGAATTTCAGGTTTGCATCAACAAAGAATGGAGTTGAGGGTACGCCATCTTTCAAGCGGCCCAACAAAGACTTTAATTTGACCTGGAGCCATTCCCAAAGCCAGCAAGCGAACCCTGGTACAACTTTCAGCGCGTCGGTAAATGCGGGTACGGGTTCTTATTTTCAAAATACAGGCGCAGCAGGTACATACAATCCACTGGAAATTGCCCGAAATACACTTTCATCAAGTATTAGTTATGGTAAGGTTTTCGCCGATGGGCTTTTCAATTTTTCTTCAAGCCTCACACACTCACAAGACATAGAGCAACAAACCGTTTTTCTGGATCTTCCGCGTTTCAGTTTAAACATGACAACCATCAACCCTTTTGATAGCAAGAACAGTGCAGGGGAGCAAAAATGGTATCAGAAACTTAGTCTCGGCTATAGCATGCAGGGCAGCAATTCCATTAATACTAAAGAATATAAACTGTTTAGAAAAGAAACACTGAGGGATTTCAGGAATGGAATTCAGCATGACATCCCTGTCAGCCTGTCCCTGAATTTGTTGAAGTACTTTCAATTTAATTCCGGACTCCAATACAGCGAAAAATGGTATCTGCAGACCATTCGCAAGAGACTGGATCCCGTAGCTGCAGGATTTGCGCTTAAAACAGATACAGTCCAGGGCTTTAGCAGGTCTTATGAATACAGCGTTAACACAGGCTTATCCACAAAAGTGTACGGTAAATTCAATTTTAAAAGAGGGAAATTAATGGCCCTTCGCCATGTGATGACTCCTTCTGTTGGCTTAAATTATCGTCCCGATTTTGGGTCCGACCGGTTTGGATATTTCCGTAACATCGGGCGTGATACGTCTCGTATTAATACACGATATTCCATTTACGACGGTGCAATCTTTGGAGGCCCGTCGGTTGGGCGGGTTGCCGGAATTGGATTCAGCCTCGATAATAATATCGAAGCGAAGGTACGCTCTACGGCAGATTCACTAAAAAACTCGGTTAATATTCCGATACTGCAAAGCTTAACCTTTACAGGAAGCTATAATTTTGCCGCAGAAGAGTTTAAGCTCTCAACCATTGGCTTCTCTGGCCGCACTGCATTTTTTAAGCAGAAGATGGGGATCAATTTTTATGGGACCCTGGATCCTTACCAACTTGATGGAATGGGTAGACGGCTGGACAAATTTACCATTAACGATGGAAGTCTTGCCAGGCTGACCAGTTTTGGCTTGTCAACAGATTTCAGTCTGAATTCAGCGGCATTTAAAAGCAGGAACAACAATTTAAATAAGATTGACGCCGCCAAACAGAACCTGACCCTGCAGCAGCAGGAAGAACTAAATGCGATCAGCCGCGACCCAAATGCATTCGTTGATTTTAATATTCCCTGGAATATTGCGGCTTCTTATAGTTTCAATTACTCCAAGAGTGATCTCACTTCCAGCATTTCAAATACACTGAATTTTTCAGGAGACTTTAATGTTACCCCAAAATGGAAAGTGCAGTACACTTCAGGCTACGATTTCCAGCTGAACAAGCTTAGTCTTACCCAATTCTCAATTTACAGGGACCTCCATTGCTGGGATCTTTCATTCCGGTGGTCACCAATAGGCGCCTACAAATTCTACAGCGTAGATCTGCGGGTTAAATCTTCTATCCTCCAGGATCTTAAACTCAGTAAAAGACGCGACTTTTATAACAATTTCTAAAATGCTTGCAGAACTAATTACCATCGGTGACGAAATACTTATCGGTCAGATTGTCGACTCCAATTCAGCCTGGATGGCTCAGAAGTTAAACCTGGCGGGAATAAAGGTAAAGCAGATCACATCGGTATCTGACGAAAGACAGCACATCCTGGATTCCCTTAAGCTGGCGTCTGAGCGGGCTGATCTCATTCTGATAACCGGCGGCCTTGGCCCAACGAAGGACGATATCACCAAAAAAACTCTTGCTGAATACTTCAATGTTGGGATGCGTACTGACGAAGGTGCCCTGGAAAATGTAAAGCGTATTTTTGCCCGGCATACATCTCCCATGCTCGAAACTAACCTCAAGCAAGCTGAAGTCCTGGAAAACTGCAGCACGCTTTTAAACCTGAATGGAACCGCACCCGGAATGTGGATTGAAGCGGGAAGTAAGATCTATGTTTCTATGCCTGGTGTACCTTTTGAGATGATGTACATGATGGAAGAGCTGATTATTCCTAAAATTAAAGAATCATTCAACCTGCCTTCGATTGTTCATCATACTATTTTAACTGCTGGAATAGGAGAGTCTATGCTTGCCGATAAAATTTCCATCCTCGAAGATTCCCTTCCGGAACACATTGGACTTGCTTACTTGCCCAAATTAGGCCTGGTACGTTTACGTTTGAGCGGAAGAGGATCAGATCCCGCTAAACTACGGGCAGAAATATTAAAGTATGCGGCTAAAATAGTAGAACAGGTCAAAGAATTTGTGATCATAGAATCTGATACGCCGATTGAAAAGGCCATCTTAGATTTTATGGTCGCCAGGAACCTGACACTATCAACAGCCGAAAGCTGTACGGGGGGATATATCTCACATATGATCACACAGCATGCCGGGAGCAGCAAGGTGTTCTTAGGGGGAGCTGTTTCCTATTCAAACGACATGAAGCAAACCATGCTTGGCGTGTCCCGGGAAACCTTGATAAAGTTTGGCGCCGTTAGTGAAGAAACGGTTGAGGAAATGGCAGAGGGCGCGATTTCCCGGTATCATTCAGATTATGCCATTTCTGTAAGCGGAATCGCCGGTCCTGATGGTGGCAGCGAAGATAAGCCAGTAGGTACCGTTTGGATCGCTGTTGCCAGCAAAACAAAAACAATTTCCGGTAAATTTAAATTTGGAAATAAAAGACCGCAGAATATTGAGAGATCAGCCATTAATGCACTTTCAATGTTATATAAATTATTGAGAGAGGAACATCCATAACGAACATACACTAAAAAGCTTATTTTTACATCAGATAACCAATTCTTAAAATACCTTATATGGCTCAATACGACTTAGTACTTCCTAAAATGGGTGAAAGTGTTGCTGAAGCTACCATCATAAAATGGATCAAACAGCCAGGTGATACCATAGCGATTGATGAATCTGTGTTGGAAATAGCAACGGATAAAGTCGATTCAGATGTACCGTCTCCTGTTGCGGGTAAGCTCGTAAAAACACTTTTTAATGTTGATGAGGTGGTACAGGTAGGTGCCGTGATTGCACTCATTGAAGTCGCTGGCGCTGATTCGGAAAAAAAAGGCAGCAGCTCCGATACATCAGATATACCGAAAGATGTAAAATCTCAGCCAGAAATTGAACAGGCGGATGAAATTCCCGGTGTTGACATCCTGAAGCAAAAGGAAAATCCTGCGGATGAGGTTCAGAGTAATTCTTCACGATTTTATTCCCCACTGGTAAAAAGTATGGCGGCTGAGGAGGGCATAAGTCTTTCTGAACTGGATGGTATAGCAGGAACGGGCTCTGAAGGCCGTGTTACTAAGCAAGACATTCTTGAATTTATAAAAGAACACAAGCAGGGCGGTGCTGCCTCTTCTGGCACGACGAGACCATTAGCTGCTGAACCCATTAAACAACCTGCTGCAGCACAAACTAAATCAGCACCTGCCACATTCTCCGTTTCAGGAGGCGATGAAATTATTGAAATGGATAGGATGCGGAAGCTCATTGCTGAACATATGGTTATGAGTAAGCAAACTTCTCCACACGTGACCTCGTTTGTGGAAGCAGACGTAACCAACCTGGTGAAGTGGCGGGAGCGTGTCAAAGACAGTTTCGAGAAAAGGGAAGGTGAGAAGATCACTTTTACTCCCATATTTATTGAGGCCGTAGCAAAAGCAATTAAAGATCTGCCGATGATCAACGTTTCGGTAAATGGCACTCAAATTATCAAAAAACGTGATATCAATATTGGAATGGCCGCAGCGCTTCCTTCAGGCAATCTAATCGTTCCGGTTATTAAAAATGCAGATCAGCTCAACCTGGTGGGCTTGACCAAATCTGTAAATGATCTTGCTAAGCGTGCGCGCAATTCTCAGTTAAAGCCCGACGATACAGCCGGAGGAACATTTACATTGACTAACGTGGGAACATTTGGTAACGTGATGGGAACCCCTATCATAAACCAACCACAAGCTGCTATTTTAGCGGTAGGTGCGATTAAAAAGAAGCCTGCTGTTATAGAGACAGAATATGGTGATGTGATTGCGATAAGGCATATGATGTTCTTATCCCTTTCTTATGACCATCGTGTTGTAGATGGTGCCCTGGGCGGCTCATTTGTTAGAAAAGTTGCTGACTACCTTGAAGCGTGGGATATAAACCGGGAAATATAATTCGTCAATGAAATTACTCAGTCGGCTCACAGCTGTTATCATTCTCCTTCAATTAGTAGGTTTTGATAGTATTGCCCAACAAAATCTGCCATTTTACGATGAAATTGAAGCATTTAAAAAAGAAGATATCCTTAATCCGCCGCCAAAAGGAAAAATCGTATTTGTAGGCAGCTCTTCGTTCAGGGGATGGAACAACATAGAGAGTTATTTTCCCGGGTATACGATCATAAATCGCGGGTTTGGCGGCTCAAGCCTCCCTGATGCGATCCGATATGCAAAGGACATTGTTATTCCCTATCAGCCAAAACAAGTCGTAATTTATTGCGGGGAAAATGATTTCACAGCTGAAGGCGTCACCGCAGAAATTGTCTTCGACCGCTTTACAACCTTATTTGAAATGATACGCAATGATCTTCCGAAAACCCATGTACTTTTCGTTTCAATTAAACCCAGTCCAAGCCGGTTAAAATATATGCCTGAAATGGTGAAGGCTAATGAGCTGATCAGGAGATACTTAAAAAATTACCGCCGCACCGGCTATGTCGACGTTTATTCAAAAATGTTGCTTGAAGACGGAACCCCAATGCCTGATATTTTTAAAGCAGATAAATTGCACATGACTGAGGCCGGGTACAGGATCTGGCAGAAGGCGATAGAGCCTTATTTGAAGAAGTAGCCAAGGAAGAGTCAAGAACAAAGGTTAATGAGTAAAAACTTTATTCTTTGGTCTTGAATCTAGAATTTCGGTTGCTAGTGTACTTACTAAAAGAATTGAAATTAGTAGCTCAGTTTATGGGATGCCAATTAAAGATGGAATCACAACGTTTGTCTTTGTTCTTTGCTCTTTGTTCTTTATTCTATCAGTCACGCCTTCTCCAATCTTACTCTCGTTAGCTCTTCAAACTTCTCCGTAAGGGCACCTGCCTGGGCCAAAAAAGCGCCATCATCGAGGATATCCTGCTTCTTCGCGATAAGTTCGCTGATCTTTATTCCGCCCAGAATATAGCTAAGATCGAGGCTCTTATGCTGTTCAGCAATAAATTCAAAGTTGATGCTATCGATCAGTGATTCATTGTTATATCGGATATACACCGGCAGAACATGATCATTTTGAAGCTTCAATTTAGAATCGTGATGGTATTTCTTGTACTCGTAGCGATAATCATAACGCAGGGCTGCTATATCCGATAGTACGGCAGATCCGGTTGGATGACCGCCGGCACCTTTTCCATAAAATAATTGCTGATCAGCGAATGCAGCCTTGACAGAAACTGCATTGTACTCATTTTCAACGTTATATAAAAAATCACTTGCAGGAACCAAACGGGGGATAACATACAATGCGAGTTCCTGTTCGTTAAGTTTCTTAGCAGTTGGAACTAGCTTAATCTTAAGTTTATGCTCTTCTGCAAAATGAAGATCTGCTGACGAGAAATTCTGGATCCCAATATTCAAAACTTCCTCAGGTCTCACAAAAACTCCGTAAGCGTGAGCAGCAGCTATCAGGAGCTTAAACTTAGCGTCATATCCTCCCACATCCAGCAAAGGATCTTTCTCCGCAAAGCCAAGATCCTGAGCCTGTTTTAGCGCTTCGGAATACTCAAGTCCTTCATTTGCAATCTTAGAAAGGATGTAATTTGAGGATCCGTTAAAGATACCGCTTATGGAATGAAGCAGCTCGTTATCATAATACTCCTCCAGGTTTCGGATAATTGGAATGCTCCCGCAAACAGCTCCTTCATATAATAAGGATGTGCCGAATTTCTCCTGAAGTTCAACCAGATCATCAAGATGTTCGGCAATCATTTTCTTGTTCGCCGACACAACGTTCTTACCACTTTTCAACGCAGTCGTCGTAATATCAAAAGCTGCATCTGCATCATTAATAAGTTCTATAACAGTATTAATCTCCGGATCATTCAAAATGTCGCCGGCATCGGTGGTAAATAAATAATCCGGAAGACTGCGCGACTTTTTGGGGTCTTTTATAGCGATCCTTTTGATTTCTATGTTAAGATCCTTTGTGCTGATAATATCGTACAAGCCCTGGCCAACTACTCCGAAGCCAAATAAACCGATTGTTAGTTTTTTGCTCATTTAAGCTATTTTGTGCATGCTGATTACCTGGGTGTCGGTTTCAGCGGTATTTATAAATGTTCCGATCTCCTTTGTAAGTATTTCTGTTTCTACGAGGAAGCCATCATGGCCATAAAAGGAGTTAAGCTCCGTAAACCGGGCTCCCGGGATATTATTCGCTATAAACTGCTGCTCCTCCATCGGGAAAAGTACATCATTAACAATTCCAATGACCAGCGTTTGCGCCTGGATACGTTTTAACGCTTCAATAACCGAACTTCTGTTGCGTCCGATATTATGACTATCCATTGCCTTGGTAAGAAACCAGTAACTATAGGCATTAAACCGGTTGACGAGTTTTTCACCCTGATAATTCTGGTAAGAAGAAGCTTTGAAACCTGTGGTTTTGTCAGTTCCAACTTCCAGTTGAGTAGCGCCGTACGTACCATAGCTCCTGTAGGATAATAAGGCGATGCTTCGGGCTACTTTTAAGCCCTTTATACCACCGTGCTCATTTTGGGAGTAAAACGTTCGGTCGGTGGTAATAGCCATACGCTGACTTTCGTTAAAGGCGATTCCCCAGGGAGAATGTTGTGCATTTGTTGCTATCAGAACAAGTTTCTTAATTCGTTTAGGTTCAAGGACCGCCCATTCCATTGCCTGTTGACCTCCCAAAGAACCCCCGATTAATAAACCAACCTGTGGAAGTCCGAGGTGGTCGGCAAGAACCTGATGTACTGTAGCTATATCCCGCACAGTAAAATCAGGAAATGAAAGATAATAGGGAAGGCCTGTGGCCGTATTTATACTCAACGGACTCGTGGTGCCATAATGAGATCCGAGTACGTTCGCGCTCACAATAAAGTGTTCCTTTGGGTTAAAAAGACAATTTTCTCCAAACAGGCCCTTCCACCAATCAAAAACATCGGAATTTGCTGTAAGAGCATGGCAAACCCATATTACATTGTTCTTTTTACTATTTAAAGTACCGTATGTATGGTATGCTATTTCGAGATTGTTAAGCTTTTTTCCGCTTTCAAGCTTGAATGCCTTTTTATGCTTGTAAATATTTTCTGTAGTCATCCTATTTCATGATCATCAGCCCGAACAGGAGGGTTGAGTGATAATAATTATAATTTATTTAATAGCTGAAAATGCTTGCTGCAGATCAGCTTTTATATCGTCTATATGCTCAATTCCGACTGAGATCCGTAAAGATGCCGGAACTACACCCGCTGCTAACTGCTCAGCTTCCGATAATTGCTGGTGTGTAGTAGCTGACGGTTGAATAATCAAAGTTTTGGTGTCCCCAACATTTGCCAGATGACTGATTAATTTTAGATTGTCTACAAACCTGATCGCTGCATCTTTTCCTCCCTTTACTTCAAATGAAAGCACCGCACCAAATCCATTTCTAAGATACTTTTTAGCTTTTTCATGATAGGGACTGCTGGTCAAGCCAGGATAAACAACTTTTTCAACCTGAGGATGAGTCTCAAGCCATTTAGCGAGCTCGAGTGCATTATCAACATGACGCTGGACGCGAAGAGATAGGGTTTCTAGTCCCTGGAGAAGTAAAAAGGAATTGAATGGAGATTGCGAAGGGCCAAAATCACGTAAACCTTCCACGCGTGCCCTGATGATGAACTGAATATTTCCGAACGGGCCTCCAACTCCGAAAACGTCCTTAAAGACCAAACCATGATATCCTTCAGATGGTTCAGAAAACTGTGGAAATTTACCATTGCCCCAATTGTAATTTCCGCCATCCACAATCACACCGCCTATACTTGTACCGTGACCTCCGATCCATTTCGTAGCTGATTCTACAACGATGTTCGCCCCATGCTCCAGCGGACGGAATAAATATCCGGCTGCACCGAAGGTATTGTCCACGATTAATGGAAGCTCATGTTTTTTAGCTATCTCAGAGATCTTTTCGAAATCAGGAACACTAAAACTAGGGTTTCCGATAGTTTCGAGATAAATAGCTTTTGTTTTGTCGTTTATAAGAGATTCTATACTTTCCGGGCTATCTCCATCGGCAAAGCGGGCTTCAACGCCAAGCTTTTTAAAAGATACCTTAAATTGATTATAAGAACCTCCGTACAGGTATGAAGAGGTTACGAAATTATCTCCGACCTGTAAAATGTTATTCAACGCGATGAACTGGGCTGCCTGACCAGACGCTACAGCCAAAGCTGCAACCCCGCCTTCTAATGCGGCGACACGCTTCTCGAAAACTTCTGTAGTGGGATTCATCAGGCGGGTGTAGATATTTCCAAACTCTTTAAGAGCAAATAGATTTGCACCATGCTCCGAGTTTTTAAATACATACGAAGTGGTCTGATAAATTGGAACAGCACGTGATCCTGTAGTAGGGTCTGCTTCCTGTCCAGCGTGTAGCTGGAGAGTTTCGAATTTTAAATTTTCTGCTGACATATGCTTATATTTTTAAGTGGATTATTATGTGATTGTTGAGACGTACATGAGGATTCTGAACCCAAGTCAATTCTTAATGCAAGGTCCTTAACAGGAACCGACTTCGCACATATAAATGCAAGTTCTGGTTGCATAAATGCATGCCTGATCCGTGATAGACTGAATTTTGTTTTCCGTTTGGGAAAATACAGGAACTGTAGGTTTTTCTCTTTTCATCGTTTAATAAATTTATATTTCCCTTTCGGGACAGGAATTGGCACCTTCCCCGGATTGACCGGGGGGTTGTCAGTGGGTCATAGAGCCTGATCTCTCGCCACTTCTGTATAAATCAATAAACCAGAGCTTATTGAAGACAGATTGGTATTGCTACCAAATAATATTTCAAATATATGGGATTACCACCAATGAAACCAAATTAAATTTTTAAAAAAGTACAATCAACTGATTATCAATCAATTGATTTAAACGCTTGTTCGAGATCCGCAATAAGATCTTCTATATTCTCAAGTCCAACTGAAACTCGTATTAAATTTCCGGGTGTCTTCGTATCGGGCCCTTCAATGGATGCTCTGTGTTCGACGAGGCTTTCAACACCACCAAGACTTGTTGCCTGTGTAAATATTTTCACGGCATTAACGATCTTTATAGCTTCGCCGGCGCTACCTTTGACTAGAAACGACAGCATGCCCCCGAAAGAACTCATTTGTTTTTTTGCAGCTTCGTGGCCGATATGGCTTTCTAAACCCGGATAAAACACTTTTTCAACGTATCTGCTTTTTTCAAGAAAATCAGCGATAAGTGCGGCATTCTGAGCATGTCCGCGCATCCTGTAGGGTAATGTTTTTATACTTCTGACGGTCATATAGCAATCAAAAGGCGAGGGAACCGCCCCGGCCAGGACCTGGATATTCCGGATCTTGTCCCATAATTCATTTTTTTTCGCTGTTATTATAGCTCCGCCAAGCACATCGCTATGACCGCTGAGATATTTCGTGGTTGAATGCATAACCAGATCACATCCCAGATTTAATGGCTGCTGAAAAACCGGTGTGCTGAAGGTGTTATCACATGCAACAATTAATTGATACCCTTTGGCTAATTTAACAAGTTCCTGGATGTCACTGATCTTCAGAAGAGGATTGGATGGGGTTTCTATCCAGATTAAACGTGTTTCAGGTCTTATTAACGCTTCAACTGCTTTTATATCGGAGAGATCTGTAAAATCGATATCCAGGATTCCCTTAAACACCTGCAAAAGCTGGTTTCGTAGGCCATGATACATATCATCCGGGGCAATTATATGTGAGCCCGGGCTCAAAGCTTGAAAAACTGCACACGCAGCCGCATTTCCGGAAGAAAACATACAGGCATCCGCTCCATTCTCCAGTTCCGAAAGAACGTTCTCTAGAGATCTCCGGTTGGGGTTATCCGCCCTTGTGTAGCTATATCCCTCGGGATATCCGCCATCTTCCCCCCGCTGATAAGTCGTTGATAGCGTCAAAGGTTGAATGACCGCCCTGGAATGCTGGTCAATCTTATTGCCTGCGTGAATAGCTATAGTTTCTAGTTTCATATGTACAAGGATAAACGGAACTCAGGACAATATTAATTAAAGCAAAAGAAAATTCAGTTATCGGAAATCAGAAAATCGCTGTTAACCTTAGATTATAAAAATTTATGGTGCTTTTACAAGGAAATGATATGGAATAGCTAGTTTATCGTATTTTTGCACAAAGAAATTTAAATGAACTCTGAATTAAGTTTCAACCTCCTTTTATCTGATGAAAACCTCTCTGCAGATCTCCGGTCTGTAGCGAAAAAAATTAAGCTAAACCAGCGTATTTCTTTTGATGAGGGTGTCCTCCTATACCAAAAAGCAGATCTTGGTTTCCTAGGTATTCTTGCGAATTTTATCCGCGAAAAGCGGCATGGAGATAGAACTTATTTTAACCGTAATTTCCATATCGAGCCTACCAACTTATGCGTTTACGATTGTAAGTTCTGTTCTTATTCCGTGTTGATAAAGGAACGGTCTGAAGGATGGGAATTCACCATGGAGGAAATGCTGGACATAGTCAAAAAATACGATGGTCAGCCCGTAACAGAAGTTCACATAGTTGGCGGAGTTTTGCCTCAATATGATCTGAAATTCTATTCAGATCTGTTTAGTGCGATCCATAAACACCGGCCTGATCTGCATGTTAAAGCGTTGACGCCAGTAGAATACCACTATATCTTCAAAAAAGCGAAGATAGATTATGCCACAGGCATGAAATTAATGAAAGAGGCTGGGCTCGATTCAATCCCCGGGGGCGGAGCAGAGATCTTTCATCCGGAGATCAGGGAGAAAATTGCCAAAGATAAATGCACCGGCGATCAATGGCTGGAAATTCACGAGGAATGGCATAAGCTGGGTATGCGTTCAAATGCGACCATGCTTTATGGCCATATCGAAGAATATTGGCATCGCATTGATCACATGGAAAAGCTTCGGACTCTGCAGGATAAAACACATGGATTTCAGACTTTCATTCCATTGAAATTCAGGAACCAGGATAACCAGATGTCCAACGTTCCGGAAGTGTCAGTCATTGAAGATTTAAGGAACTATGCTATAGCGCGTATATATCTCGATAATTTTGATCATATTAAGGCCTATTGGGCCATGATCAGCAGAAATACAGCTCAATTGGCTCTTAATTTTGGTGTCGATGACATTGACGGGACCCTTGACGACACAACCAAGATCTATTCAATGGCGGGGGCAGAAGAACAGCACCCGGCTATGACAACCAAGGAATTAGTTGATCTAATTAAACAGGCAGACCGACATCCACTGGAGCGTGATACGCTTTACAACGTGATCACAGATTACAAGGACCATGAATTTCCTGAAGAGGACAAACCCAAATTTTACAAATTACCTGTTCTGAATTGAAGAAAACACTTTATATCATCCGTCACGGCGAGACAGACTTAAATAAAAGAGGAATTGTACAGGGTCGCGGAATGGATACCGATTTAAACGACAGGGGCTGGGAGCAGAGTCAAGCTTTTTACGAAGCATACAAAAATGTTCCTTTTGATAAGATCTATACTTCCACCTTAAAAAGAACCCATCAAACTGTTAAAGGATTTATTGAGAGTAATATTCCATGGACTCAATATCCTGGACTGGATGAATTGGGCTGGGGTATTTATGAGGGACTGGAAAGCAATGACCATATTAGAATGGAGTTCAGCAGTATCTTACAGAAATGGAATGCTGGTGAACTTCATCATAAATTTGAAAAAGGTGAAAGTCCTCTTGAGGTTAAAGAACGGCAGCTGACAGTTCTCGAAAAGCTTATCGAAGATAACCAGGACAAGAATATTCTTATCTGTATGCATGGCCGTGCATTACGCCTTTTTCTTTGCTTGCTGACAGACAGACCATTAAGCGAGATGGATACGTTTCCGCATTCGAATACAACCCTTTATAAGATTAGATATGACGGTGCCAAGTTCCATATGGTAGACTTTAACAACACAGAACATTTAAAATTCCTTTCTGACGAGCTTTGAATAAGATAAAAATTTCTGCAGTTTCATATACCAATACAAAGCCTTTTGTTTACGGCTTAATGCATTCAGGCATCTCAGACCAGATAGATCTCAGCCTGGATATCCCTTCAGAATGTGCAAGTAAATTGATTAATGATCAGGCTGACATAGGATTGGTACCCGTGGCCGCCCTCATAGAAATTCCAGATTATAAGATCATATCTAATTATTGTATCGGAGCTAGTGGAGCGGTGGATTCTGTATTCATTTTCAGCGATATCCCCATTGAGGAAGTGCGTTCGCTAAAACTCGACAGCCAGTCGCGGACATCCAATAACCTCGCTAAAGTATTATTGAAAAATCATTGGAAGGTTCAGCCAAAGTTTGTAACAGATGATCCTGCCGATGCATTCGTACAAATAGGTGACCGTACCTTTGGAAAAAAAGGGCAATACGCTTATCAATACGATCTTGCAGAAGAATGGGAAAGGTTCACGGGATTACCATTCGTATTTGCTGTATGGGCTTCAAACAAGGAAATTTCAGAAAGCTTTATCGCAGGGTTTAATTCAGCATTAAGGTATGGACTTGAACATCGCAAAGAGGTTATTGCATCTATAACACAGCTCCATGATTTCGACATCGATGATTATCTCCTGAATAAAATAGATTATATATTGGACGAACGAAAGACTGAGGCATTGGGTAAGTTTCAGGAGTTTATTCGGCAATTATAAAGCCTCTTCGGGATTATATCCTGCTTAACACCAATTGAATAGCCTCGTTCACAATTTTACCGGGATCTGAAGAGAATTCATGTTTAACCCGGCTGGCTAGAATCGCGTTTACAGACAACGCTCTATGGCCCAGGGCAGTCGCGAGCGCATATATGCCTGCTGTTTCCATTTCAAGATTTGTGATCCGATGTTTTCCGGATGAAAAGGAGCTAAATAGGGCTTGGTGAATAAGTTGGTTAGGTGATTAGAATCTGGCCATGGCGGA
>JBBJNR010000002.1:0-109480 GCA_037719315.1 Daejeonella sp.
CATGCTTGCTACTGTGATAAACAGCATGGCCCTGCAGGATGCCCTGGAAAAAACCGGGGTAAAAACACGTTTGCTTACCGCAATAAAAATGGAACAGATCTGTGAGCCTTTTATCCGCCGCCGGGCAGTTCGTCACCTCGAAAAAGGAAGGATCGTGATATTTGGTGCAGGCACCGGTAATCCGTATTTTACTACTGATACCGCAGCTTCCTTGCGAGCCGTAGAGATCAATGCTGATGTCGTTCTTAAAGGAACAAGAGTCGATGGGATATACACAGCAGATCCTTTGAAAGACCCTTCAGCAACACGCTTTAATGAAATCACTTTTTCTGACGTGTATCAAAAGAACCTGAACGTGATGGACATGACCGCCATTACTTTATGCCAGGAAAATAATCTTCCAATCATCGTTTTTGATATGAATAAGCCCGGAAACTTTATGCGCATCGCCAAGGGCGAGCCTATAGGAACTTTAGTTAGAGGCTAGTATCTTAGATACCTGGATTTTAATTATTTTTACTGATCGAAGAAAATCAATATGAATGACCTTATAAAGAAACAATTGGATGATGCCAAAGCCCATATGGATAAGGCCATCGATTTTTGCGATCATGAACTGGTAAAGATCCGTGCCGGGAAAGCCATGCCATCCATGTTAGATGGCATCTATGTGGATTATTACGGTACACCTACTGCGCTCAATCAGATTGGTACTGTGAATACACCCGATGCACGCACGCTGGTTGTTCAGCCATGGGAAAAGGCTATGCTTATTCCAATAGAAAGGGCTATAATGGAAGCGAATATTGGGTTGAACCCACAAAATGATGGTGCTGTAATCCGCCTGAACGTACCCCCATTAACGGAAGAGCGTCGTCGAGATCTTGTTAAGAAAGTAAAAGAAGAAGCAGAAAAAGGCAGGATAACGGTACGAAATATCCGTAAAGACGCGAATGAAAAGATTAAAAGACTTAAATCTGAAAGTGTGTCAGACGATGAAATAAAAACTGGTGAAGCAGATGTTCAAAAACTTACCGACGCAAACATTGTACGGATTGATAAGTTAATGGAAGTAAAAGAGAAAGATATTATGACGGTGTAATCTTAACTGATTGTAAAAAGAAAGGGAATTGAGCATATGCTTCATTCCCTTTTTTAATTTAGCGGAAAAATTATGCACCTTTAAAGCCCTGAATTAAGATCATACTACGTTAGGTCCAAACAATTCAAAATGAAATTACTTTTAGACTATCTAAAAAATTATAAAGGCTTGATTGCCCTTGCATTGCTGCTTGCTGCAATTAACCAGATATTTTCTTTGCTGGATCCATGGATCTTCCGTAAGATCATCGATACGTATGTAACACGTTACCAGGAATACACCACGGAGGAATTTTTCAAAGGTGCAGGTTTGCTGATCCTTGCCGCGATGGGTGTAGCGATGGTTTCGAGGATTGCAAAGAACTTCCAGGACTACTATGTAAATGTGATCACCCAGCGACTTGGAGCAAAGATATATTCAGATGGCCTGGCACATTCACTCGAGCTGCCCTATTCAGTGTTTGAAGATCAGCGAAGTGGTGAGACTTTAGGAGTGCTTCAGAAAGTTCGCACCGACACCGAAAAACTTATAACCGCGTTCATCAATATTGTGTTTACATCATTGGTGGGGGTAACGTTCGTCTTTATTTACGCGATCAATATACATTGGTCCATCGCTGTTGTGTACATCTCTGTTATTCCGATCCTGGGAATCATCAGTTCGGTCCTCAGTAAAAAAATTAAAGTTGTTCAAAAAATTATTGTTAGCGAAACCACCGCGCTTGCGGGCTCGACGACAGAATCTCTACGTAATATTGAATTGGTGAAGAGCCTGGGTTTGTCCAGCCAGGAGATCAACCGCCTGAATGGTGTCACTGAGAAAATTCTGAAACTTGAGCTTAGAAAGGTTAAATATGTCCGAAGCCTGAGCTTTATTCAGGGAACCCTTGTGAATCTTTTACGTAACGGTATCCTGCTGTTGATGCTTTACCTGATCTTTGCGGGTAGGATCAGCGTTGGTGAGTTCTTTTCTCTGTTTATCTATTCCTTCTTCATTTTCGGCCCGCTGCAGGAACTGGGGAATATTATTAATATATATCGTGAAACAGAGGTATCACTGGAGAACTTCAAAGGAATTCTAAGTACTCCAAAAGAGAAGAAACCGGTCAGGCCGGCAAAACTAGGTCGTATTAATAGCCTTAAATTTGATTCGGTTAGCTTTAAACATCAGTCGGCTAACCGGAATGCTCTCGAAAATATTTCATTCGGGACCAGCACAGGCGAAACTATCGCTTTTGTAGGCCCATCCGGCTCCGGAAAAACGACACTGGTTAAGCTTTTGGTTGGTCTATATCATCCCGGAGGAGGTCAGGTATTATATAACAACGTTTCCGGAACAGATATCGACCTGGATGAACTGCGCGAAAAGATTGGTTTTGTAACCCAGGATACACAGTTGTTTTCCGGTACCATTCGTGAAAACCTGTTGTTTGTCAGGCCTGGTGCTACAGACGAAGATTGTATGCGGGTTTTGCATAAAGCAGCCTGTCAGAACCTATTGGCCCGAGCTGATAAAGGTTTGGATACGATCATTGGTGAAGGTGGAGTGAAAGTTTCCGGCGGAGAAAAGCAACGACTCTCCATCGCACGGGCATTGCTTCGCGAGCCAAATATTTTGGTTTTTGATGAGGCTACTTCTTCATTAGATTCAATCACCGAAGAAGAAATAACGGAGACAATCAGGGACGTTTCGGTCATCAGCGATCACATCACGATCCTCATCGCACACAGGCTTTCGACCATTATGCATGCAGATAAGATCTTTGTTCTCGAAAAAGGATACATCATTGAATCGGGACGACACGAAGAATTACTCGCAGAAAAGGGATTGTATTATGCCATGTGGCGGCAGCAGATAGGGGAAAAACACGGCCTTGAAGTTTAGAAGGTTTTTGTACATTTAAACAAAAAGCATTATGATCACTTTAGCAATTTTCTTATTTATCGGGGGATTTTTCCGGTTTATTTTCTGGATTCTCTGGCTGATTCTTGTTGTCGTGGCATTGATGGATCTGTATAAAAACAACCTGCCAACGAACACTAAATTATTATGGCTTATTGTGATACTGATCGCACCGGTGCTGGGCTCACTGATCTATCTGCTTTGGGGTAAACACCATCGCATCTAATGCGGATTGATCTGCTTGAGACTTAGCGGAATAAGCCTTTTGGTTTTAAGATAAGTGATAAACACGATGATCAGGGTCATAGATCCTCCAAATACCACCGAGGGCACCGTTCCCATCAACTTAGCAGCAGCACCTGATTCAAATGCTCCAATTTCATTTGAGGAACCAATAAACATGGAATTCACCGCTGAAACCCGGCCACGCATTTCATCAGGCGTTAAAATTTGAAGAATCGTTGATCGGATGATCACGCTAACACTGTCAAATGCCCCTTCGAAGCAAAGAAATAGAAGAGATAAATAGAAATTTCGTGACAGACCGAAACAGATAATTGATATTCCAAATCCAGCCACTGCCAGCATAAGATTTCTCCAGGGCTTGTTCATTGGAGGATATTTTGCCATAATAAACATCGTAATAACTGCGCCAAGTGCCGGCGCTGCACGCATCAAACCGAGCCCTTCAGATCCAACTTTCAGAATATCATTTGCAAAAATGGGCATAAGCGCAACCGCTCCGCCAAAAAATACTGAAAACATATCCAGGCTTAAAGCTCCTACCAGCATTCTGCTTTTAAATACAAACCTAATCCCCTCCTCCAGGCTTTTGTAGATGCTTTCTTTAGGAATAAAATTCGATGGATAATTCTTAACAAAGAATACGATACATACAAGTGCCATTAACATAAAAGCTACGATGACTATAAAACATGAACTCATTCCGCTAAAGCCATAGAGCAAGCCTCCTGCTGCAGGCCCGATGATAGATGCCAGCTGCCATGCCCCGCTGTTCCAGGTGGAAGAATTTGGATAATGTTCTTTAGGAATGATCTGCGCCATTAAGGAAAATGCTGTAGGAGAGTAAAATCCTCTGGCCAGTCCTATACAGAATATCATCAGGTAGATGATCATTATCACAGGGCCTTGTGATAACATAAGCAAGGCTTCTTTAGTTGTTACCAACGCCAGAACAACAGAACAAAACAACATAGCCCCAATAATCTTAACCAGGAGCTTCTTCTTATCAGATTTATCGGCAATGTAACCTCCATAAAGAGTTACTGTTATTGAAGGTATAGCCTCTGCCAGGCCTATAAGCCCCAGGGACAAGGGATCTTTGGTAAGCTGATAAATATACCAGCCGATAACAACTGCCTGGATCTGAAAGGCAAAGGTGAAGAGAAACCGCATCACAATATACGAGCGGAACTCCGGAAAGCGCATGGCAATATAAGGATCCGGTCCTGACCGTACAGGCTGGCTTTTACTCACGGGGTAAGCGCATATTAAAAGCCATTTCTTTTAGTCAGGCGGCGCAGGATCATATTCGGGGAAGAGTTATTTTGCTCCATACTTATCTATTAAATAAATCAGCGATGCCATGGAAGCAGCTCCAAGCTCGAGTTCCCTTTTATTTACGTTTTCAAATACATCATTGCTTGCATGGTGCACATCGAAGTATCTTTGTGAATCGGGCTTCAACCCAATTAATACTATTCCGGGAACAGCAGTCTTTAAGGGCCCTATATCGGATCCACCTCCCCCGGAAGTAATATCAGTGATCTTATACGGCTCAAGAAGTGGTTTCCATTTCGAAAAATGTGCAAGTGCAAGCGGAGAATCTTCGATAGTAAACCCTCTGGGAATAAATCCACCTTTGTCTGATTCCATAGCAGCGATGTGGCTCTCATTATTTTGCTTCGCCAATTCTGCGTATTTTGCACCACCGCGCAGTCCGTTTTCTTCATTCATGAACATCACTGCGCGAATGGTATTTTGTGGTTTAATGTTCAGGGACTTAAATATTCTTAACACTTCTACTGACTGAACTACACCAGTACCATCATCATGCGCCCCTTCCGCAAGGTCCCAGGAATCCAGATGCCCCCCAACGGTAATCATATTTTGAGGAGTTACGCTTCCGCGAATTTCACCGATAACATTGTAAGAAACAGCATCCGGAAGTGTTTTGCAATTCTGCTTAAAATATAGTTGAATAGCGGGAAGTTTTTTTAACCTCAGTTTCTGACTAAGGAGTTCTGCTGCTTTTGTACTGATAGCAGCAGCTGGGATTTTAGTTATACCATCCTGGTAGCGCAATCCCCCTGTGTGCGGATTGTCGTCGATAACGTTTGTCATGGACCGAACGATAACTCCCACCGCTCCCAATTTTGCTGCCTCAACTGCTCCCTGTCCTCGCTGATTTACAGCACCACTATACGCTTCGAATGTATCAAAAAGCCTGGCGTCAAAAGGCCTGTTAAAGAAAACGATCTTTCCTTTTACAGCACCTGCCCCTAAAGCTTTTAATTCTTCAAAATTTTGCACCTCTACGATCTGTGCGGTTATCCCTCCGGAAGGACTTGCAACTGAGCCCCCCAGCGCGGCTATAGGCACTGAGATTCTATTCTTTCCTTCGATGATATAGGCTACTTCTTTCGCCCCACGTTCCCAGTGCGGGACCATAATTTCCTGCAAATACACCTTGTCGAAGCCATAATCCTCCATCAGCTTTTTACTCCAGTCGACAGCCTTCTGTGCATTCTGTGATCCGCTTAACCTTGGGCCAATCTTTTTACAGAGGTATTCAAGATTTTTATAAGCCTGTCCGTTTCCCAGAGCTTCATCATAGATCTTTCGAAGGGTGAGAGAGTCAGATGTCTGGGCAAATAAAGAGCCTGTCAGACACAAAACGGGAGCTAATATTTTAATGAGTTTCATATGAATTTTAATTAATTTTTTTGTTATGATATCTTATCCCAGGTAATGCCGCCGGGTTTTTGTTCAAAATAGTGTCTGAGTAATTTGTTGTTTTCATCCTTTAACTCAGGATCATTTTCAAGAATTTGAATCACCGTTTTACGGGCTTCTGCAAGTATCTGCTGATCCTGCGCAAGATCAGCCAGCTTCAGATCCAGCACTCCGCTTTGCTGTGTTCCCTCAATATTACCGGGACCGCGAAGGTGCAGGTCGATTTCAGCAATTTCAAAGCCGTCATTTGTTCTGACCATCGTATCCAGCCGGATCTTCGCATCTGAGCTTAACTTATTCCCCGACATTAAGATACAGAAAGATTGTTCAGCGCCCCTTCCAACACGTCCGCGAAGCTGATGCAACTGCGATAATCCGAAACGTTCAGCATTCTCAATGATCATCACACCCGCGTTAGGCACATTAACCCCTACTTCAATCACGGTTGTTGCGACCATGATGTTAGTTTGCCCTTTCACAAAACGCTGCATCTCTGCAGCTTTTTCTTTCGCTTTCAACTTACCGTGCACAATACTGATCTTGTAGGCAGGCAAAGGAAATTCGTTGGAAATTGCTTCAATTCCGGCTTCAAGATACAAAAGATCCAGCTTTTCACTCTCTTTAATCAAAGGGTAAACGATATAGATCTGTCTTCCCTTTGCGATCTCCTCTCTCATAAAGCCAAACATGCGAAGACGCTGGCTGTGATACAGATGAACCGTTTTTATAGGTTTTCTACCTGCCGGAAGCTCATCTATTACAGAAATATCCAGGTCACCATAGAGTGTCATGGCTAAGGTCCTTGGAATTGGGGTAGCCGTCATCACCAATACATGGGGAGGGACCAGGTTTTTGCGCCATAGCTTCGCACGCTGCTCCACACCAAACCGATGCTGTTCATCGATAACAACAAAACCTAGATTTTTAAATTTCACAGCATCTTCTATCAGCGCATGTGTGCCAACGAGGATATGCAGTTGCCCGCTTTCCAGCTGTTCATGCAAAACCCTCCGGGCTTTTACCGGTGTCGATCCTGTAAGTAAATCAACCTGGACGAGATCGTCTCCTACAAGGCCTTTTATAGATAAAAAATGCTGCTGCGCCAGGATTTCTGTAGGGGCCATAATGCAGGCCTGGAAGCCATTATCTATTGCCAGAAGCATCATCATCAGGGCAACTACCGTTTTGCCGCTACCAACATCCCCTTGCAGTAACCTATTCATCTGCACGCCTCTTTGCGTATCCTGCCTGATCTCACGGATCACCCTCTTTTGTGCATCCGTCAGTTCGAATGGTAGCTTGTCCGTATAAAAGGTATTGAACTTATCCCCAACAAGGGTAAAAAAAGCGCCCTTAAACTTATGAGCACGGATAAGCTTATTCCTTAATAGCTTTAACTGGATAAAAAAAAGCTCATCAAACTTAAGTCTCCGCTCGGCTGACCGGAGAAGGTCTGCATTGTCGGGAAAATGTATATTAAAAAATGCCCTTTGAATGCCCATTAAATGGTGCATTTTCAATACATGATCTGGCAGGGTTTCTTCAATCTGCCTTACAACCTGGTCGATGAGGCTTGCCTGGATTTTTTGTATCCCGCGGGTATCAAAGTTGAATAATTTTAACTTCTCCGTTGAGCTATATACCGGTTGAAGGGTCAGATTTCCTTTATTGACAGCCGCCGGCTGATACAATTCCAACTCTGGATGTGTCATTGAAATACGCCCGTTAAATATCCCTGGCTTCCCAAATATCATAAAGACCGAACCAGGCTGGATGAGGTTGTCTATCCAGCGGACACTCTGGAACCATACCAGTTCTATACTCCCCGTCTCGTCTTTGAATTGAGCAACCAGTCGCCTGGAATGCTTTTCCCCTAAAATATCTTTAGAAGCTATCCGCCCCAGCACCTGAACGGCCGGCAGTTCTCCGTTTAATTCACTGATCTTGTAAAAACGGGTGCGGTCTATATATCTGAAAGGATAATGCTGTAAAAGATCCCCATAGGTAAAGATACCCAGCTCCTTTTTAAGGATATCGGCCCGTTGAGTGCCAACACCTTTTAAATATTCAACAGGCGTTTTTAAGATCTGTTCTGTCAATTCGGGTCAGGATAATTCACGGCCGTTTGCCTGGCCGGCCGGTTCAATAATTCGGTGAGCGTATTCCAGTTAAACACCAGCACTGCTGCAACAAGCATGGAATATGCGTAAAGCTGATGAGAGGTAATTTCTTCGTGAAAGTAGAAGAATGCCACCGCAAAAGCCACGATCGGGTTAAGATAAATAATGATGCCCAAGGTGGAAGATGGCATTCCTATAAGGGCATACAGACTTAGAAAGAGGGGGATTATTGTGAAGAACACAGAAATAATGATGATGATGAACCAAAAGAACGGATCAGCAGGAAATGTCCGAAAGTTATATAAAAACGGTGGCAACGTAATCAGGGAAGCAATTAACAGATGTGCTCCAAGCATATTCAACTTTTCTATCTTTCCCATCACTTTCTGTATGATCAGGTAAAAACTGTACAAAGCGGCGATGAAAACAGACCACAAAACGTCTCTTACAGACCCCTGGGCTAGCACTAGTATACTAATTAACGCAATAAGCAAAGCGAGTAGCTTAAGTCTCGATAAAGGTTCTTTCAAAATTAAAAATCCACCCATTGCTGTTATTAACGGGCAAACCATGTAGGCGAATGCAGCGGATTTCAGACTAACCTCATTAACTGCATAAATGTATGTGAACCAGTTCCCGGTAATTAAAATTCCTGCCAGTAAGCTGAGCCATATTAATCTTTTCCGTTCGGCCAGGGGTTCAGATTTCAAGTATCCGAAATCCCGTTGCAAATGTTTTCTTCTAAAAAGGATGATAACCGCCCAGGTAATGAATAAAGAGCTGAAGATACGGTAATGCAGGATCTCCTCAGCAGGATAACTTTTAATCAATCTAAGCGGGATCGAGAAAAATCCCCATATTATAACTGAACTTAAAGCAGCTAAAAAGTACTTCGATCTGCCGGTCTTCACCTTAGCCCTGGTAAGCAGTTACAGATATTTCGACATTCACGTTTTTGGGCAATCCTAACACAGCAACAGTTTCCCGCGCCGGAAAATCTGAATTAAAATAAGATCCATATACACCGTTAACCTCCGTAAAATGCTTCATGTCACTTAAAAAGATACTAGTCTTTACTATCTCAGCAAAGGTATATCCAGAGGCCGATAAAAGAGCCTGAATGTTCAGCATAACCCGTGTCGTTTCATCAGCGATACTTCCCTGTATGAGCTCATCAGTTTCAGGATCTATTGCAATCTGGCCAGAGATGAATAACATATTACCGGCTTTTACAGCCTGGCTGTAGGGACCAATTGGAGAGGGAGCCAGTTCAGTATAAATAATGGATTTCATGATACGGGTTAATAAATGAATCTTGTAATTGAATTACCTGGAAAGTACTAACCAGTCAAACAGCTTATAGATAATCCCTCCTAAGAACATGATAATAGCAATGGCATTGATATAATGCATCACTTTCAGATTAAAATTTGTAGGTCTGCCGGGATCCTGTTTTCTAAAAAAGTACATCTGAACAAATTTATAAAATAAACCTGTGACAAGTGCAACATTATCGAAACCGGGCGGGGAAAATCGGGATTGGACGACAAGGTCCTTTTCGGAAATGTTGTTCAATAAAAGAATCCCGTTCCGGATAACCGGAACGGGATTCTTACAATATGCTTATATACAATATTGTTTATTGCATTCTGAACTCAACACGACGGTTTTGAGAACGACCTTCTTCAGTTGCGTTAGAAGCAACCGGACGACGCTCACCGTAAGCTGTTGTTGCAACTCTGCTTGCTTCAACACCTGAATTAACAAGGTAAGTCTTAACAGAGTTAGCTCTGTCTCTAGATAACTGCATGTTATACTCATCAGTTCCTTCTGCAGAAGCGTGGCCATCTAATTGCACACGTTGTGAAGAATTAGCTCTCAAGTCAGAAGATAATTTATCTAATGTTGGATAAGCTGAAGTTCTCAATACTGAAGAGTTAAATTCGAACTGTATAGCATCCATCACCATACCTGTTGCATTAGATGGAGGACATCCGTTCAATTCTACTGTACCTTTTTCAGTAGGACAAGCATCTTTTGAATCTGGAATACCGTCGCCATCAACATCTAATGGACAACCTGATCCGTCAACTTTGATACCTGCCTCAGTATTAGGGCATTTGTCTAACTTGTCGGCAACACCGTCACCATCTGAATCTTTTAACAGATCCTGAGCTTCTAAAGCACTAACACGGCCTTTCAATGCTTCAACTTCCTGACGTAATGTTGGGTCTTTCAACTCATCATACATCAAAGCTACTGGATTAACCCAGTCTAAGTTCGGCTTAGCAGAAGAACCTAAAGAGAATTCTAATCCAGCTGAAGAGTAGGACCATTTGTCTTTAGACTGTGGTCTTGCATAAACTCCGTCAAGATTATCTCCGTCAAGGAAGTTCATAGTGTAAGCTAAGTCAAAATTAACACGCTCAGACACTTTGAATTTTATACCTGCACCAACCGGGAAGAATGACTCCTGAACATATTTCTCATCGAAATTATCTCCAGCTCTGCCTTTCCAGTCGAAAGGAACTCTTGGAGCGAATCCAACAATACCCCAACCTGCTTTGACAAGGAAATTAACATTGTTTTCTCTCTTCAGGAAATCTACTGTTGCAACATTAACAACACCTGCAAGAGATACTGCATAAGCAAGGTCAGTTTCCATTACAGTGAAGCTTCCTGCAGGAACGAAAGATTTGGAAGGATCGTTCTCAGCTGATAGTTCACCTCTGTGTCCTGCAAGCTCAATACCGAATGCGTGACCTAGTTGCTTACGAAGAGATAGCCCGTAGCCTAGTTCAAGATTAGTCTTGTTGAAATCATTAGTACCGAAAGCAACATGAGGGACTAACACACCTGCGTTAAGACCTAAGCTCCATGTTCTGTACTGCCCTCTTCCACCAAATACTTTGGCAGACGAGCTAGCCGAGCTCGTCGTAGCATCTTGTGCGTTAGATACGCCGCCAAGGCCTAACACTGCTACTAACGAAAACACAACGGCTTTCTTAATTGTAGAATAATTCATACTTTGTTTTTTTAAAGGTTAACAATTTTTTAGTGATGTAATTTACACAAAAATAGTCATAAATTTGACATGTGCAAATTAACAAATACTGTTCCAATTATTTTTCAACAACAATTGTTTTCTTTGAAGGTTCTTTTTTACCCTAATAAGTTACTAACGGTATGAAATATCAAGCTATTGATAACACGTTATTTAAATTAAACCGCAGCAATTTTATTAAAAAGCTTAACAAGAATTCAATAGCTATATTTCAATCGAACGACGAATTCCCCCGCAGTGGTGATCAAAATCACTCATTTAAACAGAATCCAGACCTTTTTTATTTAAGCGGCATAGATCAGGAACAATCCATTCTGGCGCTTTTTCCAGACTGTCCTAATCCGCTGTACAAAGAAGTACTGTTTTTAAGACAGACTAGTGATCTAATTGCTGTGTGGGAAGGAAATAAACTTTCTTTTCAGGAAGCAAAAAAATTATCGGGAATCGAAAAAATCTTCTGGCTCGAAGATTTATGGACCATTTTACCTTCCATTATCAACTATGCCGAAACAATCTATCTTAATACTAATGAAAATGACCGTTATGCTCATCAGGTCCCTTACCGGGATATTCGGTTTATTGAGCAACTAAAAGGCCTGTATCCATTACATAAATATGAGCGGGCTGCACCCTTGTTGCGCGACCTTCGTCCGGTAAAATCTGATATAGAGATCGCGCTTGTTCAAAAAGCATGTGATATTACCAGGGAAGCATATATAAGGATACTTAAATTTATAAAGCCGGGAATTGCCGAATACGAAATCGAAGCGGAGATTATTCATGAATTTATTCGGCGGGGAGCGAGCGGTCATGCGTATGCCCCGATCATTGCCTCCGGAAAAAATGCAAATATTCTGCATTATACAGATAATAACCAGGTATGTCTGGATGGTGATGTCATATTATTTGATTTTGGCGCCGAATACGCGAACTATAATGCCGATCTCAGCAGGTCGGTACCTGTAAACGGCAAATTCAGTAAACGGCAGAAAGAAGTCTATAATGCTGTATTGCGTATTATGAAGGAAGCAAGGAAACTCCTTGCAGCGGGCACAATCTGGAATGAATACCACAACGAAGTAGGTAAAATTGTAGAAGCGGAGCTTGTTGGCTTACGCTTACTGGACAAGCACGATATTTCCAGGCAAGATGCAGCTATGCCACTTTATAAGCAGTATTTCATGCATGGCACTTCGCATCACCTCGGTTTAGACGTACATGATTTTGCGAGCAGGTACAAACCATTCGAGGAAGGAAATATTTTAACGTGCGAGCCAGGATTATATATCCCGAAAGAAGGTTTAGGCATTCGGTTGGAAAACGATATCCTGATTACCCGGGGTGGTAACCGCGATCTGATGGCTGATATTCCAATTGAAGCTGAAGAAATTGAGGAGATTATGAATTCTTAATCTTTACAAATGCTTCAACAAAACTGTAAAGATTAAAATCTGAGTTTTTATAGGCCTTTTCAAGGTCAGCTTGAAGCTTGTTTTTGTCGATGTCTTTCATTCTATGGATTTGTATCAGTTTCCAAGCCTTTTCAGCTAATAAAAATGGCTTTTTATGATTCGCGATATCAGAATGCGCTTCAATTGCATGTATGAGATCCCCCACGCCTTCTGCGCAGTGTGCAACCGTTTTAATTACCGGCAAATGGACAGACTTTTGATGCACAAGCTTTTTTAGATTATTCGCGAAAGTTTCTGCCCCTTCCCTGTCAGATTTGTTTACCACAAAAATATCTGCAATCTCCATCAGCCCGGATTTGATGTTTTGAATTTCATCCCCCGACTCGGGTACCAAAACCACCACGCTTATGTCAGCCAATCCAGCTATTTCCACCTCCGACTGGCCAACACCTACTGTTTCAACTATGATGTAATCAAAGCCTGCCGACTGCAGCACGTCTGTTATTTCAATGGTTTTGGCAGACAATCCTCCCAGGGAGCCCCTGGTTGCAATAGACCGGATATAAACGTTCCTATTATTAAAATGCCCGGCCATTCTTATACGATCGCCCAACAGTGACCCTAAATTAAATGGCGATGTAGGGTCTATGGCTATCACTGCGACACGTTTTCCGGCAGAAGCCCAATTATTTATCAGGGCATTCACTAAAGTGCTCTTACCCGCCCCCGGCGGACCGGTTATTCCAATAACGGGTGTGCCGCCAGGTTTAAGTTGCCTAAGCAATTCCGCGGAGCCTTCAAGTCCATTTTCCACCAATGTAATAGCACGGGCCAGATCTTTGAAATCACCTGCTTTCACCTGATTGATCAATTGAGGAACCGATATCATAGCTTTATTTTTATCTGCAAGCTTATAAAAGCTCAAGAGATCAGGTATGCACCGTCTCTTTCGTATTGCTGAAACAACTCTTTAAAGTTTCTACAAATAAAGGAATTTTATAATGCCTTCATATTGAAAGATTTTAACATTTCAATTGAATAAACCTGCATGAGCTTTCCGCTCACACAACGACAGGAATGTAAGCTCATGCAAGCTTCATTACCATTAAAAAACAATTATATTCAGATGAAAAAATCTGGGTTTAAGATTTGTCGGAGTAAAAGGTGAAAACAGGGATAAAGCTTAAACTCCCTTGATGTTGATACTCCATCCAAATCAGTAACTTTGCTCCATAATTAAATTTAATGAAGATATTTTTCCGGCTTTTCTCTTTTGCTTCTCCAATTGAGAAATTTGCGCTTCCTTTTTTCTTTACCTCCATACTCGGTGTTATTTTTGGTCTGCTCAATTTTACACTCCTTATCCCCGTATTTGAATTATTGTTCAATCAAACCGGCCAGGTTTTGAGTAAATCTCCTGCTACCGTTCCCTCCTTTGAATTTAGCCTGATGTATTTCAGAGATGTGTTTTACTATTATTTCCAGAGTATAATCGACAATTCCGGAAAGGTAGGCGCATTGAAAATGGTCTGTATCACCATAGTTTTATCAGTGGTGCTGAGCAACTTATTTAAATATCTTTCGGCCCGGGTTCTGGAGAATTTCCGGATGCTGATCGTTACCCGCATCCGCAGCAGCATTTTCAAAAAATTAACAGATATTGATATCCAGTATTTCAGCAGTCAGCGTAAAGGCGATCTCATTTCCAGGTTCATGTCTGATGTGGTCACTATACAGGACTCAATAGTTCGTTCCATGCAGGTTATTTTGCGCGAGCCAATTGCTATTATCCTGAATTTTGCTGTGCTCTTTACCATATCTTCTGAACTGACCGTTTTTGCCTTGATCCTGATCCCTGTTTCGGGTTTGTTGATAAGTACCATCGTTAAACGACTGAAAAAACACGCCACGGCAGCTCAGGAATCCTTAGGCACTTTAGTTTCAAGCATTGACGAAGGCTTGAATGGCGTTAAAGTCATTAAATCTTTTAATGCGGAAACCTATATGCAGGAGAAGTTTAATGCAGTTAATATGTGGACAAGTAAGATCCATAGAAGGCTCGCACGGCGTGTACTGCTTGCTTCCCCCGTGTCTGAGATGATGGGTGTCATTACTGTCGCCGCCCTTTTGTTTTATGGCGGGACACTAATCCTCCAGGAAGGTTCTGATTTAGGGGGGGCTGAATTTATCGGGTATATCATTATATTTTCGCAGATCATTCCGCCTGCCAAAGCTTTTTCGGAAGCTTTTGGAAATATTTCACAAGGCATCTCGGCGGGCGAACGTGTCTTCCAGTTGCTCGATGCACCGGAACACATAACCGACAAGCCTGAAGCTGTTTCAAAACATTCCTTCGATGGAGTCATAGAAGTAAATAATGTATCATTTGCCTATGAGAGCAAATCCATTTTGGATAATGTGAGCTTCAAGATATTGAAAGGTCAGACCCTTGCTTTGGTAGGTCCATCCGGTGGCGGAAAATCTACACTTCTCGACCTTTTCCCCCGTTTTATGGATCCCAAATCCGGGCAAATCTTATTGGATGATATAGATATAAAAGAAATAAAAATGGCCGATGTCAGGTCGTTGATGGGGATCGTTAACCAGGAATCAATCCTCTTCAACGACAGCATATTTAATAATATCGCATTTGGCAGGTCCGTTTCAGAACAGGAGGTGATCGACGCGGCCAGAATAGCAAATGCCCATGAATTCATTCTGAACACTACAAACGGTTATCAGACAAATATAGGGGACAGGGGAATGAAACTTTCCGGCGGGCAAAAGCAAAGAATATGTATTGCCAGGGCAGTCATCGCAAATCCACCAATCTTATTGCTTGATGAAGCTACATCGGCTTTGGATGCTGAATCAGAAAAACTGGTTCAGGATGCTTTAAGTAACCTGATGAAAAACCGCACATCCCTGATCATAGCACACAGGTTGAGCACTATTAAAAATGCCGACCAGATTGTGGTGCTGGAAAAAGGTAAAATAATCGAAACCGGAACACATCATGAACTGATCCTTCAAAATGGGCTTTATAAGCGATTAATAAACATGCAGACGTTTAACCATTAACGAAAATGTATCCGTTGGTTTCTATTGTGATGTGTGTGTACAAGGGGGAGCGATACCTCCGCCAGCAGATAGAATCCATTCTGGCTCAAACTTATCCTGAAATTGAACTTTTGATCCTGGACGATCTATCAACTGATTCGAGTATTGATATTATTAACGAAAGTATTAAAAAGGACTCCAGGATTCGGCTGGTTCAAAACACGCAAAATCTGGGCTTCAATAAAAACTTTGAAAAAGGTTTTAGTCTAAGCCGTGGTGAATTAATTGCTATATCCGATCAGGACGATATCTGGCTGCCGGATAAAATTAGCCGTTTGGTAGAAAACCTGGGCGACCATATTTTAATTTACAGCAATTCAACCCTGATAGATGAACAGGGTGACGCGCTTCCCGGGAAACTTGATACAAAGATTCATCATATTGATCAGCCGGGCTTCAAGGCCTTTCTGGATGATAATTTCATAACGGGACATACCTGTCTCTTTAAGCGGGAACTTTTAAATTACATTCTGCCTTTCCCGGGAGAAATATTTTTTTATGACTGGTGGCTGGGTTTTACCGCCGCCTACGTAGGTCAGGTAAAATACCTTGATGAGGCGCTAACAAGATACAGGGTGCACTCTCAATCTGTTTGCCAACAACTTGATAATATATTTCAAAAAAAAACGATTTGGGCAGCTTTAAAAAGAAAACAAACTGAAGCATTTGCAGCAGCTCCGTTTTTAAAGTCTTCTGATGCCAATTTCATCCACACCTTTCTAAATAAAACCGGTGAGGCCAAAATTGATTTCATTTCCTTTCTGGACTGTTATTATTTTATGCTAAAAAACGGTCATGAGATTTACCCCTGGTACAAGAAATCAAGATTAAAAAAGCTGAATTTTTTAAGAAAAAAAACTCTCGGTAAATGAAAGCTTCGTTAATTATTTCAACCTATAACTGGCCTGAAGCCTTAAATCTTTGTCTTTTAAGCGTACTTCAGCAGTCCCGGCTGCCGGATGAAATCATTATTGCCGATGATGGCTCCAAGGATCAAACAAGGGAACTTATCAAAAATTTTCAGTCCATATCACCGCTGCCTATAAAACACGTCTGGCACCCGGATCAGGGATTTCAATTGTCGGCTATCAGGAATAAAGGCATACTCGTTGCTTCATGTGATTATATTATCCAAATAGATGGAGATCTGATACTTCATTCTGATTTTCTTAAAGACCATATAGAATTGGCTACTAAAGGGAAATTCGTATCTGGTAGTCGATTACTACTCCCCAAAGGTTTCAGCATTCAGTTACTTAAAGAAAAAAAAATACCATCGAATTATACCCTGCTGTTGAAAGGCAATAACCGCTTAAATGGAATTCGCATTCCTGTTTTAACTAAATATTTATCCTCTATATATAAAAGGAACAAACCATATTATGTAAAAGGATGCAATATGGCATTTTGGCGGGACGATTTGTTTGCAGTTAATGGCTATAACGAAGGGATTTCGGGCTGGGGCAAAGAGGATAGTGAAATCGCTGTCAGACTGATCAACTATGGTGTAAACCGCTTGTTCTTAAAGTTTGGAGGAATATGCTATCATTTATTTCACCCTGAAGCAGCAAGAGATCGCGAGAGTTTAAATGATCAGATTTTGAGTGAGACCTTGAATAATAAAAAAATAAGATGTGAAAAGGGCCTGGATTCTCATTCCTTATCGGAAATAGTTGTTGCTTAACGACTATTATAGCATGGTTGTCCGGAGAATGTTTTCGTTTAATAGCCTAACTCAATTAGATTAATTAATATTTGCAGGTGGCAGATCAAATAAAAGAAAGCCTCTTACTTCTTACAAGTCCAAATATTTTTTATAAGACGACTGTCTTCTAAAAATTTATCATAATGGTAACCTGACCCCATCTTAATCTCTTCCCCTTTTTCATTATAGTAAGTAGGTTTCCAGTCGCATGAAGGTTCTTTGTAAGCTAAAACATATATTGTTTTGCTTTCCCAAGTGTATTGATTAATGTAAGGCTCACAAGTACAATCGGCATTTTTATCCGTTAACTTTTTTATTGTTTCAGGAACTTCCAATTTTCCTTTTGCGCATGAAAAAGAAAATAAACTCAAGAGAATAAGGGTTAAATATGATTTATACATGGTTTTTAAATAAATGTAAAAATAAAAAAGATCGCTTTTAAAATATTTCGATTAAATATTAGAGCTTCCTCTTCACCTCTACCTGTTCGTATGATTCCACAATATCCCCAACCTCAATATTATTAAAGTTCTGAATATTCAGACCGCACTCGTAATTCGCAGAAACCTCTTTGACGTCATCTTTGAAACGTTTCAGGGAAGCAAGTTCACCAGTATATACTACAACACCGTCACGAACGATCCGGATCTTACTGTTACGCGTGATCTTACCGTCCAATACCATACATCCTGCGATAGTACCAACCTTGCTGATCTTAAATACTTCACGTATCTCCACGTTCGAAGTGATTTTCTCTTCAAATTCCGGATCAAGCATACCTTCCATGGCTGCTTTCACTTCATTGATGGCATCGTAGATAATAGAATACAGGCGAATATCAATCTGCTCAGCTTCAGCCAGTTTGCGTGCACTTGCTGATGGACGTACCTGGAAGCCAATAATGATGGCATCAGAAGCCGAAGCCAGCAATACATCGGATTCGGAGATCTGACCTACTGATTTATGAATGATATTAACCTGGATCTGTTCAGTAGAAAGTTTAAGCAACGAATCTGATAAAGCCTCAATAGAACCATCCACATCACCTTTAACAATGACATTAAGCTCTTTGAAGTTCCCAATGGCCAAACGGCGGCCAATCTCATCAAGTGTAATATGCTTTTGAGTACGCAAGCCCTGCTCACGTTGTAATTGTAGTCTCTTATTGGCAACCTGGCGTGCTTCAACTTCACTTTCCATTACGTTGAACTTATCGCCCGACGTTGGTGCGCCCTGCATTCCCAGAACCTGTACCGGTGTTGAAGGACCTGCCTTGTCAACCTTTACGCCACGTTCATTATGCAAAGCTTTAACTCTTCCGGA
This sequence comes from Daejeonella sp., assembly GCA_037719315.1. GTDB lineage: Bacteria > Bacteroidota > Bacteroidia > Sphingobacteriales > Sphingobacteriaceae > Daejeonella. The sequence continues at coordinate 18,725 of JBBJNR010000002.1, forward strand.
ATATCCACCAGCAAGAATAGCATCTCCTACCTTCAGTGTTCCGGCCTGGATAAGAACCGTAGTTACAATACCGCGTCCTTTATCTAAAGCAGCTTCAATAACAGTACCCACAGCGCGCTTGTCAGGGTTGGCAGTCAGCTCAAGCAGATCTGCCTCCAGCAACACTTTCTCCAATAAAAGATCAATACCTAAACCGGTCTTACCGGAAATTTCCTGGCTTTGATATTTTCCTCCCCAATCCTCAACTAGAATATTCATGGTTGATAACTGTTCGCGGATCTTTTCAGCATTTGCACCGGGCTTATCCACCTTACTAAAAGCGAATACAATGGGAACATTTGCTGCCTGTGCGTGATTAATTGCTTCACGCGTTTGCGGCATCACACTATCATCCGCAGCAATTACAATAATTGCAATATCAGTAACCTTAGCACCACGGGCACGCATTGCTGTAAAGGCTTCGTGACCAGGAGTATCTAAAAAAGTGATCTTTCTTTCGTTCTCAAGAGTTACTTCATAAGCGCCAATGTGCTGGGTAATACCTCCCGCCTCGCCAGCGATAACATTCGTTTTGCGGACAAAGTCAAGCAAGGATGTTTTACCGTGATCTACGTGTCCCATAACGGTAACGATCGGAGCTCTGGATACCAATGAACCTTCGCTATCCTCTTCTTCAAGTAAACCGCTCTCCTCATCTTCCGGTTTAACGAATTCAACTTCATAACCAAATTCGTCCGCCACGATTGTAAGGGTTTCGGCATCCAAACGCTGGTTGATAGACACGAACATTCCCAGGCTCATACAGGTAGAAATGATCTGGGTGACAGGAACATCAAGCATGAGGGCTAGCTCATTGGCTGTAACAAACTCGGTAACCTTAATGGTTTTGGATTGCATTTCCAGCTCCATTGCTGCTTCTTCAGCAGTTTGGGCTACATCATCCCGTTTCTGACGGCGCAATTTAGCACGCTGTGCAAATTTACCCGATTTACCCGCACCGCTTAAACGGGCAAGGGTAGCTTTTATCTGGTCCTGAATTTCTTTATCTGTCGGCTCAGCTTTAGGTCCGTCCGGGGTACGCGGTTTATTCCTGAAATCAGGACGCGTGTTGCCAGCGGTACCCTGCCCCGGTCTTGTGTTTCTAAAATCGGGACGGTTGCCCTGGTATCCGGCGCCTGCTCCAGGCGCTGGGGCCGGACGATTGGTTCCGGGCTGCTGACCTGCCGGAGGAGCTTGCCCAGGCTGACCCGGGGCATTACGCTTACGCTTACGCTTGTGATCTGCACCGGCGGCGCTTGAAGACGAAGCTACCGGCTGCCCGCGACGAGCAGGAGCTGATGGCAATTCAATTCTTCCGATTACATTTGGACCAGTTAAGCGCTCGGCTTTAGCCCTGATAACAGTAGCATCAGGATTACTTTCCTGCGTATTAGGCCGGTTTTCGGTCTTGTCTTCTATTTTTGGCTCCGGAGCTTCAACTTTTGCCTGAACGGTTGTACTTTCCGGTTTCTCTTCAGCAACGGGCTGAGGGGCTTCGGCCGGTTTTTCTATTTTAACGGGCTCAACTTTAGATTCAGCCTTCGGCGCTTCAGGCTTGACAGGTTCGGCAACTTTAGGAGCTACAGGGGCTTCAGGCTCAATAGCTACTGGCTTTTCTGCCTCAGGTTTTTTGTCGGGACGCGTTTTAGAGTTAAGATCATCTAAATTGATCTTTCCAACCACTTTTACGCCAGGTAAAGTGCCATCATCTGCTTTCGGCTGCCCGGCAACAGGTTCTGCCGGAGCAGGCTTCGGCTTTTCAACAGCTGGAGGAGGAGGAGTGTATGAACTGATGTTCTTAATCAGGATCTCTTCGTGTTCAAAATCCTTTGAACGTTCTGGTGGCTCGGCCCGTTCAGGGGTAAAGGGCATATCATCCCGACGGATCTTGCCTATCACAATTTGTTTAGCTTCTTCCTTGACAATTTTATCGCCCTGATACTCCTTCAAAAGAACATCATACATCTCATCGGTGAGCTTAGTGTTTGGCCTGGCTTCAACCTTGTAGCCTTTTTTCCCTAAAAACTCAACCGCTGTAGACAAACCAATATTCAGCTCCTTAGCAGTTTTAAGTAAATTTGTGCTTTTACCTTCTGACATTTAATATTTAACCTCGCTATTTTTATACAAAAGTACTGTTTTTATCTTTGTTTCAGTATCAAGAATCAAGTACCAGGTATCGTAATGATTTCCTGCGTATATCGTGTCCGTCTCTTTATACTAAAAATTAACGTAAACATAACACCTACTACGTAATCCGTTTTATTCAAATTCTGATCTCAGGATCTCCAACACATCTTTCACGGTGTTCTCCTCAAGATCGGTACGTTTTACTAATTCATCTGTTGTTAAAGCCAAAACTGATTTAGCCGTATCTAAACCAACACGTTTAAATTCGTCAATGATCCATCCTTCAATTTCATCAGAGAACTCTTCGATATCGACATCCTCATCGTCTTCATGAGCTTCACGATAAACATCTATTTCAAATCCTGTCAGCTTTCCTGCCAGTTTAATATTATGTCCTCCGCGACCGATTGCTAAAGAAACCTGGTCGGGCTTTAAATACACCGCAGCCCTTTTTTCTTCATCATCCAGCTTTATGCTGGTGATCTTCGCCGGACTTAATGCCCTCTGGATGTACAACGATATATTATTGGTATAGTTTATAACATCTATATTTTCATTTTTAAGCTCACGAACAATACCGTGAATCCTGGAGCCTTTCATCCCCACACAAGCTCCAACCGGATCAATTCTGTCATCATAAGATTCAACCGCGACTTTAGCACGTTCTCCCGGCTCGCGTACGATCTTTTTGATCGTAATCAAACCATCAAAAATTTCTGGCACTTCCATTTCAAATAAGCGCTGCAAAAATTCTGGTGCAGTACGTGAAATAATAATCTTGGGGTTGCCATTCAGCATTTCCACCTTGTCAATGATCGCACGAACCGAATCTCCCTTTTTGAAATAATCGGCTGGGATCTGCTCAGTTTTAGGAAGCAGAAGTTCATTTCCTTCATCATCCAATACAAGTGTCTCTTTCTTCCAAACCTGGTAAACCTCGCCTGTAACGATCTCGCCTACACGATCTTTGTACTTTTTGAATATCTCATCTTTCTCCAGCTCAAGTATCTTCGAAACCAATGTCTGACGTGCTGCAAGAATGGCTCTCCTTCCAAAGCTCTCAAGCGTAATCTGCTCAATGTAGTCATCACCAATTTCCAGGTCCGCATCAATCGCTTTAGCCTCTGCCAGCTCAATTTCGAGGTCATCATCTTCCGAGAATCCATCTTCCATCACTGTACGGGTACGCCAGATCTCCAAATCTCCGTTATCCGGATTTACGATCACATCACAATTCTCGTCGTTGCCATAACGCTTACGCAACATGCTGCGGAAAACTTCTTCCAAAACACTAATAACCGTAGGACGGTCAATATTCTTGAAGTCTTTAAACTCCTGGAATGAATCGATTAAATTAATATTGCTCATTTTTTATTGAATTTGTTCCCTTGGTACGGGACATTATTTAAAACTCACTAAAACTTTTGTTTCCGTTATATGCTCAAAAGGGATAGCACTCTGCACCAAGGCTGCCTTTTTCCCTTTTTCTTTAATACTCTCTTCTATGACGATACCTGGCTCATCTGCGCTGATCAGTTTGCCCTCACGCTTGCTGCCGTCGTTCATATTAATACTCAACGAGCGGTTTATATTCTTCTGATATTGCCTTAAAGATTTTAAAGCAGTATCCAATCCCGGCGAGGAAACTTCTAAATTATAAGCCTGCTCAATAGTGTTTTCCTCTTCCAAATGAAAACCCACGTGGCGGCTGATTGCAACACAATCTGTAATTGCCACTCCATTATCTCCGTCTATCAGTATAGATAAAATGCCACCCCCATGCATCTGTACGTCGACCAAAAACAGGTCCGGCCGATCAGCGATCTTTTCCTCAACTAATTCAATAACCCTCTTTTCAATATTCATATCAACCTTTTTTTACCCTGTTAAAAAACAGGAGGTTAAAAAAAGAGCCCCGATAATGTCGGGGCTCTTCTCAGATCGGATGCAAATATAACAAAACATTATAAATGAGCAAATTCGGATACGAGCAAATTAGCAAATATCTTGTCTGGCGAAAATGGACTTAACCGGAAAGATCAATATTATTTTATATTGAATTTATATTCCAGGAAGCCGTCGGTTGGCGATAAATCCCGGGTGGAAATAATATCCTCTGGCTCCTGCAACAGCTCCCGGATATAGCAGCGGGAAAAATAGGAACTGCCTTTTTCAAAACCTTTTGCCGGAATAAATTCTATCGAGCCATCCTTTACCGTATAAGATCCATCGATCGCATTTTGAAAATCCCGCATTTCCAGGTCGCTTGTGTCTTTGTAAACAGCAAAAAAATCTTTCCATTGTTCGCTTTTTATAGAATCTGCTATAAATTCTTTCGTGACCTGCAGGGGGATATTATAAAGCTCAAGCCCTGTACTGTCAGCAAGAAGCCTGATCTGCATGCCCGGGTTGGTTCTTTTCTGCTCTTCTCCTTTTCCGCATCCAAGAATTGTTAGAAAAATAATCGTAATATTATAAAACAGATGTTTCATCTTCATGGTTAAATACATTCTAACACTAAACTAAAACATATGAGACTTATCATTGAAATTTTATTAATGGGCCTGGCTGTGGCATTAGCAGCTTTCTTGCTGCCGGGAGTAACGGTTTCTGGTTTCTGGAGCGCGCTGATTGCTGGCGTCCTTATCGCGCTGGCAAATGCGACTATCGGAACTATCCTGAGGATACTGACATTTCCCATTAATTTTTTAACCCTTGGTTTAATGTCATTTATTATTACTGTCCTGATGGTTCTGCTGGTAGATAACTTAATGGATAGCTTTAATACCACAGGCTTTTTCTCGGCCCTGCTCTTTGCTATTATCTTATCGATTATAAAGATGGTGTTTTCAGCCGTTAGTTCAGATAGAGACTAGGGAGGGGGGTGAAAGTTGAAGGGTAAACTATTCCTGTTTTCCGATAACCGCTTCTGTGGCGTTTACCACACTCGGCGACTTGTCTTTAACGGTACTCTCAAATATTGCCCTGTTATCCTGTGAGCCATAATATTTTCCCAGGATGGTAACTGCGGTTGCCCGGACCCTGGAAACCTCATCTTTTAACGCCATCGCTTTAATCTGATTATAGACAGAGCTTTGCTCATCGGCATTCAGCTTTTCTACGATAGAAAGAGCTGTATTGCGGATGAACCAACTTTTATCCTTTAAAGCCTCCATTAGAGTAGCCCTGGCCTGAACTTCATTTTTCATCTGAAGCATCATTAGCACAGACTCGAACCGGTCCATAAACAATGGTGCATTATGATACTGAAATACATATTGCGGCATCGTTTTATTCTCGGTTTTCTCTCCAAGAATATATTTTTCAGCATCAGCATTGACAAGCTCAGGGGCGGCTGGCGAAGGGAAAATGAATATTTGCTCTTGTTTATCCAGAATGATATCCTTCCGTTCAACTTTTCCTGCTGCGTATATATCGACAGCAATTGGGATCCTGTATAGGGGTGTATTGGAAAGAGCCTGTTTCTGGCTAATTGCCAGGGTTACTTCCTTTTTATCCGCATTATAACTGCTTTGAAAATTTAAGATGGGGTGCCCGGAGGCTAAGAACCACTGGTTGAAAAACCAGTTCAGATCCATGCCGCTCACTTGCTCAAAAGCCAGTCTGAGATGGTGGATCTCGGCATTTTTATATGAATGACTTTTGAGATATAAATTTAAGGCCTTGAAAAACGCCTCATCCCCTACAGTTTTACGCAGCATATGCAGGATACGACCGCCTTTCTGGTAGCTTATTTCATCAAACATTTGCTCCCTGTCTGCATAGTCAAAACGGATTACATCAGGATTCTTCTTCCGGCTGCCCGACAGATATGCTGTCAGATCTTCCAGCCCTTTATAATCTGCAGTTTCCCGGCCGTACTTATGCTCATCCCACAAATATTCCCCATAGGTTGCAAAAGACTCATTTAATGGAAGATTAGACCATGATTCTGCTGTTACCAGGTCGCCGAACCACTGGTGAAAAAGCTCATGTGAAATAATATCTTCATAGTTCTCATCAAGATACTGCCCTTCGGTCATGTTCATACGGTCAAAAAAAACAGTTGCAGTCGTATTCTCCATCGCACCGCTAACAAAATCACGCACTACGATCTGGGAATATTTATCCCAGGGGTAATCAACACCTAGTTTTTTGGAAAAATATTCAAGCATTTCGGGGGTTTTGCCAAATACCAGTTTGGCTGTGGATGCATAGGCTGGTTCGGTATAGTAACTTACCTCTTTATCACGCCATTTGTCTTTTGTAATAGTAAAATCGCCAACTGCAATCATTGTGAGGTATGTTGAATGCGGTTGTTCTTGTCTCCAACTGTCGGTGCGGGTGCCGTTGCCGTTCAAGCTTGAATATTCAAGCGAGCCGTTCGAAAGACTGACATACTCATTGGGTACAGTAATATTTATTTCCTGGGTCATCTTCTCCTGGGGATCATTTATGGTCGGGAACCAGTTGGAGTTACACTCAGTTTCGCCCTGTGTCCAGATCTGCCTGGGTTTGTCTTTTTCCTTGCCATCTTTATTGATAAAGTAAAGCCCTCTATCTCCCGCTGATGCAATATCTTGCCCCACCTTTAATTTATTTGGCATGGCTACATAGTCGATGTAGAGCGTATAACTCTGATCTTTATTATAGACCTTGTCCAACCTGACAGTGAGCTTTTTACCATCATACGTATATCGCATCGGTTGACGATCGTCCTTAACCAGGATTGAGACACTATTTATTCTGAAGCCATTTGCATCAAGTATAATCTGATCAGACGGATAGAAATAAGGCTTCGCGTGTATGGTTGCCTTTCCAATAACATAGGCGCTGTCCCACTTAAAGCTTAAGTCCAGCTTAGTATTTATAATATCGCTGAGTCTTGCGTAGCTGCCACGATAAACGTTTAAACCAGGGGCATTTTCACTAACCGTAATCGGGTCCAGGTTCACCATTTTGGGTGTTGAGCAGGAAAACAGAAAAAATGCCGCCAAAATTGGGCAGCATAAGCTATATCTTAATTTCATATTAGTTTTCAGCAAGCAGGTCATCAATTGTCTTTTCAAATTCCGTCACAAAGTCGGTGTAATGTTTCCCGGTCCCGGGGCCGCTAAAGCCTGTGTGTATTTTTCTGACCACTCCGGCTTTATCGATAACGATGAGCGTTGGAAAGGCCATAAAATTCTCCAGCATCGGAAGACTCTTACCAACCTCTGCTACCTCATTGGTATAGCCTGTGAGCAGCATGTGGTATGGAACTTCAAACCTGTCACGCAAGCGTTGAACATTCTTTTTAGAACGCTCAAAATCAGCAGTTCGTTCATAAGCTAAGCCAACAATTTCGACACGTTTATCTTTGTATCGCGAATAAAATTGCACGAGATAAGCTGTTTCATCCATACAATTTGGACACCATGAACCGAGAAACTGCACCAGAACAACTTTATTTCTGAATTTTTTATCAGAAAGAGACACTGTTTTTCCGCTCAGATCAGGAAAAGAGAAATCAATTTTTGTGAACCCTTCTTTAAGTGCAGTTAAGGAATATGCGTCGGGTAAGATTGCTTTATCATCCTTTCTTCCGGTCCAGCTTTTCAGCGATGAATATCCGGAATAAAATTTTCCGTCAACCAATGTACTATCGTTCATTAACTTGCCAGTGAAAAGATAGGCCCCGCCGCCATCGAAGGATGACAGGTATAAATTATCGTCAGAAATTGTTCCTTCCAGGAAACGGTAATCTCCCGTACTTGTCAAGAACGTACCTGTCACCGTTTCTTTATCCTGGCTAAATTCACCCACTGCAATGGTTGTATCCATAGCGTCCGTACTCGTAAATGACGCCGACCACCTTCCAGCTATATTAAATTTTGAACTTTTATTCGCCTTAAAAAATCTCCATTCGTCTCCTGCCCTGGCCTCGAAGGGCATGGCCACATCTTTATCTGCAAGATGTTTAATCCAGCTGCCGGATAGTACGCTACCTTTGATCCGCGCGCGAATCTCGGAGTCGAATAATGGCATCTGTATGAATATTGAATCCGAATCAAACGAAATCTCGTCAACCCTGAATTCCTCTTTTCCATTGATGATATTTATGCGTTTTATCCCTGCTGAGTCAAGCACTTCGAAATTAAACGGGATTTCAGCGGCTGACTCAGTTTTAAGGGTTGCCCGCCATATACCTGCTTTTAACTCCTGATCAGTGGAACGACAGGAGGACAGCAATAACAGGGAAATGATAACTTTTGCGGTGGTTAAAATGCTCTTCATCGATTCGCTTAAAATTTTAGTACATCCCTGGATATGATTATCCGCTGTATTTCAGAAGTACCCTCGTAAATCTGTGTGATTTTTGCATCGCGCATTAAACGCTCAACATGATATTCCTTTACAAAACCGTATCCTCCATGTATTTGAACAGCTTCTACCGTAGTTTTCATGGCGACTTGCGATGCAAACAGTTTTGCCATTGAACTCGCCTGCGCATAAGGCAGCTTCTGGTCCTTTAACCATGCTGCCTTAAGGCATAAGAGCCGCGCTGCTTCAATTTCTGTAGCCATATCTGCCAGCTTAAACTGAATAGCCTGGTGCCCGGATATTGTTTTACCAAAGGCTTTTCTTTCCTGCGAATACCGGAGCGCCAGCTCATACGCGCCTGAAGCAATACCGAGGGCCTGAGAAGCAATACCAATCCTCCCGCCTTCTAAGGTTTTCATAGCAAATTTAAAACCAAACCCTTCCTCCCCGATCCGGTTTTCTTTTGGAACCTTAACATCTGTAAACATCAGGGAGTGTGTATCCGACCCTCTTATTCCAAGCTTGTTTTCTTTGGGGCCTACCGTGAAGCCGTCCATTCCCCTTTCTACTATCAGGGCATTTATCCCCTGGTGTCTTTTGGAAGGAGTTGTCTGAGCGATGACAAGATAAATGGAAGCAGAACTGCCATTTGTGATCCAGTTCTTTGTGCCATTAAGTAAATAATGATCTCCCATGTCCACCGCACTTGTCTGCTGCATGGTTGCGTCAGACCCAGCCTCCGGTTCTGACAGGCAAAATGCCCCAAGTTTTTCGCCTGCGGCCAAAGGCTTGAGAAACTTTTCTTTTTGGGCTTCTGTTCCATAGGTTTCAAGGCCATAACAAACGAGCGAATTATTTACTGACACCACCACAGATGCAGATGCATCAATTTTGGAAAGCTCTTCCATTGCGAGAACATAAGACACGGCATCGAGTCCGGAGCCATTATATTTCGGGTCGACCATCATCCCCAAAAATCCCAGTCCGCCGAGTTTTTTGATCTGTTCCGCAGGGAACTTCTGATTTTCATCGCGCTCAATTACTCCAGGTTTAAGCTCGTTGTTGGCAAAATCCCTCGCCGCATCCCGGATCATTAACTGCTCTTCTGAAAATGTAAAATACATAGATAAAATGGTTAGGTCAACAAAAATAATATTTACTGGTATCAGTTATCACTGAATAATAAATATTTACGAGGAGATTTAATCTTAGGTCATGTGATCATTTCACGGACCGGATCTTCTGCTCGATCAGTGTTGTTGAATGTCCCGGCAGATACTCCAATGTTTTTACCTGCCCGCCATTTTGAAGTACAATTTCTGCACCAACAATCTGATCAACAGTATAGTCTCCCCCCTTAACAAGAATATCAGGTTTGATCCATTTGATCAGGTCCAACGGAGTTTGTTCGTCAAAAAGCACCAGGGCATCTACAAAAGAGAATGAAGCCAGTATAAGCGATCGTGAGTATTCATCCGTAATTGGCCTGCCAGGGCCTTTAAGTCCGGATGCGGACCGATCGGAATTAAGTCCGATAATAAGCTTATCTCCAAGATCTGCAGCTTTTGCCAGGTAATCAATATGGCCCGGGTGAAGCAGGTCAAAGCAACCATTTGTAAAAACTATCTTTTTTTCAAGCAGGCGCCAAATATTCAGTCTGGTCTTAAGCTGTTCGCTATTTAAAATTTTATGCTGTATATTCTGAAGCTTGCCCATTTGCATTTGATTTTGGTGATTTTAACATAAGCATAACCAGGCTGAGTGCGCCGGCCAAAAGTATTAAAAGGGTTTGTGATGTGTGGATCAGGAGTGCGTATGCCAGGCCCTCGCTTTTGGGAATGTTGTATATTTCCAAACCTTCTGATACCATCCAGTGAAATGCGCCAATTCCGCCCTGCACAGGCGCTATCATCCCCAAACCGCTGAACATTAAGGTTGAAAGCGCTGCAAGACCGTCCAGGCCGGATGTTGAACTGATCGCAAAAAAACATAAATAGGTAGAAAGTCCGTACAAAAACCAGATTATGACCGAACTGGCAATAAAGGCGGTTTTATTTCCGACATCTTTCACAGAAAATATTCCGCTCCTCAAATCAATAAATAAATTATAAATGCGGTCCCTTATCCCCCATTTCCGTTTCTTCATCAGCACATAAAACAATGCAATTGCTGCAAAAAGGATTCCGGCTGCAAAAATCAAAATTGCAAGATTTCCAGAACTCCCGTTCATTTTTGAAATTACATTTCTATACAGAAATTGAGATAAGACATCGAACTGCAGGATTAAGGTCAACGCAATTACTATGGCGAACATCAGCAAGTCTATAACCCGCTCTACAATTACCGTCCCGATTAATTTGGCCAGGGGTATACGGTCTGTCCTATTGATCACGCCGCACCTTGATATTTCCCCCATCCTTGGAAAAGCCACATTTGCCATGTACCCGATCATCACGGCATAATTAATATTCAGCAAGGAGGGGGTGCCGTGTCCCAGGGTACTGATCATCATCCTCCAGCGGTAGGCCCTTAAAATATGAGCCAAAAGACAGGCGGCGAGCGAAGCAGTCACCCAGCCGTAATGCGCATTCCGGAGAATAAAGGTCAGCTGGTCAAGGTCCTGTCCCCTGAAAGCCAGGATCATCAGGCCAATTCCAACGACCAGCAATAAAATATATTTAAGACCGGATAGATATAATTTCAAATTGCCTGAGAATTATTTAAGCATCATATTATCAATAATACGGATCCCGCCAACACGCGCGGCTACAAGTGCAATGATGCGCTGGGTAGTTTTATTCGAGATCGCCTGAAACGTGCTGGCATCTAAAATTTCAAAATATTCGGGTTCAATTCCCGGGCTTGATCCTAAAAAAGCCAGCGCATTGAGTTTTATCTGTGAAACCGTCTCTGTTTCAAACTTCTCTTTAGCCTGAGTTAATGACTTGAACAAGGCCAGTGCATTTTTCCGGTCAGGCGGTGATAAATAGACATTACGGGAGCTCATGGCCAAGCCATCGTTTTCCCTTACGATCGGGCATTGGATCAGCTCTACGCTGATGCCCAGTTTTTCCACCATATAAGAAATCACCATAAACTGCTGGTAATCTTTTTGTCCGAAGAATGCATAATCCGGTTCAATAATATCAAACAGCTTTTTAACTATTTGAGTCACCCCCTGATAATGCCCCGGCCTGATTTCACCCTCCAGCACCGTATCGAGATTGTTTAGTTCTATGTGCCACTCATCATGACTTTGGTACATCTCAGCCACCTCCGGAAGAAATAAAACGGCACAGTTAGCTTCCCGGAGCTTCCGGATATCATCTTCGAGTGGCCTCGGATAATTTTCAAGGTCCTTTTTATCATTGAACTGTGTCGGATTCACGAAAATGCTGCATACAACTACATCCGTTTTCCTGCGGGCAGCTTCCACAAGCGACAGATGCCCCTGGTGCAAAGCCCCCATCGTGGGAACAAAGCCTATTGATTTACCCAATGATCTTAACCCTGCCAGGTAAGCTTGGGTTTCTGCCCGGGTGATGAATATTTCCAAAATAGATCTTTCTTAGTTCAGGTCAAAAATGGTTAAATACTTAACTACCACCAAAACAACTTGCATATATCGTTGATAATTCATAAGATAATGCTTACCTTTGCTGTTCGAAAACTTTTCTTAACCTTAATTTAATCAAATTGGAGATGGCAAAAACGAAGATTCTTTTTATTACGCATGAGATGTCGCCTTTCCTTGAACTTACTAAGATTTCTGAGATCACCCGCCAGCTTCCACAAGCTATGCAGGACAAAGGATTTGAGATCCGGATTCTGATGCCGCGTTTTGGTAATATAAACGAACGTCGTAACAGGCTTCATGAAGTCATTCGCCTTTCAGGAATGAATATTATCATTAACGACAATGATAACCCCTTAATAATCAAAGTTGCTTCAATCCCTTCTGCCCGGATGCAGGTATATTTCCTGGATAATGAAGAATATTTTCAGCGGAAGCATGTTTTTGCTGATGGAAGCAATAAGTTTTATGAAGATAACGATGAGCGCACCATATTTTTCTGCAAAGGCGCTTTAGAAACTGTAAAGAAATTAGGATGGTCTCCTGACGTAGTTCACTGCCATGGATGGATGAGTTCGTTGGTGCCTGCCTATCTGAAGACTATCTACAAGGATGATCCGACATTCAAAAACTCCAAAGTTGTTTACTCTGTTTACGAGGATGGATTCTCTACCAGCCTTAACCCGGCATTTGCTACAAAGGCAATTATGAGCGGGATGAATGCTGAAAATACTGAGGTTTATGCGGCAGCAACCAATACTGCACTTAATATCGGGGCAATATCTTATTCGGATGCGATTGTTTACGCCGCAGAAAACATTAGTGAGGAAGTGTTAAAGTTTGTTAAAAAAGCCAATAAACCGACCCTGGAATACATTTCCACTTCAGATTTCGAAAATTATTACAACCTTTACGAAGAAATAGCTAACGAAGAACTCGTTTCTTTAGCTTAAGGTAATATCCCAAAATGAACTTCCGTTAGTACCTGATGGAACCAGTTGCTTTCACACCGATGATTCATAGGGCTTTTAAAATCTAATGTCTTACAAATGAAATTATACAGACTGGACTTATTGACGATGTTGATAAGTCTTTTTATTTTAGGCAGCTGTCAGAATACTGATTCTATCGGATTGGACGTAGACCCGGCAACAGGGATTAATGGAAATTTTACAGATACCGTAAGTGTAAGATCAACAACTGTACGGGAAGACACCATTCCCACAAACACATTGTCGCAGTATCCACTTGGTTATTTTGCCGATCCTATTTTTGGAAAGACAACGGCAAATATCGCTTTAACGATCAACCTCACAAATAATAATACAACTTTCGGAACTGCGCCCGTATTAGATTCCGCCGTACTTGTACTGCATTACGGAGATGAATTTTACGGTGACAGCACGTCGAAATTTCAGATAGACGTTCATCAGCTCACAAGCCAGCTTGGCAGGAGGACTTATTATAACACAGAAGGTTATAATTTTAATTCTTCTGTCATTGGAAGCCGGTTGGTTACCATTAGACGCAGAGACAGTGTCAAGGTAAATCAGATCGTTACTGCCAAGCCTGATGTAGTCAAGACTAAAGCCCCTCAGATCAGGATCCCTATCAGCGCGTCTTTTATCAATGCTAACTTTTTGAAAGGGCCGGCGGCAAATTTCTCAACCAATGAGCTTTTTGTTAAGTTTATTAAGGGGCTGTATTTAAAAGTTAACCCCGCTCAAAGCTCCGGCCCGGGTGGTGTGGCCTTTCTTAATCTTGCGGATTCCAGCAGGCTTGATATCTATTACAAGAGTACGAACGGAACTGCAATTGATACCACGGTAAGCTCTTTTCCGATCCTGAGCGGTCGTGAGCCCGTAACGGCGCAGTTTAATCACGATTATACGGGCACCAATATCCAAACCCAATTAAACAACCCCTCTACACAGTATGATTTTACATATGTGCAGGGACTGGGCGGTTTGCGTACCAGAGTACGGTTTCCTTTTATTGAAAAATTAAAAGAACTTGGTAATATTACGATCAACAAAGCGGAGCTTATTGTCACTGTTGTTGGGGGTACCGACAACTATAAGCCTTCCCCGCGTATGTTAATGTACCGGACAGATATAGCGAGCCAGCGCCAGTTCATTCCTGATTTTGGTATGGATCCCGTTGTTTCGCTGGACGACTTGTCATTTGGGGGATTTTATGACTCTTCCAAGCAGCGCTATACCTTAGTAGTTACAACTTATATTCAGGATATCCTGAAAGGTAAGCTTAAGCAGTATGACGCATTTCTTGCACCTGTAAGCTTAAACTATAGCCGCTCAACTGGCCCTTTAGCTTCAGGAACTACGGCTTCCCGGGCAGTTCTGGGGAGTGGCAAAGCTGGTGTAACTTATAAAATGAAGCTCAATATAATTTACAGTAAGATAAATTAAGTTTAAAACCTTTTCTTTTTTAGCCTTTTTGACTAGTTTCGCCTTTAAAGTAATAAAAAAAAATGTGCGGAATTGTTGGATATATCGGCTCTCGTGACGCGTGGCCAATAATAATAAAAGGTCTTCACAGACTTGAGTACCGGGGATACGATAGCGCCGGAGTAGCATTGATAGATGATACTCTTAACATCTATAAAAAAGCCGGTAAGGTCAGCGAGCTGGAAAATTCTGTAAAAGGCGAAAACCTGAATGGAAAGATCGGGATGGGCCATACGCGCTGGGCTACTCATGGCGAACCATCCGACCGTAATTCGCATCCCCACACTTCCGGCGATGAGCGCCTCGCCATTATACACAACGGCATTATTGAAAACTATTCCACTTTAAAAGAAACCCTGATCGTAAGGGGGCATACTTTTAGAAGCGATACCGATACGGAAGTTCTTATCCATCTCATTGAAGATATCCAAAAACAAACCGGCCTTGTTCTCCGGGAGGCTGTCAGAATAGCCCTGAATGAGGTCGTAGGAGCGTACGCCATCGTGATCATGAGCAAAGACGATCCGGATGAGTTAATAGCTGCCCGTAAAGGAAGTCCGATGGTAATTGGTGTTGGTAAGAATGAATATTTTATCGCCTCAGACGCTTCCCCTATAATTGAGTATACAAAAAATGTGATCTATCTCAATGATAATGAAATAGCCTATATCAGACGGGAAGAGCTTCTGATCAAAAACATTAATAATGTTGTGCAAATCCCCTATGTTCAGGAACTGGAGCTAAAGCTGGAAATGCTGGAGAAAGGTGGTTTTGATCACTTTATGCTTAAAGAGATCTTCGAGCAGCCAAGATCTATCAAGGATTGTATGCGCGGCAGGATGTATCCTTCCAACGGCCAGGTGCAGCTTGGCGGGATTAAAGAATACGCCGAAAAACTAAGGAATATTGACCGCATCATTATCGTGGCCTGCGGTACTTCATGGCATGCCGGATTGGTTGGCGAATACCTGATAGAAGAATGCGCTCGAATCCCTGTAGAAGTTGAGTATGCCTCAGAGTTCAGGTACCGGAACCCGATAATAACCGAAAAAGATATTGTTATAGCCGTTTCACAATCCGGCGAAACCGCTGATACAATGGCTGCTATAGAGCTGGCAAAGGAGAAAGGGGCTACAATTTTCGGCATTTGCAATGTTGTGGGTGCGTCTATTCCCAGATTGAGTCATGCGGGTGTTTATACCCATGCAGGGCCTGAGATCGGGGTAGCTTCGACTAAAGCGTTTACCGCCCAGGTAACGGTCCTTACCCTGATGGCTTTATATATGGCGCAGCAAAGGGGAACTATATCCCAAAGTAAGCTGATCCATTTATTAACCGAGTTGGATAGTATTCCCGGTCTGGTTGAAAGGTGCCTTCAGTCAAACGACAAGATCAAAACGATCTCCGAGCAATTCAAAGACGCCCGGAATTTTCTATTCCTGGGAAGAGGCAGCGGATTCCCTGTTGCGCTTGAAGGTGCTTTAAAGCTTAAAGAGATCTCTTATATACATGCAGAAGGCTATCCGGCTGCAGAAATGAAGCACGGACCTATCGCCTTAATTGACGAGGAAATGCCGGTGGTCTTTATTGCCACGAAAAATTCATCTTACGAGAAAGTGATAAGCAACATCCAGGAAGTTAAAGCCAGGAAGGGACGAGTGATTGCTATCGTTACAGAAGGTGATACCGTAGTGAAGGAGATGGCTGACTACACCATCGAGATTCCTGATGCGGATGAGATCTTCCTGCCTTTGCTGGCGACAATTCCGCTGCAGCTATTATCTTATCATATTGCCGTGCTGAGGAATTGTAACGTGGATCAGCCGAGAAATCTGGCGAAATCGGTGACGGTAGAGTAAATTATCGGTAATTTACCGGTTCTCATTAAAGGCCCTGATATATCGGAGGTATAACCTGAGATGATTAGATTCAGAATCAATGTTGGATCTTTGAAGATGAGGAAACCATTTGATTGATCTCTCCCAGTTCTTCTTCAGTAAGGTACCTCCATTTTCCTATCGGCATATCCAGTCTGATGTTCATTATTCTGACACGTTTGAGCTTGATAACCTTGTAGTCCAGGTACTCACACATCCTGCGTATCTGACGGTTAAGTCCTTGGGTAAGAATTATTTTAAATCTGTTCCTGTCAAGCTGCTCCAATTCACATTTTCTTGTGACGGTATCCAGCACAGGAACTCCGTTCCTCATCCTTTTAAGAAATTCCTGATTGACCGGCTTATTCACTGTTACCAGGTACTCTTTTTCATGATTGTTCCGCGCCCGCAGTATCTTATTGACAATATCTCCGTCGCTGGTTAACAGGATCAGGCCCTCACTGGGCTTATCAAGACGGCCAATAGGAAAGATCCTTTTAGGAAATTTGATATAATCAATGATATTATTCCTTTCCACTTTCGTGTCAGTGGTACAAACAATTCCAACGGGTTTGTTAAACGCGATGTACACAGGCTTTTCATCTGGCTTTGATACAGTTTTACCATCTACTCTGACTTCATCGCCCAGTACGATCTTAGTCCCCATTTCTGGCACCACCCCGTTTATTGTTACACGGTTCTGAAGAATTAAACCATCTGCAGCTCTTCTGGAGCAATAGCCGATCTCACTTAAGTACTTATTTATCCTTGTAGAATCTTTTTCGTCCATCTGCTTATACCCTGGCACTAATTGATCGCATTCAATATTTGGATCATTGCAAAGGTAGGATCATTTCCTGCAAACTAAAAAGTCCGGCATTTTCGCCGGACTTAAACTATGATTCTAAATGAAGTATTAAAAAGCTGATATGTTTTCTATTCTTATTCCATTTTCAACTTTTCCACTCTCAACTTTCAACTTTCAACTAATTCAGTGTTTCTGAGGCATCATTTCACTGAGGCTTTCCATGCTAAGTCCGAGGCCGGATGCTATCCCCATTCCCAGCTGAATGTCTGCCCTGAACCAATGACACAACTGGCGGTTTGTGATCAGGTCTTTTTTCGGACCAGCTATCCCGCTCATCGCTCCAACGATGTTATTAATGGTATTAATTTTCTGCTCCTGGCTCAAAAGGCGGAACAGGTTTCCAGGCTGTGTGTAATGATCGTCTTCACCCGGGGCGTTTCTGTCATACCAATCGGCCATATTGCTTTCCAGCTCAAGGCCGGGCTGCTTGTAGCTCTGGTCCTCTACGATATAATCAAAACTATTGGGGAAATAATTAGGTTCAGCGCCACCATTTCCATCTAGGCGCATTTGTCCGTCGCGCTGATAGTTGCTTACAAGATAAGGACAACGGTTTACCGGGAGCTGCTCGTAGTTACCGCCCAGGCGATATCGTTGCGCGTCAGGGTAAGATAAGATCCGTCCCTGCAGCATTTTATCGGGAGAAAATCCGATGCCATCCACAACATGGGCAGGTGCAAAGGCCGACTGTTCTACATGCGCAAAGTAATTATCCGGATTCTCGTTCAGTTCCAATACACCAAGGTCTATCAATGGATAATCTCCATGAGGCCACACCTTAGTAAGGTCAAAAGGATTGATATGGTAATTACGCGCTTCTTCTTCCGACATGATCTGAATCCTTACATTCCATTTTGGAAAATCGCCGCTGGCAATCGCATCAACAAGATCACGCTGTGCGTGATCCATATCCCGCGATTTCATCTGGTCAGCTTCAGCGCCCGTAAAGTTTTGAATACCTTGGGCAGTTTTGAAATGAAACTTTACATAATGACGCTGATTATCCTTATTAATGAACGAAAATGTATGGCTGCCGAACCCGTGCATGTGACGATAGCTCAGGGGAGTACCCCTGTCGGTCATAAGAATGAATACCTGGTGCAGGGATTCAGGATTCAGGGACCAGAAATCCCACATCATGGTAGGGGATTTCAAATTGGTATGCGGGTCGCGCTTTTGGGTATGGATAAAATCGCCGAACTTTTTAGGGTCCTTCACGAAGAAAACCGGCGTATTATTTCCTACCAGGTCCCAGTTTCCGTCTTCAGTATAAAATTTCATTGCAAAGCCACGAGGATCACGCTCGGCATCAGCAGATCCCTTCTCACCGCCAACAGTGGAGAAGCGTAAAAAAACTTTTGTTTGTTTACCTATCTGATTGAAAACTTTGGCGCGTGTGTATTTGCTCAGGTCGTTAGTGACCGTAAAGGTGCCGTACGCCCCGGATCCTTTCGCATGTACCACTCGTTCCGGAATGCGCTCACGGTTAAAGTGCGCCATCTTCTCATGCAAAACAAAATCCTGAAGTAAAACCGGTCCGCGGGGACCTGCAGTCATAGAATCCTGATTATCAGTATAAGGTGCGCCTGATGCGGTGGTAAGTTTGTTATGTTGCTCGTCCATTGTGATTTAAAGTTTAGTAAATCAAAACTACAGTTTAATATTTATAGATATAATCAATAATATTTATCTTTACATAGATAAAATCTATAAAATGACTCTGGTACAACTTGAATATATCATAGCAATAGAGACTTACAGAAGCTTCGGGCTTGCTGCAGAAAAATGTTTTGTAACACAGCCTACCATGAGTATGCAGGTTCAGAAACTTGAGGAAGATCTTGGGGTAAAACTGTTCGACAGAAGTCGGCAGCCTGTTATTCCCACAGAAATTGGTGTAGAAATCCTTGAACAGGCCAGGCTCATCGTGAAAGAAAGCTATAAAATTAAGGAGATCATCAGCAATAAAAAAGGCGGTGCAGAGGGCGAGCTGAAGATTGGAATAATACCTACTATGGCCCCTTATTTAATGCCCCGGGTTATATCCGCTTTTATGGAAAAATACCCAATGGTGCAGCTGCTCGTCTGGGAATATACAACAGAGCAAATTGTATACGGCCTTAAGAATGGCCTGCTGGATTGCGGTATTCTTTCTACTCCGCTTAGCGACAAAAGCCTAAATGAAAATCCCCTTTTCTTTGAATCATTCGTCGCATATCTCTCAAAATCAAGCCCGCTAACCAGCAAGAAAAACCTGTCACCAAATGATATTGACGCAAATGATCTCTGGCTGCTCAGCGAAGGTCATTGCATGCGGAACCAGATACTGAACATTTGTAACCGGAGAAAATCGGATGAGATCAAGCCATTTGAATACAATACCGACAGTGTTGAAACCCTGAAGCGGATGGTTGACATGAATAAGGGCATTACTCTTCTTCCTGAGCTTTCCCTGGCAGACTTTTCGGTCAGGCAGCTGGATCGTGTCCGTTATTTCAAATCTCCAGCCCCTTCCAGGGAAATAAGTATCGTAACCCACAGGAACTTCCTAAAGAGAAAGCTGATCTCGATACTTGAAAAGGAAATTATCGCAGCCATCCCAAAACGTATGCAGAGTAAAAGAAAAAAGGAGATAATGCAAATATATTCCTGATTATCCCCTGCCCCTAAATTTAGATAAAAGCCAGATAATTAAAGCTATGATAATGACTACTATAAAGATACCAGTGTAAGCCCCTGCTTTAAAAATATCACCAACAAGTTCGCAGCCAGACAACAGTGTGAGTGCAAAAAGAGCAACAATTACATATGAATTTCTCATGATCGTAAAATAAAAAAGTGATGTACCTCATTAATACATCACTTTTAAAATAAAGTTTGCTTTCGTTTATTTTATTTTGCTTTTGCGTAACGTTCCGCAACGGCATCCCAGTCTACAACATTCCAGAAAGCCGATATATAATCAGGGCGCTTATTTTGGTATTTAAGGTAATAAGCGTGTTCCCAGACATCCATACCCAGGATAGGAGTACCTTTTACCTCGGCAACATCCATTAAGGGATTATCCTGGTTCGGGGTAGAGCTCACTTGCACCTTTCCATCGTTTCCAACACTTAACCATGCCCATCCTGATCCAAATCTCGTAGTTCCGGCTTCGGCGAATTTTTTCTTAAACTCATCAAAAGATCCGAAGGCCTCGTCAATAGCTTTAGCAAGTTCACCTGACGGGGATCCACCAGCATTGGGAGACATTACCGACCAATATAAGGTATGATTAAAATGTCCGCCTCCGTTATTCCGTACAGGTGCAGGATATTTGGAAATATTCTTTTGAATGTCTTCAATGCTCTGGTTTTCTCCATCTGTGCCGGCCAATGCCTTATTCAGGTTGTCTACATAAGCCTGATGGTGCTTACCGTGGTGAATTTCCATGGTTGTTTTATCAATATGTGGTTCTAAAGCGTCAGTCGCATACGACAGCGCGGGGAGTTCAAATGCCATAATCTTAATTTTTAGTTTAACAATATTAAAGTAACAAATATAAGTTTGATATGTTAGAAATAATTCAATTCGATGTCATGATTTGTTGCGTTTCGCTATAAAAAAATCTTTTATCAGCCGGGTTGCATTTTCAGCCATGATACCTTCGGTGACTTCTGTTCTGGGATGCAATATTTTTTGTGCGATAGTTGAGAAACCGCGCTTTACGTCTTTAGCGCCATATACAATTCTGCTTATCTGAGTCCAGTATGAAGCCCCCGCACACATGATGCACGGCTCAATGGTAACATATAAAGTACAATCTTTCAGATATTTTCCACCGGTATAATTCGCAGCTGCGGTAAAGGCCTGCATTTCGGCATGAGCGGTAACATCGTTCAACTGTTCGGTAAGATTATGTCCGCGTCCTATAATGCGTCCGCTATGAACGATAACAGCACCAATAGGCACCTCTTCCAGGTCCAGTGCTTTTTGGGCTTCCTTTAAAGCTTCTTTCATGAAAAATTCATCCGGCGCTATTACAGGCCCGTCAGTAAAACTGATATATTTCATGACGCAAGATAGCCTTGTTTAAATTCTGAGGCAAATCCTGGTTAGTTATTCAATGAATGATCCTCTTATAAACGGGAATTTCTTCCGGTTAAAACCGGCCTTCTAAATAACTGCTATCGAATGACAAAATTGATTTTTGTTAAAATTGTCATCGCTAAAGTGGCAAGCTTTAAGTCAGGAACTATTTTTCAGCTTTATTTGCAGGTCTTATCAAAAAAATCTTGTTTATTCTGGGAATTTTAAATATAAATTATAATTTTGGCCTTTAAATTACAAATGC
The DNA here is from genome assembly GCA_037719315.1 of Daejeonella sp. GTDB lineage: Bacteria > Bacteroidota > Bacteroidia > Sphingobacteriales > Sphingobacteriaceae > Daejeonella. The sequence continues at coordinate 40,317 of JBBJNR010000002.1, forward strand.
AGGCAATCGGTATTTCATTCAACCACTGAGTATCAGAACACTTTTAGAATTATGACCAAAAGAATACTCGTTATTGATGATGACAAAGACATACTGGCCATTTTAAGCATAATATTCAGAGAAGAGGGTTATGAAGTAATTCTTCGCGACACTGGGACGACGGCAGAATATGTTCAATTACTTCATCCAGACCTCATCCTCCTTGACATACAACTAATCGGTTCAGAGAAAACGGGAGCTGAGATTTGCCGGGAGCTCAAATCTCATAGTGAGACCAGGCGTTTACCTGTGATTTTATTTTCCGCTGAAACTGACATCGATATTCTTGCCCTTGAATCCAAGGCAGATGCGTGTATAAGCAAACCATTTGAAGCTCATCACCTTGTAAGCCGTGTAAAAGAATTCTTAAATTAATTAAAGCAACAATGGCCGACGAAGGCAATGATCAATCTTCAGAAAAGATTCAATTAGGTACGGAAAAATTAAGGGCTTTTTTTATTAGTCATCTCGACAGGATACATTCCGCTAAAAGTCACCTTATTAAAAAACTACCCCTTCTAGGTAAAGAGGCCTATTTTTCTGATTTGCAGAAAGCAATTGCTGAAACGGTCGAAAATGTTGAGAAACAGATCGTCCGCATCGCGATGATATACACGTTATTGGATGAAAAGGTCTCCGAGGGTAATATTCTCGGATTGACTGGCATGATCGATGATGCATTTCAAGCCATTCAGCAATATACAGGCGAGCCGGAACTTCGTGATCTGTCTATTATCTTTTATCTGCAAAATATCGAGAGCGTAGAAATGGCTTCCTTTCAAATCCTGGAGATGGCAGCCGTGAAACTAAAAAACAAGCAGATAACGCAATTATTGCAAGAAAATTATAGTGAAGCCAAATCTGACCGTATGCTTTTCCTGCTTATCTCTGCAAAATATATTACGAATTAAAACCTTGATTTAATTCGCTGCTAAATCAGGGCTGAACCGTTTGGAACGGGCCGCTCAATGGATGTCAGAACAATATCTCCCTGCAAATCCGCAAAACCTGTTACAAGAAACTGAGATTTAAAACCGGCGATCTGCTTGTCAGGGAAGTTTATAACCCCTACAATCTGTCTGCCTGTTAAGTTCTGTTTTGAATAATGTTTGGTGACCTGGGCACTGCTCCATTTAATACCAAAATCACCGAAATCAACTTTAATTTTGTAAGCTGGTTTTCTTGCTTCAGGAAAGTCAAGCACTTCTATTATCGTACCGGCCCGCAAGGCTGCCTTTTCGAAATCTGTCCATTTAATCTGTTCCATGAAGGCAAAGGTAGGGAGGAAATGGGGATTAGGAAATAGGGAACCGTTTGGTAAATTGCGCCATGTATTCTGTGAGATTAAAAAAAGGGAAGGAAAAGGCGGTTAAACAATTGCATCCCTGGGTATATTCGGGAGCGATAGACCGGGTTGAAGGAAACCCGGAAAATGGCGACATCGTCATGGTAACTGGTCAAAATAAGGATTTTCTTGCTTATGGGTTTTTTAATGACAAATCGCGTGTTGCAGTACGATTGCTTGAATGGAACCTGGAAACCGAGATCAACGAAAGCTGGTGGCGAAAAAAGATCGGGACAGCGGTAAAATACAGGGCTAATCTCTACACGTCAGACACTAATACTTACCGGTTAATATTTAGCGAAGCCGATTTTATACCCGGCCTGATTGTGGATCAGTATGCTGATTTCCTGTCAGTACAGATCCTTACAAGCGGCGTTGAACAAATAAAACACATCATATTGGACGAGCTGCAAAAGCTCCTTTCCCCTAAAGGCATATTTGACCGGAGCGACGCTTCAGCGCGCGCGCACGAAGGCATGGAAGCGTCATCCGGCGGGATCTTGTCTGGTTTAGGGCCACCGGAATTTGTAAGTGTTAAAGAAAATGGAATCATTTATCAGGTTAACATTGCCAATGGGCAGAAGTCAGGATTTTATTGTGATCAGCGGGATAATCGTAAACTTGTAGCAAGCCATTCAAAAGGCAAGAAAGTACTTGATTGCTTTTCTTACTCCGGAGGGTTTAGTCTGAATGCATTCCGGGCAGGCGCATCGGAAGTGTTAAGTGTTGACAGCTCGGCCTTAGCCATAGATACATTGAAAAGAAACATAGAAATTAACAGCTTTAATCATATACCTCACCGGCTAATTCAATCTGATGTGAACAAGCAGCTGAGGATATTCCGGGAGGAGGGAGAGAAATTTGACCTGATCATTCTTGACCCGCCCAAGTATGCCCCATCACGCTCGGCCCTGACCAAAGCTTCGAGGGCATACAAAGACTTAAACAGGCTTGCCATGCTGCTACTTGAAAAGGGTGGCCTCCTGGCTACTTTCTCATGCTCCGGAGCTGTTGATATCAGTATGTTCAAACAGATCCTGGCATGGGCTGCCCTTGATGCCGGAAAGGAAGTACAATTTATCGAACAGTTTGCCCAGCCATCAGATCATCCGGTAAGATCATCGTTTCCGGAAGGAGAGTATTTGAAAGGATTGCTGTGCAGGGTAAGTTAGTTTGGAGTAAAGAAAAAGGAGCAAAGATTAAAGACTTATTTGAGCCAGGAACCAGGAGCAAAGACTTTGGGATCCGAGTTTAGCTCTCCGCCCAGCATCCTATGCATCCTATTCTCAGAGCCAGGAACCAAGAACCAAGACTTTGGAGTCCCAGTTTACTCTCCGCCCAGCATCTTATGCATCCTGCTATCCTATGAATCCTAGTCCTATTTCGGCGTATTCTTAAGCTTAATGGGCTTTGCAGGCCCCTTTTTCATTTTCAGATTAAGCATTTCTACCAAGACGGAGAAAGCCATGGCAAAATAAATATACCCTTTCGGGATATGCTGTTCGAATCCTTCAGCCAGAAGTGAAACACCGATCAGTAGCAGGAACGACAAAGCCAGCATTTTCACGGTGGGATGCTTATTCACGAAGTCACTTATCCCGCCGGCAGATACCATCATTACAGCGACGGCAATAATTACTGCGGCGATCATAACGCCAATGTTATCGGCCATACCAACGGCCGTAATAACAGAATCAAGAGAAAATACAATATCGAGCAGCAGGATCTGTATGATAACCCCTGAGAAGGTAACTATGGCCTTTGTTTTAACATCGTGTTCATCACCCTCAAGTTTCTCATGTATCTCACGCGTACTTTTATAGATCAGGAACAAACCGCCAATGATCAGTATCAGGTCGCGCCCGGAAACTGACAGCTTCTCATGCCAATCCCCATCCGTGATCCCGATCCATTCTCCCATGTTGAAAAGAGGATTGGTTAAAGTCATAATCCACGTAAGCGATAAAAGAAGCAGCACACGCGTGATCATGGCCAAAGCCAAGCCAATCTGCCTTGCTTTTTTTTGCTTGGATGCCGGTAGTTTAGATGCCATAATCGAAATAAATATGATATTATCTATTCCAAGCACAATTTCAAGCACCGTTAATGTAATTAGAGAGATCCAGATCTCAGGATTCGATAGCCATTCCATAATTCAGCGGTTTCTGCAAAAGTAAATTAAAAGCAATTACTATTAAAACAAAAAAACCTCCCGGTTTTCCGGAAGGTTCTTTAAAAATTTACTGCGCCGTTTACATGAACTTTACTGCGCCGTAACTAGATTTGATAATGATCCTTGAATCCGAGCCTTTACCCATACTTCCTTTATAATTTTTAGTAGGATTCCACACTTTTGTTTTCCCCGCATCAGATAATTGATTTACCAGGTTTATCTTATCGTTATTATAATTAAAGCCGGCGTAGCTTACCGTAACATCGAAATCAAAATCCGCATTTTCATCAATTCCTAATGTTACTCCTGAATATGAAGAGTTTATCACCAGGTTTTTGACGTTTTTATCAACATTGTCAATTTTGAAGCCTCCGCTATAGCTCAGATCAAATGTGCCTCCACTTGTTAGTTTTGTAATCCTTGCACCGCTATATTTTACTGTAGCATTTACTTTACTAGCGCTGGCAAGATTTAAGGTACCATAGGACACGGTGAGATTCCCATTTGAGTAATCTTCCAAAGAGGCAGTGCCGTAACTAACTTTCACCTGATTAGCCGGATTGTCGAGTTTCCCCCCCGAAAAGCCGCCATACGAACTATTGATGTTCACCGGGCCTGAAAAATCAGGCAGAATTATTCCACCGTATTGGTTATTTATATCAAGCGGATTCTTCGATGGCATGTAGACCACATAGTTAACCTGTACCCCGCGGCGCTCTTCTTTCCCATTTCGCACTTTCGACCAGAAGTTCATGGAAGTTTTTCCGAAAGAGGTCTTGAAATTTATCAGGTCTCCCTGGCGTGTATCCGTAATAGTTACACTTTCCAGTAAGTTTTGGGCGTCGTTTTCTGTCGATTCAAAAGCCTTGATCTCCACATCCACTTTAATCTCATTTTTAGCCCATGTGTGTACAGCCACTTTTCCGTATTGATTGCTGATAGCTAATTTATCATTGCCATCAACCGAATAGGTTTTACTGATGATCCTGGTCTTTTCCTCAGTTCCGATTAATTCATCCTGCTGCTCAGGCAGCCCCGTCCGGTGCCTGTCGTTAATGATTACTTCAATATCACCTACTTCGCACTCTATTTCATTGACCGCCGCTTCTATCGCAACACCAACTTTTTCAAAATCGATCTTTTTTATTTCCAAAGCAACAGTTTTGAAAATATTAGATATTTCATTTGAAAGATCCCTGGTATCAATTCTTATTGTGTTGTGCTTGTGGGCTTTTGAGTCTGACTGTGCGAAGGCCACCTGTGTTAAAAGAAAGCTGAAGGCCAGAAGCGTTACTTTCTTAAATCTGTTGTGTTCCATTTTTTTGTTCTTTTTTAACCGTATTAATCTGCTGGATAATATTTAACTGCTGGTTCAGCAATTCTGTCTGGATCTTCAGGTTCCGGATCATCGCCTTCACCGTTTCTTCCTGATTAGGGCTTCCCGGAAGATCACTTTTTAATTTCTGATAGCTAGCGTCCATTTTGCGGATCTCTGCAGAAAACTCACTGTATAATTGAGGTTCTTCTTTTTCAATCCGTTTCAGCTCGCTCCGTTTAACTTCGATCAACGTCGCATAATGTACCTGCTGTTTGGCCAGTTGGGGATCTATGTTACTAAGATCTGCCGATTCCCGGCTTTGATACTGGTATACCCAAAGACCGGCACATAGCACAATAATTACCGATGCCGCCATTTTGAGCAAAAAGCTCAAACGTATTACTTTTTCTTTGTTGCCAGGGGATAGAGGGTGGACCTGTTTCTCATCGAGCTGTTTTTCTATTTTATCCCACAAAGCAGCTGGTGGTTCGAACTGATCGAAATCCCTTTTATTTTCCCTGATAAAATTTTCTAATCTGTCTTTCATCTTAATCTCTCCCTACCTCTCTTGAAGAGGAATTTCCGTTTGTTTTTAATTTATTCTCACAAGGGCTCTTATAGGTCCTTCGTCCGGTTTATAAAAATCTGCCAGATTAGTTATAACTTATTCCGCGGTTTCTTAACATATCGGCAAGTTTCCTTCTTGCCCTCATAAACTGGGTCCTGGAGGTATTTTCACTGATCCGCAGAATATGCGAAATCTCTTCGTGATCGTAGCCCTCCAACAGGTACAACGTAAGTACTACGCGATAACCATCCGGAAGCTGTTGGATGGCAGCTCGTACCTGCCGCACCTGCAATTCCATTTCTTCATTATCGGGCAGATCAGTCTCAGGGATAGCCTCAACATCAGTATCATCAATGGAGATCAGTTCCATCCTGCGCTTCCGCAACTGACTGATCGATTTATTGACCACGATCTGTTTCATCCACAGCCCGAAAGTTGTTTCCTGCCTGAAATCAGCAATACGTCCGAAGGCATCTATAAACGACTCCTGCAACACGTCTTCTGCCTCATCTTCATTGTTTAGAATACGCATAGCGATATTAAACATGGCCCTGGAGTAGAGCCTGTATAAATCGTTATGTGCCTTCCTACTACCGTTCTTGCACTCAACCACAAGGTTGTAGTGCTGATCTACGTAAACAGCTTCCAAATTTTTACGCTTTTCTTATTTAAGAGACGCAGGCAATTAACCGGCGTTGCATGCGGGGTGGAAAAATATGACAATGGTGAATTTCGCATATAAAATGATCTTTACCAATTCTAATTTGCTCAGGTATTTGGGGGTTGCCCCGCGGGAGCGGTGCCGCGCTATCCGCTGCAATCTTTTTTCGCTTCGCAAAAAAAGTATTTCCGCTGCTATCGCTAACCCGGACTAAACGCTGTGCTAGACTTAAATACAATTTGCTCATTTACCAATTAAATAGCGGTCAATTGTTTGAATAGCATTTTTCAACCTCTCCTCATTCGCGGCTGATATAAGATGATATTCTGCACCAAGAGTTTTTAATTCCTGATGCCATACTTCCATAAAATGTTCCCGCATGTGAGGAAAGTCCCTTAAAGGGTCTTCCTGCCATGGAAGGTCAATATTCATCAACAAGTAAAGATCGTACGGATGTTTTGGAAGTTCATCAATAACCTCCTGTGGGGATTCGCCAAACACATGGTCGCTCCAAATCTTTACTGTTATAAATGTTGTATCGCAAATGAGAATTTTGTTGGCCTGGGGTAAAAATTTTTCTTCAAGACTAAGCTGGCCCCGGAACATATTGATTTCATCCTTCCAGGTGCAGGGCTCAGTTAATGCTTCACAATACTCCCGGGCATATTCAGGCACCCATACCGTATTATAATGTTCAGCAAGCTGGGCAGAAATAGTTGACTTTCCGGTCGACTCAGGTCCGACAACCGCTATTTTCTTTATGGTAGTTTTACCAATCATTTCGGCGTGATAAAGAATTTGAAAGGCGATATTGCTTTCGCCATTCAAAGTATCCCATAGCTGCGATATAAATGTATAAGGCATACATTCCGGCGGTCAGATGAAGGTCTTTTGCCATGTACACTCCCACATAGATCACATCCACAAATATCCAGATCAGCCAGTTCTCCATCACTTTACGGGCAAGAAATATTTGAGCGACCAGGCTGCATGCCGTGCAGAAACTGTCAATGAATGGAAATGACGCATCAGTGCGCTTGAACAGAAAAAACCCTAGTGCAAGGGTAAAAACAGCTATTCCAACAATTGACAGGATTATTTCCCGGCGTGTAATAGAAGAAATGGGAACTGTTTCTTTATCAGATCTACGGCTCCAGAAATACCAGCCATAAATATTCGTTATCAAAAAATAAACCTGCAAACCTGTATCGGCGTATAATTTGACGTCCAGGAAAATAAAAATATAGATCACTACGCTGATAATAGCCATCGGCCAGCTCCAGATCTTATTCTTTGCTGCAAGATAAACACAAAGAATTCCGGTTATTACTCCGGAAGTTTCAAGAAGGCTCTGGCTCTTAAACCAGTCGGCAATGCTAAGAAGGATCATTGCTCAAATATAGCTTATGTCATTGTAGTGCAGCAATAAGTATTAATCTTAAGAATTCATAATTCTTAAGTAAGGGCCCGGGTATTCGCCCGGGAAAGAAATCACCTCGTTGTATTCGGGGATACGTTAAATCCTAAACTGGACCGCAAGGTTACGTCGGAAGATAGCGCACTACGCAATACATATTCCATTCTTACCCTTACTGTGGCACTCTTTATATAATCGTCAAGGACACGCGAATTATCAATATCAAGCATAATGCTGCTGCCAACTGAAGCTCCTATATCGTCCCTCGAAGCAACAAGTACCTCTGACGAGCTATCCCCGCGTGAGATGTACATACGGATACTTTTAAACACACCCATGTTTTGACCGGAAGGATTTGTAGCTTCCAGCTTGGCAGAGGCAACCCTGACATTCTGGACTGCATCCGTGTTCGATCCCTGTCCGGTAAAGACCTGGTCAAAGCTACTGGCCTGGCTCGTGGATGACAAACTTCTGTTTACATTACTCGATGCCGGAACAAGCAATGTTGCCGTGTAGGGAAAAGTTGAACGTACAATTGATTGTACTGCTGCGCAGCCCGTCAGAATGCTGGCAAGCACAGTGAACATTAAAATTGATCTTTTCATTTTCTTAAAATTAGTTTACCCATATATACAAAATACGTTCCAATACCTGAAACTAAGAATTCCTGTGTTACAGGCACTGCTTATTGTCAGATTATTAAAATCACGCTAACGCTTTTATTTCAAAAAAAGAAATAAATCTATAAAATTACCTAGCTTTGCATCCCGACAAAACAGCCGGGATTTTTGTTTTCACAGCATAGCGATCTCGATTTTGTTGAGTCATAAAAAGACTTCAAAAAAGCACTATGCCATTAGATATCTCCATCCATTCGGTCCTCATCATCGGTTCAGGACCTATTATTATCGGCCAGGCCTGCGAATTTGATTATGCAGGATCACAGGCAGCCCTGTCTCTTAAGGACGAAGGAATAAAGGTCTCCATTATCAACTCTAATCCCGCCACGATCATGACGGATAAGGTTATAGCAGATCGTGTTTATCTTTTACCCTTAACCTGCGAGAGTATCGAACAGATCCTGAACGAACACAAAATTGATGCGGTATTGCCCACAATGGGAGGTCAGACAGCGCTGAATCTCTGTAAAGAAGCCGAAGAAAGAGGGATATGGGGAAAATACAATGTTCGTATTATAGGAGTGGATATAGACGCCATCGAAAAAACAGAGAACCGTGAAGAATTCCGGAAGCTGATGGTCGAGATCGGAGTGGGGGTTGCCAAATCTAAAATCGCCAATTCCTTCCTGGAAGGTAAAGAAGCAGCGCAGGAGATTGGTTATCCGCTGGTTATCCGCCCATCTTATACCTTAGGGGGCTCAGGTGGCGGTTTCGTACATCAAAAAGAAGATTTTGACCATGCTTTGAGCCGTGGCTTACAGGCTTCGCCAACCCATGAGGTGCTTGTTGAAAAAGCAGTTTTAGGCTGGAAAGAGTTTGAGCTTGAATTGCTTCGTGATGGGAATGATAACGTGATCATCATCTGTTCGATCGAGAATTTCGACCCCATGGGAATCCACACCGGCGATTCGATTACTGTTGCTCCTGCGATGACCCTCAGCGACCGTTGCTACCAGGATATGAGGAACCAGGCGATCCGGATGATGCGTGCCATTGGAAATTTTGCCGGAGGGTGCAACGTCCAGTTCTCTGTTGATCCCGCTACTGAAAATATTATTGCCATTGAGATCAATCCGCGGGTTTCCCGTTCATCAGCCCTCGCGTCAAAAGCGACTGGCTACCCGATCGCTAAGATTGCTGCGAAATTGGCCGTTGGCTACAATCTGGATGAGATAGAAAACCAGATTACTAAAACCACATCAGCATATTTTGAGCCTACGCTTGATTATGTGATCGTGAAAATCCCGCGCTGGAACTTTGATAAGTTTAAAGGAGCAAATACCGAGCTGGGCTTGCAGATGAAGTCTGTAGGTGAGGTGATGGCAATCGGCCGGACATTTATTGAGGCGCTTCAAAAGGCTTGTCAGAGTCTGGAAACTAACCGCCTTGGACTCGGGGCTGATGGCAGGCAAAGCCGAAACCTGGAAGAGATCATGCACAGTCTCGAACATCCAAGTTGGGACAGGCTTTTCCATATCAAAGATGCCATGAGCCTGGGAGTGCCCCTTGAGTCTATTCGCAAGATCACTCACATCGATAAATGGTTTCTGACACAGATCCTGGAACTGGTTGGTCTCGAGACCGAATTAAAACGCTATTCATTAAATAACATCCCTGCCGACTTCTTCAACACCCTGAAACAAAAAGGGTATGCCGATGCGCAGATCGCATGGCTTTTGGGTAATGTGACAGAAGATGAAGTTTATGATCGTCGTAAAGAGCTGGGGATCCATCGCGTGTACAAAATGGTTGATACCTGTGCCGCAGAGTTTCCTGCGAAAACCCCTTATTACTATTCTACTTTTGAAGATGAGAATGAATCCATCGCCAGCGATAAGAAAAAGATCATTGTGCTGGGTTCAGGGCCGAACCGGATAGGGCAAGGTATAGAATTTGATTATTCTTGTGTACATGGTTTGCTGGCAGCAAAGGAATCCGGCTATGAAGCCATTATGATTAATTGTAACCCTGAAACGGTTTCGACCGATTTCAACATGGCAGACAAGCTGTACTTCGAACCTGTATTCTGGGAACATGTACGTGAGATTATAGAGCTCGAAAAACCAGAGGGAGTAATTGTCCAGCTTGGAGGCCAGACAGCTTTGAAAATGGCGCAAAAGCTTCATGAACGAGGGATTAAAATTATAGGTACTTCATACGATAATATGGATATCGCAGAGGATAGAGGAAGGTTCTCTGATCTTTTGAAAGAAATGGATATTCCTTATCCATTGTACGGCGTTGCTGAAAATGCCGAGGAAGCACTGGAAGTCGCTCATAAAGTTGGCTACCCCGTTCTGGTACGTCCGAGCTACGTATTGGGCGGACAGGGGATGAGCATAGTGATCAACGATGAGGACCTTGAAAAAGCAGTAGTTAAGCTGTTGAGAAACCTTCCGGGAAACCGTGTTCTGATCGATCATTTTCTTGACCGTGCGGAAGAAACCGAATCAGATTCGATTTGCGATGGAGATGAGGTGCATATTATCGGGTTAATGGAGCATATTGAGCCTGCGGGTATTCACTCCGGTGATTCATTTGCCGTACTGCCACCGTTTAGCTTACCGGAAAGCGTGATTAATGATATGACCGAATACAGTAAGCGAATTGCAAAGGCGCTTAATGTACGCGGGCTGCTAAACATTCAGTTTGCGATTAAAGATAATAAGGTTTATGTAATTGAAGCCAATCCCCGGGCTTCGCGTACTGTTCCTTTCATAGCGAAAGCATACGATGTACCGTACATCAATATCGCCACCAAAATCATGCTTGGCGCTAATAAACTGAAAGATTTTAAGATCGAGCGTAAGCTTGAAGGGTATGCCATCAAAGAACCGGTATTCTCATTTGATAAATTTCCTGAAGTGGAAAAACAGCTGGGACCGGAGATGAAATCAACCGGGGAGGCAATAAGATTTATTGACAACCTGGAAGATCCTTACTTCAGACATCTTTATAAAGAGAAGTCGATGTATCTGTCAAAATAGAATAAAGAACAAAGAGCAAGGAATAAAGACTTAATGTCCTTGCTCTTTATTCCTTATTCCCGGATATAAAGAAGCCCGGTATTAGTTCATCACCGCAACGCCTTTAGCTTCGAAGGCGAGTTCCACTTTTGGATCGACAATAGCTGCAATTTCTTTCTCAGTTCTTCCACCATCCTTGGCATAGTGCTGAAGCTTCTCGACCGTGGTGGTATCACGATAAGCAAAGCCATCCAGGATAACCTCTTTCCCTAAAACGTCTTTAGGAAGAAAGATCTTGTAATCTTTAAAAGTAACACGCATATCCTGCCCATCATTCAGTTTCATGACAATCCAGCAGCCTTTCTTTTTACAAACCTCTACTACCTTACCACGGACCTTCAGATCCATTTTCTTTTCATCCTTCATAGCTGTGGAAAGCGCGGAAATCTGAATGATATTAGCATTCTCAATGGGATCGCCATACAGGGCCTTTCCTTTTACATTCTCAACGGCATGGAGTTCTGTTTTCGGAGCTGAGCTACATGCCGCAAGGAGGGATATTGAAATAATTGAAAGTAAAATCCTTTTCATATATAATTAGTTTTATGCAAATTGATAAATATTTATGACATCTATGTATTTGATGGTGAATTACTTGGTGATCATGAATTTGATCCGCAGGCCCGCGGGGCATCAGCCAAATAAAGCGTGAAATACTTCTTCAACTTTAGCTACTGTATTTATTTCGATCGTATACTTTTTCCAGTTCGCATCATCAGCCACTTTTTTACCGGCAGGCAGGTTATATTTTGAGATAAATATCTTTTCAAATCCAAGTTTCTCCGCTTCCGCTATACGCTGTTCGATCCGGTTGACGGCCCTTATTTCACCGGATAAGCCAACTTCAGCGGCAAAACAAATTTTTGAATCAACAGGCATATCTTCGTGAGATGAAATGACCGCCACAACTACAGCAAGGTCGATCGCGGGATCTTCCACCCGTAGTCCTCCGGCAATATTCAGGAATACATCTTTTGCGCTAAGTTTAAACCCACAGCGTTTTTCGAGTACAGCAAGAAGCATGTTCATCCTTTTTGTGTCAAAGCCTGTTGCAGAGCGCTGCGGCGTGCCATAGGCAGAAACGCTGACAAGGGCCTGGGTTTCGATCAGCATAGGTCTCAGGCCTTCCAGGATGACAGATATAGTTATCCCGCCCAAGGGCTCGTCCCTTTGTGAAAGCAGGATTTCTGAAGGGTTAGACACTTCCCGCAGTCCGCTGCCCAGCATTTCGTAAATCCCCAATTCAGATGCGGGGCCAAAGCGGTTTTTAACTGCCCTTAAAATCCGGTATACATGATGTCGGTCGCCTTCAAATTGCAAAACCGTATCTACCATATGCTCCAGGATCTTGGGCCCGGCGATCATTCCATCCTTTGTGATATGCCCGATAAGAAAAACCGGGGTTCCACTTTCTTTGGCAAAACGAAGAAGCTCTGACGTACATTCCCGAACCTGGGATACGCTCCCGGGCGTAGATTCAATATGTGCAGAATGCAGGGTTTGGATGGAATCTATAACCACCAGATCAGGCTGGAGGATCTCAATTTGCTTAAAAATATTCTGTGTAGATGTTTCTGCTAAGATATAAGTATCTGCGACTCCCGGGATCTGTGTACCTTCCTTCGCAGGCACATCTGTAAGGCGTTCGGCACGCATCTTTATTTGCTGCTCGCTCTCTTCCCCGGAAACGTAGAGTACCTTTAAACCGGGAAGATTGAGAGCGACCTGCAGCATCAGTGTGGACTTCCCAATACCCGGCTCTCCTCCGATTAACACGATGGAACCGCTTACAATCCCACCGCCTAAAACCCTGTTCAGCTCCTTGTCAGGAGTAATCAGTCTATTCTCGGCTGAAAAAATGATATCGTGAATAGCTGCGGGCTTATTCGAGCGCTGAGTGCTGGTAGAGCCGCTTTTCCAATCGGGCACCGACTGGTGAGCTTTCTCAATTATTTCCTCAACAAAAGTATTCCATTGGCTACATGAAGGGCATTTACCTAACCACTTGGCAGACTCATGCCCGCAACTCTGACAAAAATAAGCGGTACGGGTTTTGGCCATCAGTCTGATTTTTTAATGCACTGCGAATTTATGCAATAAACTAATAATATTAGTATCCCGAGGGGTGATTTATTAACAAAAAAAATGTGCGTTGAATAATCAGCGCACATTTTCAGTTGGGTTCGGATTTAGAGTTTAATTTCCTCGTCTTTAGAGTTTAAAAAGTGAAACTCTGTCAGGTAGTAAGATGGGGCAGCTTTAACTGTTATCCACTTGTTAAATTTAAAGAACCACTTCCACTGACGTGAGTAGAGGCCTTTCCTGATATAAGCTTCAATGTAAGGGTGCACGCAGAGCGTCACACTTTTTTCGTTCTGTTCGTTCAGAATATAATTAAGATTATTCTCAATATCGTCCATCAGGATGATACTCGCGGTAATCTCTCCTGTACCATCACAGGCAGGGCATTTTTCGTTTGTAACAATGTTCATCTCCGGTCGTACCCGCTGACGTGTAAGTTGAACAAGTCCGAATTTACTTGGCGGAAGGATCGTGTGCTTGGCACGATCCAGGAGCATTTGCTCCTTTAAATAATCGAAAAGCTCTTTCCGGTTCTGAGGTTTGTGCATATCGATAAAGTCGACAACAACAATTCCTCCCATATCACGAAGGCGCAGCTGACGTGCAATTTCTTTAGCAGCTTCCATATTGATCATCAGGGCGTTCTGTTCCTGATTTTCCGTGTTGGCAGTACGATTACCGCTATTTACGTCAATCACATGAAGGGCCTCGGTATGCTCGACTACAAGATAGGCCCCACCTGGAAGATTAACAGTCCGTCCGAAAGCAGCTTTTATCTGTTTTTCTATACCAAAGTTTTCAAAAATAGGTTCCTTACCGCGATAATGCTTAACGATTTTTTCCATCTCCGGAGAGATCTCATGTACATATGATCTTATTTCCTCGTACAGAGACTGGTCTCCGATGTGAATATTTGTAAAATCGGCGTTCAGTATATCCCTTAAGATGGTGGAAGTACGTCCCATCTCACCAAGGATTTTTTTGGAAGGCTCCGTATGAGGAAGTTTTTTTGCAAACTTTTCCCATTTATCGATCAGATCGAGAAGGTCTTTCTGCAATTCTGCCACACCTTTTCCTTCGGATACCGTACGAATAATAACCCCAAAGTTCTTAGGCTTAATACTTTCGACAATCTTTTTAAGACGGGTGCGTTCGGTATTGCTCTTGATCTTTTTCGAAATCGAAATAACGTCCGAAAAAGGTACCAGAACAGAAAAACGACCGGCTATAGATATATCCGAGCTTAAGCGCGGACCTTTAGTAGAGATCGGCTCTTTTGCTATCTGAACCGGAAGCAACATGTTCCGGGTCAATATTTCTGAAATTTTGCCTGACTTATTTATGTCGGCTTCCAGTCTGAAACTATTCAGCAGTTTATCTTTATAACTGCCATTCTTTACAATCTTGGTAAGCTTTAAAAGCGACTGGACCTGAGGCCCAAGATCAAGATAGTGCAGGAAAGCATCCTTTTCATAGCCTACGTCAACAAATGCAGCATTAAGTCCGGGCATAATCTTTTTGATCTTACCCAAATATAGATCGCCAACAGCGTAATTGTTGTTGACCTGCTCTGTGTTTAGTTCTACGAGTTGCTTGTCCTGCAGTAAAGCAATAGTAACCCCTCCAGGGGTTGAATTGATAATTAATTCTTTTACCAATAGCTACTGTTTAGATGCCGTAATACGGCATGTGTTAATACAAGGAAAATTGAAAAACAAACAGAAAACAGACAACCTCCAGCGCTTATGCGAGGAGGTCAGCTGTTATCTTTTAGTCTGGGATAATCAGTGAGTTGAAGCTCAGTGATTAAACAGACTATTTTTTCTTATGTCTGTTCTTTCTTAAACGCTTTTTGCGTTTGTGGGTAGCCATTTTATGTCTTTTTCTTTTTTTACCGCTTGGCATAATGTTGGTTTTTAAAATGTTTTATAATCTAATTACTTAATTCGTTCACTTTACGATCAACAAACTGGCTCATATTAGGGTCAGCCGCGATCTCTTTTGTTTTTAAATAAGCGCCGATGGCATCTGACTTCTTTCCCATATTTTCATAGCTTGAAGCAAGGTAAAACCATGCCTCGGCGCTGGGCTCCCGGGATATAACGGTTTTAAAACGCTCTACAGCTTTTTCATACTGGCCTGACTTCATCGAGAACAAGCCCAGGTTAAGATTTGCCTTAAGATTTTCAGGATCGTTTTTAACAACGTCCAGTAATAACTGGATACCCTGCATCGGGTTTGGCGTTCCTGTAACGTAGGCTATGCCTAAGCCAGTTTTAACTTCAGGAGTGTTAGGCTGAAGCTTATCTGCCTGCTGGTAGGCGCTAATCGCCCTCTGGACAAGTGCAGACTGCATGATGGTATCCGTTGTTTGCTGGTAAGCGTCAGTAAACTTGTCGCCTGCTTTAAGCCATGAACTGTATGCAGGTTGCTTTTGAGCAATCAGTTCGTAGTAAAATGCTGCAGGAGCTGGCTGGTTAACATCATCCCACTGCTGGGCAAGCTTTTTGTGAAGATCTGCCGTCTCACCTTCAGATGCCCCTTTAAGAGCCGATTCAAGATCTGTAACCTGTTTGTTCAGACTTGCATTCAGGCTTTGCCTGGAAACATCAGAAACTTCTGCTAAACTCAGGGTCTTAACCGGCGCGGGTGATGTATTAGCAATTGCTGCAGACCCATCCTTTGGCTTCACAAGTCCCTGAATTTCCATCGAAAGCATAAGACCCATCAAAATTACCACTGAACCTACTACTATGTATTGCTTCCGGTTTAACATTGCGCAGCCTGTCTAATCACAGATCTATTTGTTGCCACTTTTGACTTTCTCAACAAATACCTTCGCAGGCTTAAAGCTGGGAACGAAATGCTCTGGAATAATGATAGCCGTATTTTTTGAAATATTACGCGCAGTTTTTTTGGCTCTCTTTTTAACAACGAAGCTTCCAAAACCTCTCACATATACATTCTCTCCATTTACCATAGAATTTTTTACTACCTTGAAAAAAGCTTCAACTGCTTCCTGCACATCTACTTTTTCAATTCCAGTTTTGTTAGAGATCTCTGTAATGATTTCTGCCTTGGTCATGTCTGTATTTATTTATATTTTATTGTAAAAACTTAACTGTTTTGGGGTTGCAAAAGTATTGGTTTAAATTGAATTTGGGAAATAAATCTTCTTTTTTTTACACCAAGTAGCTATGAAACAAATAGTAAGATACTTTTGCATTGTCAATTAAGATGTAATTCTAGTCACGTATGGATTTTGCAAGGGAAATTATTGAGTGGTATCAGCATAACAAGAGGGACCTGCCATGGAGAAATACAAATGATCCATATATCATCTGGCTTTCAGAGATCATCATGCAGCAGACGCGTGTAGAACAAGGTACTCCGTATTTTAACCGCTTTGCCGAAAAATATCCTACTGTTTCGGATTTTGCCTCGGCTAACGAAGATGAGATATTGAATCTCTGGCAGGGGCTGGGATACTACTCTAGAGGCCGAAATATGCTCCATACGGCGCAGACCGTCATGGAAGAGCATGCGGGATATTTTCCCAAATCCTACAACTCGCTGATTAGATTGAAAGGTATTGGAGAATACACTGCCGCAGCTATCGCGTCTTTTTCCGCTAATGAACCAAAAGCGGTGGTGGATGGAAATGTTTTCAGGCTGCTTGGGAGATACTTTGGCATCGACCTGCCGATCAACTCCAGCAAAGGAAAAAAAGTTTTCACGGATCTGGCAAACGAGCTTATAGACAAAAGTAACGCCGGCATATATAATCAGGCTGCGATGGAGTTTGGCTCACTGGTGTGCAAGCCCAGAAATCCGGATTGCCCTGTTTGTCCGCTGAGGCCTGGCTGTGAGGCGTACCGTACAAACAGGATCCATGAGCTCCCAGTGAAACTGAAAACGCAGAAAATCCGGGAGAGGCATTTTAATTATATCCTGGCCCGCAATGAACAGGGAATTTTAATGAACAAAAGGGGGCCGAATGATATCTGGCAAAATCTTTATGAATTGCCACTTTTCGAAACTGAACAGCTGACTGATGTACGAAGTCTGAAAGATCATGAAAATTTCGTCAAAGCATTCGGTGCAGATGTTCGTATAAGATTTGTTAGCAGCCCTGTTAAACATATCCTGAGCCATCAGAGGCTTTATGCTACATTTATCGAAATAGAAAACTTTTCAGAACATTTTGCCGTGGAAAATGGTTGGTTTTATGTGACAATGGAGGATCTGAAAGAGTTGGCACAGCCAAAACTAATTTTTCAATTTTTCAAAAATTTCCTTAAATTGAAAGATTGATATAATCAAAAAGAGCATGTCGGGTATTAATAAAGTTATTCTGGTAGGACATCTGGGCAAGGATCCTGAAGTACGCCATTTAGAAGGTAATGTAACCGTTGCCAGTTTCCCATTAGCGACATCCGAAACCTATAACAAGGACGGACGGAAAATAGAGCAAACGGAATGGCATAACATCGTTATGTGGCGGGGTTTGGCAGACGTGGCAGCTAAGTATCTTCAGAAGGGTAAACTCGTCTACATTGAGGGAAAGCTCAGGACGCGTTCGTTTGAAGATAAAGAGGGCCATAAAAAATATACTACCGAGATCGTGGCAGAAAATTTTACCATGCTGGGCAGGAAGAGTGATTTCGACGGCGGCCATGCAGAAAATACCGCGCATACCGAAAATAATACCCAGTCAAAAGCGGAGGAAGACCAGCCTATGGATTATAACCGGTCTGGGAATGCGGAGGATGATGTGCCGTTTTAATCTATGCCTGTTGCGACCTCAGTTACCAACTGGCAACTGTTAACTCGCAACTACCTCTCCATGTAATCCAGCGTTAACCCTGCCAACGCTTTTACACCCAGCTTAAACGCGCTCTCATCGATAAAGAAATCGGGTGTATGATGCGAAGGGGCAGTTTTTGGATTTCCTCCTTTAGGCATTGCGCCAAGGAAAAAGAATAGCCCGGGGACCTTTTCCTGGAAGAAGGAAAAATCTTCAGCGCCAGTTATAGGGGGAATCAGTTTGACATTCTCCGCTCCGGCAGTTTTGTGAAGAGACGGTAACATTTTATCTGTCAAAGCAAGGTTATTAAATGTGACCGGATAATGGGAGCTGTAAGGAATCTTAATTTCAGCCGTGGCTCCTGCAGCTTCAGCGGTTTTAGTAACGATCTGCCTGATCCTTTCGGTAAACATCTTCTCATCTTCTGCGCTAAGCGTCCTGACAGTTCCAAGCATTTCGGCTTGTTCGGGAATAATATTCGACCTTACTCCGGCATGTATCGCCCCTATCGTTACAACACCTGCGTTTTCCGTTACGTTGAGATTCCTGCTGACAACGGTTTGAAGGCTATTAATTATCTGCGCAGAAACTACAATTGGATCTATTGAAGCCCAGGGGGATGCGCCATGCGCCTGACGGCCTTTGACTGTAATTTTCATGTCGCTCACGCCTGCCATCATCCCGCCCGGGCGGTAAGTAATTGTACCAACTTCCGTCTGGGCCCAGATGTGCAATCCGAAAATCACATCAACCTTTGGATTTTCCAATACGCCTTCCTCGACCATCAGGCTTGCACCGCCCTTTTCACCAACCGGCGGACCTTCTTCTGCAGGCTGGAAAATAAACTTAACCGTACCCTTAAGGTCGGCTTTCATACCTGCAAGTAGTTCGGCAACGCCCATCAGCATAGCGGTATGAGAATCGTGACCACACGCATGCATCACGCCAACTTCCTGAGCGTTATACTGGGCTTTTACAGTAGATTTAAATGGGAGTTCCCCTCGCTCTGTTACGGGAAGCGCGTCCATGTCGGCGCGCAAAGCAACCACAGGACCCGGTTTACCTCCCTTCAGTATGCCGACAACACCGGTTTTTGCAATGCCGGTTTTTACTTCAATACCCAAGCCCTGAAGATGTTTGGCAACAATTGCAGCTGTTCGGTGTTCACTATTCCCAAGCTCAGGATGAGCGTGAAAATCACGCCGCCATTCAATAACTTTTGCTTCTATTTTATCTGCGGACAGGTTTATCTGGTCCTTTGAAGTGATTGTTTGTGCAATTGCGGGCGTTGTAAGAAGAAATATGCCCGCAAGATATAAGTTTTTCATAAGGGAGGTTTAGAAGTTAAAAATAAGAAAATCCTTGGGATGTTCTGCAATACCCGCTGTTACATACGTCAGGAGCGTTCCCTTTTTGCTATGAGATGCTATCAACAAGAGGCCGATCAATCCTGCCGGGCGAAATCCTGAAGTACCTGGCGCATCTTTGCGACATTTTCAGCATCGGTTTCGTATAAATAACATATATCTGCACCATGTCCTGTGGAGTTATCACCATACCCTGGCATCCCCTAGAAATTTGCGACGGTCGACCATAATTAAAGATATGAAACTGAGCCAAGAAGCAAGAATCAGGGCTTATTTCAACAACAAATTCACTTTACATGGAAATATACAAGACCGTTGGTGGAGTGTTGGCTATTGGTTCTTGATCCTTCTAAACCGTGGTGCTAATCTTCAATTCCTTCAGCTGCGCATCGTCAATGGTTGAAGGCGAATCGATCATTACATCCCTTCCTGAATTATTTTTAGGGAATGCGATCACATCCCGGATAGAGTCAAGTCCGGCAAAAATAGAGACCAGCCGGTCAAAGCCAAATGCAATACCGCCATGAGGGGGTGCGCCGTACTCGAAGGCATCCAGTAAAAAACCGAATTGCTTTTGTGCCTCTTCAACGCTAAAACCAAGATGCTTAAACATCAGCGACTGCAAAGCCCTGTCGTGGATCCTGATGGATCCGCCGCCAATTTCAGTGCCGTTGATCACCATATCATAAGCGTTGGCCCTAACTTCTCCCGGATTGGTATCCA
This sequence comes from Daejeonella sp., assembly GCA_037719315.1. Taxonomy (GTDB): domain Bacteria; phylum Bacteroidota; class Bacteroidia; order Sphingobacteriales; family Sphingobacteriaceae; genus Daejeonella. Next base: position 60,523 of record JBBJNR010000002.1, read on the forward strand.
GCATGGAAATATCTTCGGGCTTAGGCGAAGTAAAAGGATGGTGCATTGCGTGATAGCGCTGAGTTTCCTCATCCCACTCAAGCAGAGGGAAGTCCATAACCCATAGGGGCGAGAATACGTGCTTATCCCTTAACCCAAGACGGTTACCCATTTCCAGGCGCAACTCACTTAACTGTTTACGAACCTTATCCTTTATGCCCGCCATAATTAAGATCAGGTCGCCGGGTTGAGAATTAAAGACTTCAGACCATTTTTTCAGATCGGCCTCATTGTAGAATTTATCTGCGGATGATTTCAGACTCCCTTCAGCGTTATGACGCATGTAAATTAACCCGGTAGCGCCAATTTGCGGGCGTTTGATAAAATCTGTCAGCTCGTCAAGCTGCTTCCGGGTATATTCAGCACAGTTTTTAGCATTGATACCAATTACCAGTTCTGCATTATCGAAAACAGGAAAAGATTCACCACCGCCTCTCCAGAGGACAGGAGCCTCAGATTCGGGTAAAGTGGAATTCTTAAGTTCAACAAATTTCATATCGAACCTCGTATCCGGCTTATCCGACCCGTATAATCGCATGGCATCAGTATACTGCATCCTCGGAACATCGATCAGGTCAACGTTCTTTACATTTTTAAATAGTGTGCGTATAAGTCCCTCAAACACATTCAGGATATCTTCCTGCTCAACAAACGCCATCTCACAATCTATTTGAGTAAATTCCGGCTGACGGTCGGCGCGAAGGTCTTCATCCCTGAAACACTTTACAATCTGAAAATAGCGGTCGAAACCTGAAACCATCAACAGTTGCTTGAAGGTTTGAGGCGATTGCGGCAATGCATAAAACTCTCCCGGATTCATACGGCTTGGAACAACAAAATCGCGGGCCCCCTCCGGGGTAGATTTTATCAGAACCGGGGTTTCTACCTCAATAAAGTCAAGCCCGTCGAGGTAGCGCCTCACTTCCTGAGCCATTTTATGACGCAGAACAAGGTTATTACGTACCGGGTTACGGCGCAGGTCCAGGTAGCGGTATCTCATCCTAAGGTCTTCACCGCCATCAGTTTCATCCTCGATCAAAAAAGGAGGCAGTTTTGCGGCGTTCAGTAACTCGAGATTTGAGACGCGGATCTCAATTTCGCCAGTAGGAATTTTCAGGTTTTTACTCGTACGCTCAATTACTTTGCCGGTTACTTTGATCACAAACTCGCGCCCCAAATCCCTGGCTTGTGCCCTGAGTTCAGCATTATCATCAGAATTAAACATTAACTGCGTAATTCCATAACGGTCGCGCATGTCGATAAAGGTCATCCCACCGAGGTCGCGTGATTTCTGCACCCAGCCGGTAAGCGTAACTTCTTTATTTAGATCGGTAATGGTTAGTTCGCCGCAAGTATGTGTTCTGAGCATAAATTTCTCTTAAAGGGGCAAAAGTACGGTTTTTGAAAAACTTGGTAAGCAATTATTGTATTTTTGTACATATATGGGTAAATTGTTAATTCTTGCAAAGTATGTTTTCCTCATTTACGGGACAGATCTATACGAAAGAAGAAAACATGTACATGTTACTTATAATAACAGAGGATTTAAAAAAGCATGTAAATTTTGGCTGGAGCCAGATATAGAGATTGATAAAAATAAAACCGGAGATTTTTCCTCTAAAGAATTATTGACTATTCAAAAGTTAATCGATGAAAACCGCGATTTATTATTGGATCAATTAGAGTTATTTTATTCTAATCAACCTTTAAAAGCGATAAGAAAATGAGTGTTACAACAGTCAGAACAGAAATCAAAAACATACAATTTGTAGGTAATAGCGCCATGTTGCTTGCGCTTTCTAATGACCGTACATTTATTGTACCTCTTGATAAATTTCAGGAGATAGCAAATTTGTCTCAGAAAGATCGTGAAGATTTCGAGGTGATCGACGGTGAAAACCTATCTTTCCTGGCAATTGATGAAATTTATAGCCTCCATGAATTAATAGGGGTTTAATAGAGTTAGTAAATGAGCAAATTTGACGATTAGCAAGTAATAAAAGAGATAAAAATACTATACTCTTCCAAATAAAATTCCTAAACTCCTCATTTTCAAATTAATCGTCTTTTCAAATTAATCGTCAAAAAATACTATGATTGATTTGTAAGTCAAAACAATTCTTTAATCGTCGCTCCAAATCCCTATCTTTACGCCATCAATAAGGGGTGCCTTGTTTGCGAAATCAAACACAAAAACAGGCTGAGATTAAACCCATCGATTGAGTTTTAGGTTATAAGTTTTTAGTTTTTAGTACCCGTGCGGCACTTCCAACTCTTCACTTCCAACTTTCAACTTATGAGAGCACCTGATCCGGATAATGCCGGCGTAGGGAGGTAATGTTAAGGGACTGCATGTAACCCCAACATGCAGGATGTTTAACGATTTAATTTTAATTCATTTTGAAAAACTTTTTAATTATCGCTGCGGCGATCCTGATGCCGTTCATGGCTTCAGCTCAATTTTCCATTAGCGGAAAAATCACTGACAAGCAAACCGGACAAGCGCTTGAAGGCGCCGGAATCTATCTTGAGGATTCTTTTATCACTGCCCGTGCAGACCCGTCGGGAAGTTACGGCATTAAAAACCTTAAAGCCGGTAAATATGTAGTCCGCATCAGGTATTTGGGATATCAGGGCATGGAAAAAAGCATCTCAGTTACTGAAAACTTAACGCTGGATTTCCAATTAAGCGCAAATACCCTCCTGGCTGATGAGGTGCTGGTGAAAGCGACGCGTGCGACCGAAAATTCTGCAACTACATACAAAAATGTTAGCAGGGAAGAATTGGAAAAGAATAACCTGGGCCAGGATCTGCCTTTTCTTCTGAATCAAACGCCTTCTGTGGTTGTAAGCTCCGATGCGGGGAACGGAATTGGCTATACTGGTATCCGTATCCGCGGAAGCGACCCTACCCGTGTAAATGTTACAATCAACGGTATACCTTATAACGACTCAGAAAGCCAGGGTACTTTTTGGGTTAATATGCCCGACTTTGCATCTTCTGTAGATAATATTCAGATCCAGAGAGGTGTTGGAACATCAACCAATGGTGCAGGTGCATTTGGAGGAAGCTTAAATATACAGACCAGCACGCGGCGCGACTCAGCTTATGCGGAACTGAACAATACTTTTGGATCGTACCAAACTTTGAAGAATACGGTAAATGTAGGTACAGGGCTGATAAATAATAAATTCAGCTTTGACGGGCGTTTGTCAAGGATAAAATCGGAAGGATACATTGATCGTGGGGCGTCTGATCTTAAATCTTACTTTATAAGCGGCGCTTTTTACGGAAAAAATAGTCTTTTGCGTGCGAATGTATTTTCAGGCGCTGAGAAAACTTATCAGTCGTGGAATGGTGTGCCGGAAAGCTTACTCAATTCCAACCGGACCTTCAATAGCTTTACCTATGAAGATCAAACTGATAATTATGCACAAAACCACTACCAGCTACTTTATTCTCATGTATTTTCATCAAAATTTTCAGGGAATGGAGCGCTGCATTACACCCTGGGCAGGGGATATTATGAAGAGTTTAAAGAAGATCAGGATCTTATAAATTACGGATTAGCCCCCTTTAACTCCGGGGGGACTACCATAACTGAAAGTGACCTGGTGCGCCGGAGGTGGCTGGACAATGATTTTTATGGGTTAACATATTCGCTGAATTATAACCCAATATCAGCCCTTAATTTGACGGTGGGCGGAGCTTATAATAAATATGACGGAGATCATTTCGGAGAAGTTATCCGCGGACAATTAATCCCTGTAAATTTGAAACAGCAGCGCTATTACCTGGGCAACGGATTTAAAACTGATTTCAACACATACGCAAAAGCCGACTATGCTATAGGAGACCTAAATCTGTTTGCGGATCTGCAATTCCGTTCAGTAGGTTATCAAATATCGGGAACTGATAAAAATCGCAATTCGCTTAGTCAGACTGATGAGCTAAAGTATTTCAATCCAAAGTTTGGCTTAAGTTATCAATTGAATGCGGGGAACAACATTTATGCTTCTATAGCCGTGGCTAATAAAGAACCTAACCGTGATGATTACGTAAACTCTACGCCTGCCGCCCGGCCTTCTTCTGAAAATCTCACAGATATTGAAGCCGGATATCGAACCCGGACGGAAAATTTTACAGCAGGCTTAAATGCTTATGCGATGCTTTACAAAGATCAGCTTGTTCTGACAGGGAAGGTAAATGATGTAGGTGAATACATTCGCCAGAATGTAGAGAAGAGCTACCGTTACGGAGTGGAGCTCGACAGCAGAATTCAGCTCAGCAGAAAATTTGGATGGGGATTAACCGCTTCATTAAGCAGCAATAAGATCAAAAACTTCACCGAATTTGTCGATGATTATGACAATGGCGGGCAGATAGTTAATAATTACAAGGATGTTGACCTGGCATTTTCCCCTCAATTCATCGGATCCAGTGAACTTGTGTTTCAGCCTTTTCGTCGCGCGGAAATAGGTCTGCTGAGTAAATATGTAAGCAGGCAGTTTCTTGATAATACTTCAAATTCTGCGAGAAAACTAGATGCTTTTTTTGTGAATGATGTCCGCATCGTATACAATACGTCTTTCAAAGGCTTAAAAAACATTGGGTTAACTCTTTTGGTGAATAATGTATTTTCTGAAACGTATGAATCTAACGGTTATACATTCAGCTACCTGTATGGCGGAGAATTTACCACTGAAAACTTTTATTTTACACAAGCCCCGGCCAATTTTTTGCTTTCCCTGGGTCTTAAATTTTAACTTAAACATAGTCGCTTTGAAGAAATATATTTCCAAATTTCACTACCTGACACAGGATCTGCCAAACCGCAGTCATGCAGAGCAAACGCAATTGGCGTGCAAGGCCGGGGCTAAGTGGGTCCAGTACCGGTGTTTCAGTAAAAAAGATGACGCTCTCGTTGAAGAGATTCACCATATTGCTTCTATTTGCGATGACTGGGGGGCAACCCTGATCCTGACAGATCATTATCATTTACTGGATCAGGTAGATGCGCAGGGTGTCCATATCGAGAATATTCAGGCAGATCTTGGAAGCATACGGGCGCACATCAGCGATGAAAAAACGCTTGGCGCTTCGGCCAATACGCTGGAGGATATTCTACGAATCTATTCTTCAGGAGTTGTTGACTATATTGGTTGCGGGCCATTCAATCTCACGACCACTAAAGTAAATGATTATCCATTGCTTGGGATAAAGGGATACGAACAGCTTATGATCAAGATGCGCAAATTCTTCATCGATATTCCCGTTCTGGCAGTGGGCGGAATAGGGATAGGCGATGTTGGCGGCCTTCTGTCAACAGGAATTTATGGAATTGCAGTTTCTGCGGGTGTAAATATGGCAGCACATCCCGCAGAGGCTTTAAAGGATTTTTATAAAAAGATCTACTGAGATAGAATGTGGTACAACTGGGATGCATACGATGCAGGTTGAGAACTAATTGAACAAAACTGCCGTTTTCATTCTGAATACAGATTTTCCAAAGTCCTGATTCTTAGTTCGTGGCTCTTGGTTCTGAAATTGCACCTTGTATTTTGCTCCAAATTTTCTAAGTTTACTTCATGTCTTCACACCATATAGTGCGCGAAAAACAGGAACCTGCCTTACTGATCATGAGCCTCGAAGGTTTCGGGATTGAAAATCTGGGGCAGATCCTGGAATGGAGCCCGACGGTAATTGTTCATGAGAATATTTATGAACTGGCAGACTCCATGGCGTTTAAGGTAGATGGCGTTTTAACCAGCAATCCTGATTTCAATGCTCAGGAAAGTACCCGTATTATCCTGGCTGCCAGCGATCCGCTTGAAGATGCCCTGAAATTCCTGGCAGGTGAAAATTACCCTGCTGTAAATATTATTACCCGGGACTTTGCACTTAAAGATTATGCTCTCTTCGTTGAGGATATTGATATTGTGATTTTCGTTGAAGACAAGAAAATATTCCCCATCCGCTCCGGCTTTAGTAAATGGCAGCCTGCCGGAGAAAGTTTAAAGGTAATGCACGAAGTGCATGATCTGGATACATCTGGCCTGATCATCCGTGAAGATCATGTTTTCGAAACAGAAAAAGACGGATTTTATTCGTTTACATTCGATCAGCCCTATATCTTCATTGCAGAAAAGATTTAAAAATGGACATAATCAACGCCACAGAACTGGATATCCAGGTGATCCATGAGCTTGCCGAAAAGACCTGGTGGCCCACGTACAAGCCGATCCTTTCTGAAGAACAGATCCGCTTCATGATAAAGAACATGTATTCTGAAAATGCTCTTCAGGAACAAATGAAGGCTGATGTTAAGTTCATCCTGGCAAAGAGGGACGAACAAGTTGTGGCATTCGCCGGATATTCAATAGAAGAACAGCAGCTACTGAAGATCCATAAAATTTATGTTCTTCCCTCCGAGCAGGGCAAGGGAACCGGTAAAAACCTGCTCGCATATCTGTCGGACCTTGCTAAAGAATTAAACGTTAGTCAAATTGAACTGAATGTAAACAGGGCAAATCCGGCGCTGGGATTTTATCAGAAAATGGGCTTCCAGATCATTGAGAAGGTTGATATTCCTTACCATCAATTTGTGTTGAATGATTATATAATGCGAAAGGCTATTTGATTTTTAACCGCGAAATGTTTAAAAAACAAAGGTTGCTGATGCTGAGTGTTCATTCGACCGCTAAGTGCGCAAAGCAACCTTCGAATTTATTTCGTGTTTAACTTAGGAATCCTCTTTGGCGTATCCGTTCCTGCTATAATACTTCTGGCACTTAAAGCTATTGCTTTTACTGTCGCCCAGATATTACCTGGATCCAGGGTCTCAAACTCATCCTTTACCGTATGATAAAATTTGTCCGAATCGATCTGATCGGTTGATATAGTGTGCGCAGGAACACCCAACTCTGCCAATGTAGCATTGTCGCTGCGGTAAAAAAGATTCTGATCGGGATATGGATCAGGATGAAATTTAAAATCTGTGCCCTCCAGGTTTCTTTGAAGTATTTCACCGAAATCAGATCGTTCATATCCTGTAATAAAAGCTGCATTCTTGCCAAACTTAGATTCCTTACCGATCATTTCGATATTAAACATCGCTACAACATCATCAGGATTAAGCTCAGATGAAAAATGTCTCGCGCCAAAACCTCCGATCTCTTCAGCGGTAAAAGCAGCAAAAACAAGTGTACGTTCATTATTACTTAATTTTTTGTAGTAATCCGCAAGGGCTATAACAGCTGTAGTACCTGACGCATCGTCATCTGCACCATTTGCTATTGAATCCCCTTCAACGCTTTTAATTATTCCCAAATGATCATAGTGTGACGAAAACAACACCAATTCCTTTTCCTTTGATCTGCCTGGGATCATACCGGCAACGTTGAACAGAGACAGTTCCTCCACTTTGTTAACTGAGCTGACAGTGAACGTTGTTGGCGGGTTTTCACCAATGACGAAAATAGCGTCTGAATTCCCTGCGGGTTTTGCAACAATGCTTCCCCTGAGTGCATTGTCCCTCAGACGCTTAAATATAGGGGCGTGCTCCGGATCGACTAAAACTAATACGGGTGAAGCCATTGACAGGATCTCCCGGTAACGAGGAAGAAATTGCTCGTCTTCAGCAAGAGTGATCACCTGTACTCCTGACGTATTAGTCAACTCGAGCGATGCTTTTTCGGTTATGGTCAGAACATTAAGGGCATCAATATTCTTACCATCAAACACAACCTTTGCTAAACCGGGCCTGATCCGTTTAATACTAAACTCCTGTCTAAAATCATTGTCTCCATTTAAGGGTTGCAAACCAATCTTTTTGAATTCACTTTCTATGAAGCTTGCAGCTTTATCGATGCCCGGGGTGAACGTCGCCCGGCCCTGCATATCATCGGCAGAAAGTGTTTTGATGATCCTGGTTATTTCGTCCTGATCGACTGTTTGATCAGGCCTTCGGACCGCGCAGGATGCAAGAAGAAGAATTAATATGACAGCTAGGTATATCTGTTTCATTCGATTACTTTATTTTTGAGGATAACCAACTATTCCGGAATTGCACCTGCTTTTCAGTTGCATTCTTCAACGGAACAACCATTAGAGCATTATTTTCGTCAAACTCCAAGGTTGAGATTTTTACTATTCCCTTATGTTCGAAGGTTACCGTTACCTTTTGACCCGGCTTATATTTTTCCAAAAGCTTGTCAAGATTTATATTTCCGGTTAAATTATCGTCACCTATTTTCAAAATATAGTCCCCGATATCAATTCCTGCTTCATAAGCTGCCGATCCTTTAGTTGTCGCGTTTGCAACCCTGTTTCTTCCTGTATAAGAAATAAAGGTCAGGCGGATGTTCCCAATACTTGCTTTTCCAGAAGCAGCTTTACGCAGCTCAAAGCCCGCGTTAGTCAATAAGCTGGCGTAATCATTCTTTTCCACCCCTTCAATATATTTTCTGAAAAAACCCTCAGCAAATCCGGTGCTTGTAAGCTTTGCCAATACATTCTGAAGATCTGTAACAGTATAAGGAATTTCCGGCTTTCCGTGCGCTTTCCAAACTGCTTGCATGTAATCATCCAGCGTCAAGTTAAATTCCGATCGAAGACGCAGGTCTAATCCTAATGCGATGAAAGCGCCGTAAGTATAATAAGAAGTAAAGGTATTGGCATAATTATTCTGATCGACAGAGACTCCTGCATCCACAAAAACTGCATACCTGCTCATATGAGCTGCAGAAAAACGTGCAGATCCAGGGGCATTTAAAACCCCGTTGAGGATGCCTGAAAGAATATCCTGATATTCATCTTCCGATCTAAAGCCCGCGCGCTTCAGGATCAGGTTCCCGTAATACTGGGTAAAGCCTTCGGCAAACCAGAGCTCACTGCTCATATTTGCATGCGAAAAGTCAAAGCGTTCCAGGGTTTTGGGACGGATCCGCTCTACATTCCAGGCATGGAAAAATTCGTGCGAAAATGTGCTAAGAAGATCTTCTTCATTTCCAGCGACCTTATCAGCCCGGTCTGTGATCACCGTAGAATTACGGTGCTCCATCCCATCTCCGGCGTTATCAATATGCACATCCTGTAAGAAGGTGTACGTTCCGTAATCAAATACCGGAAGTTCGCCATAAACTGCTTTTGATTCCTTTACAACACGCTCAACTTTACCAGCAAAACTATCAACCAGCGGTTGGTCATCGCTGCTGTGCACGCTGACCCTGATGCTCTGGGTTTTTTTATCAGCATTTACATCCTGCCAAGAGGCCATCTTAAAATCGGACAGTTCAACCGGACTATCCATAAAATATTGAAGATTGCGCGCAGAATAAGTGTTTTGTTCCGGCAATGATCTAAGCTGTGTGGCAACTTTCCATCGGTATTTTTCAAGATCATGAAATTTGATCCTGATCTCTCTGTCTGTCATTGAAGGGAACCACATAAATGCAGCCGGCATATTGAGATGCGCGTGGGTTTCATCAATCGCGAGGTAAGTTCCGTCGACCCAGTTTCCAAAAATGGTATAGCTGATTTTTAGATGACCATCGTGTTTGTCGACCCTGTAAACGTCGCCCTCTGTCTGCGTTACCGCCCTGGCTACACCCGTGCCGTCAAAGGCTTTAACCCCATACACATTTTTGCCAAATTCGTGGGTAGCGTACCTTCCGGGAGATGAGCGGCTCATCCTGAAGGAAAGTGGCCCTGAAGGAACATTAAGGATATTTATCGAGATTTCTGCCTCATGGTGAACAGCATTGGGGAATGAAATTGAGTATTCGATTATATTTTGAGCTGAAACATTAGTTACAGCAAAAATAAATGAACATAAACACGTAAGAAGCTTCATCGTCGGTTATTGGTGCGTGAAGTTAAAAATTTTGGCTTGAAAACTTGTCTGCTCCTTGTACTTTGCTCTTTAATCCGACTAATCCCAATCATACTTTTCAAGGTCCCGCTGCCCACTCCTGGTTACGATCTGTTTTTGCTTATCGATCTCCGTGACGACGCGGGTATCATAAACACCGTCTGTGACGGCAATATCCTCGTCTTTTGTTTTAACGGATTTGTAGATGTACGTATCATCAACATTTTGCAGAGCGATATCGTAAGGTCCTTTATTGCTCATTAACTTCACAAAAACAGGAAGGCATTCAAAAAGGATGAACAGGAATCCAATAAATGAAATAGCGAGGTAATTGTCAAGATCGCGGGAACCGTCTTCTTTAAAAGAAAGTTGACCAAGCGCCCAGTTCCGGTCGGCAAAACCAGCGACGTTAGCCAGGCTGTCCAGCTGCTTTCCACTAAACATCCGCTGATCGGTAAGGCCATCGAGATCCTTTCGCTTCCTGAAAAAAACATCCATACCGGCAAGTTCTGTGCGGAGCGCCTCAAGTCTTTGTTCCTTTTGAATTACAAGCGATTCCTTTTGTTTTGCGTAAGTCCCGAAACCAGTTACCCCCGAAGTTTGGTTCGTCTTGTCTCCGAAAACTTCCTGGTTTAGAATATATCGCGACTTGTTTATATCTTTTTGCAGGGAATCTTTTTCCTGTTTTAGTTCTTCAGTCTTTTGGATTTCGCTTATATATTTATTTGCGAAGGTCTTGTTAAGCGTATCAATTTTTGACCGCTGACCATTAAGATAGCTTGTTTTAAGTTTTTCGCGTATCTCCTTATCGAATATCTTTAATTCCAAAGGCCTTGAAATGACGATCCCTATCAAAATAGCAAGTAATATCCGGGGCGTAGCCTGCAGTATTTGCTGATTAGTTGTGCCGCTTTTGCTGATGCTTGCAACGATATAACGGTCCATATTAAAGATCGCCAGTCCCCATATAATTCCGAAAAAAAATGCAAATACTACCGCCGCAGGATTTCCAGAAAACACGAAATACATGGCATATCCTCCTGAGAGCGCCGCAAAAAGCGCTGTAAAAAATATGGTAGCACCGATCCCTACATATTTATTGTGTTCAGTTGGGAATCTTTTTAAGGTATCAACATGCGCTCCGGAGCAAAACCAGAAAAAATCGGTGACTTTCTTCATTCGTGTTAAAAATAGTTAATTAAACGCCCGCTTTATCAACATGTTACACGGATCTGATTTTATTTAAGCAACACCGACACCCCTGTTTAGTTTATTAATATTTTACAGAAAATAGTACCTTTGTATAAATATAGGCACCAAGACATGAAAGAAGTTACTGTTCAGGAATTAAAGAATAAAATCGACCACCAGGAAGACTTTCAACTCATAGATGTACGTGAGCCTTTCGAATATGAAATGTCAAATTTGGAAGGTGAAAATATTCCTTTGGCGGGCGTTGTTCTTGAAGCTTCCAAGATCAGTAAAGACAAACCAGTTATTATGCAATGCCGCAGCGGAGCGCGAAGTGCAGCAGCTGTAATGCAGCTTGAGCAGCTTGGCTACACTAACCTGTATAATCTTAAGGGGGGTATCCTTGCCTGGGCAGCTGAATTTGATCCTGATATGGTTGTCTATTAACGATATGGCAAAAAAGATCCTGTTTAATATTTTTTTAAACATTGCCATTATTGTGATGATACTTTGCCTGGTTTGGGCTTTCAAAAATGCTTTTTACTTATACGCAATTGCGGGAATTCCTCCATTAGCCATGCTGATCTATCTCAAGGTGAGGCTTGTAAGAAGCGTAAGAGAGCAGACTAATAAGAAACGGTAAAAAGAGCCGGAATAAAGAGCAAAGAATCAGGAACCTAAACAAAAACTCTTTGCCCAGATCCTACCATCCTTTTATCCTATGAATCCTAATCCAGACCTCTTAATCCTAATCCGGGACCATCAGACAACACCCATTTGCCATTCTCGAATAGCGGGTCTTTATAAGGATTGTTGCTCGTCAGAAATGGTCCGTCCAGATCTGCCCAATCACACAATGGAGCGAGCGAGGCAGCAGCTAAGGTTCCGCAGCTTGTCTCGCTCATACAGCCAATCAAAACTTTAAGTTCCAGTTCCTTTGCTTTCATAATCATCCTGTGCCCTTCATGCATCCCTGCACTCTTCATTAGCTTCATATTTATCCCATGATAAACGCCCTTAGCCTTTTCGACATCTGCGAAGCGCTGAACGGATTCATCTCCTACAATTGCTATCGGACTATGTTCGGTAATCCATGCATTTGAATCAATATCATCTTTCGCCATAGGCTGTTCAATCAATACAACTCCCTGTTCCGCAAGCCAGTTTACCATATCAAGTCCTTGCTGCCTATCAGACCATCCCTGGTTTGCATCTACATACAGAGGCTTATCACTTACTGAGCGTATGGTATTAATCAGTTCTTTATCGTTATCCCTACCAAGTTTTACTTTGATGATGTGACAATCTTCTCCTTCTTTGATTTTTTGAATAATAACTTCAGGAGTATCGATACCGAGCGTATAAGAAGTGGCAGGCATCTTTGATGGATCGGATCCAAAAAACTGATAACACGGCTTATTCTCAATTTTCCCTTTCAGATCATATAAGGCAATGTCTATTGCAGCCTTTATGTTGGGGTTCCCGGCTTCAACCTGGTCGAGGTAAGCAATCACTTCATCAAAATTAAATGGTGCTCTAAGCCATGAAAGATCAATTTTAGCCAGGTAGCTGGTCGCTGTCTCAATATTCTCGCCCATGTAGGGCACCATAGAGGCTTCGCCGTAGCCTGTAAATCCTTCATAATTTATCTCAAGCAGCATGATGGGAGTGAACGTCCGTGAGAATTTAGCAATTGTAAAGGGATGTCTCAGCTTGAGCTCGAAGGGCTTATAATGAATCTTCATAAACTGTATACTTATCCTGCGAAATAACAAAATTTATAGCAGTCTGTGCAGAAATAGAATAAATATACCTCTGCCCGCACGTAATTATTATTTAGATGGAAGGACTATATTTGGAAAGATAGTTTGCATCGAAAAATAAAAATGGAAAAAATAAAGATATCTACAGCCCAGTTCGAAAATCGAAGCGGTGATAAAGAATATAACCTGTCTGTTATCGAAAAACTTTCCGAAACTGCTGCTTCCGAAGGATCAAAGGTCATAGCCTTCCACGAATGCTCGATCACCGGTTACACATTTGCGAGGAATCTTTCTGAAGGGCAAATGCTCGAACTGGCTGAATTCATACCGGAAGGACCAAGTATCATCAGATTAACTCAAATTGCAAAAAAACATGATATAACCATATTAGCTGGGCTGTTTGAAAAGGATTATGAAAATAACCTGTTCAAAGCATATGTTGTCGTGAATAAGAGCGGGCTAATTGCAAAGCATCGAAAGCTGCACCCTTTCATAAATCCTAATTTAAGTCCTGGCGATAGTTATACTACGTTCGATCTTCATGGCTGGACATGCGGAATCCTGATCTGCTATGATAATAATATCGTAGAAAACGTGAGGGCCACCGTTCTCCTCGGAGCTGACATCATTTTTATGCCCCATGTCACGATGTGCACTCCATCAACACGGCCAGGAGCTGGCTTTGTGGATCCTGCGTTATGGTATAACCGGGAGAATGATCCCACATCACTTCGAATTGAATTTGATGGTATGAAAGGCCGCGAATGGCTGATGAAATGGTTACCTTCAAGAGCTTACGATAACGCTATCTATGCCATATTCTCTAATCCTATCGGCATGGACGACGATCAGCTGAAAAATGGATGTTCCATGATCTTAGACCCGTTCGGGGACATTATCGCAGAATGCCGCTCGTTTGACGACTCAATAGTCACTGCAACGCTAACACCTGAAAAACTTGTACAAGCCGGTGGATACCGTTATAAGAAAGCCCGTCGTCCCGCACTTTACAAGGAAATTATCAGCCAGGACCACGAGCCTGAGCTAAAGGTGGTATGGCTGGATAAGAAATGAGCGGAGAGGGAGCAAGGACGTCTATCAACGGGCTTGCCAATTCATAGATAAGGAAAAAGTCCGTTGATAAAAGATAATTCGTCTTGATTCTTGGCTCCTGGTTCCTGGCGTTTTCTACCAATATTTCTCTTTAACTTTTTATTCTTAAAATAATGACCTAGATTGCGTGTTTATAATTTAACATGAATTTAATGTTAAATTAACATTGCATACCCCTATGAAAAAGTTGTTGCCCGCTCTAATCTTAAGTTTAATTTTTCAATTTTCTTACGCACAGAATACCCGTTTGAAGGATAAAAATGGCATCGGATGGTATGTTCTTAATGCCGGCTTGAAACTTGACGACAAATGGAGTTTGGCTGGCGAGTTTCAATGGCGCAGGGCTAATCTTATTTCTGACCCCCAGCAAAACGTCTTTAAAGCTGCCATCAACCGCGTCATTCTGCCGGGACTAAACATAAGGGCAGGGTATGCACTGGCAGAGACATACAACTATGGAGCTTATCCTCTTAATAATTTGGGCAAACAGTTTACAGAACACAGGATGTATGAGATGGTGGCGCTCAATAATAAAATAGGAATCGCTGAAAACAATCATCGCTTCATGCTTGAGCAAAGGTGGGTGGGACGCTACAGCAACCCATCTCTCGCTAAGGAAGATGAGTATGTGTATACGAACAGGTTCCGGTATATGTACCGCCTGCAGATTCCCTTAAAAGGTAGAGAAATTACTGACAAAACGCCGTATGCGGCTGTTTACGATGAAATTCTTATCGGCTTTGGTAAAAATGTCAATGAAAACGTATTTGATCAGAACCGGTTGGGTGTCTTATTGGGTTATCGCTTCTCACCAAAAGTCAGGATTGAAGGCGGATTTTTAAGTCAGATAGCGCAGCTGGGAAGGGAGATTGACGGCAGAAATGTGTTTCAGCATAATAGCGGGCTCATTGTGAGTACGAACCTCAATTTCTAATCTTTACAAAAAAACGCATTTTACTGCGACAAATATTGCCAAATTGCATTATTAAATTATTGTAAATGCAGGTAGAGCAAATCTATACCGGATGCCTTGCGCAGGGGGCTTATTACATAACTTCCAATGGGGAGGCTGCCATTATTGACCCTCTCCGCGAGGTTCAGCCTTACCTTGAAAGGCTTAAGCGCGATGCCGTTGAGCTCAAATACATCTTTGAAACACACTTTCACGCAGATTTTGTCTCGGGTCATTTAGATCTTAGTAATGAAACCGGAGCCCCTATAGTTTACGGACCACAAGCACACCCTGAGTTCGAATTCATAGCTGCGTCCGACGGCCAGGAATTCAATATTGGTGAGATCAGGTTGAAAACAATTCATACGCCAGGCCATACACTCGAAAGTACCTGTTATTTACTGATCGATGAGCAGGGTAAAGATCGGGTCTTATTCAGTGGCGATACGCTGTTTATCGGAGATGTCGGCAGACCTGATCTGTCGCAGAAAGCCTCTCATATGACACAGGAGGAATTAGCAGGCACCCTATATCAGTCATTAAGAACAAAAGTGATGTCCCTGGCGGATGATGTAATTGTATATCCTGCCCATGGGGCCGGCAGCGCCTGCGGGAAGAACATGAGCAAAGAAACCGTCTCCACTATTGGAAACCAGAAGATGTATAATTATGCTTTGCGGGCTGATATGACAGAGGCTGAGTTTATCAAAGAGGTGACCGAAGGATTACTTCCAGCCCCTGCCTATTTCAGTGCAAATGTTGCGATGAACAAAAAAGGTTATCAAAGCTATGAAACTGTTCTTGACAAGGGGATGAGAGCTTTGGATCCTGCCGAATTTGAGGCAATTGCGGAAGAAACCGGAGAGCTAATACTCGATACCCGGAATAATTCTGATTTTTATAAGGGCTTTATTCCGCAATCAATAAATATAGGCCTGAACGGCGACTTTGCGCCATGGGTTGGGTCTTTAATCGCTGATGTTAAGCAGGAGATCCTTCTTGTTACGGAAGAGGGAATGGAGGAAGAATCCGTAACCCGTTTAAGCCGTGTGGGCTTCGACAATATTTTGGGACATTTGAAAGGCGGCTTTGAAACCTGGAATAAAGATGGTAAACAAACAGATCAGGTTAACAGGATAAGTGCCGTCGAATTTACCGGGAATTTTGATCCTGCTAAAACAAAGGTCATAGATATCAGAAAAGAAAGCGAGTTTGAAGAGCAACACATTAAAAATGCCAGCAACAAGCCATTGATTGACATAAACCAATGGATAAAAGAAATTGATCCGAAAGAACATTTTTACCTTCATTGTGCGGGAGGGTATCGCAGCATGATGGCTGCATCTATTCTGCAGGCAAGAGGCTATCGTAATTTCAGCGAAATTGAAGGGGGTATTTCATCTTTAAACAACACAACTATTCCGCAGAACAAAAATCATAACCATGTTTGATTTAATTAAACAGGTCCGGCGTTGGTATATTGCCGGACCTTTGATCCGGCGGACAATACCTTTACTGTTAATTCCTGGCAATGGCGCGTTCGGCATCAGATTCCCTCATCAACAACATTTCAATTTTCTCTACTGCTATGTCGCCCGCACTTTACAAACCTTTTGATAGCTTAAATTTCAGTAACGAATATTGTTTCCTGAGTGGGGAACGACTTCAAGCCACCGAAGAAGAAATTCCGGTATTTCCGGTATGGCTGATGCAGGAATACAAGCTCGAACATCAGCCCTTTAAGCTTTTGGATGAAAGCATGGCTACGTATAAAGACATGAAACTGCCCTGCTCAAACACCGCATACGCACAGGGAATCGGGCCTCTCGAGGATGAGATCAGATCAGCCTTTTTACAGGGATATAGTTCGGTGGTAGACGTTCCGGAAATAAAGCTTTTCCAGTGGATAGGAAAAATGGTCTATGGGATCTTATTTCATGAGATCAGAATAGGTATCAGGCAGCAGAAAGCCAAAAATGAAGAATTTGTGTTTTCTCAATCCCTGATACACAAGTTCAGCAACCTGCACATAATGCTACAGTCGATGATCAGGCCTGTAATATTTGATGGTCAGTTGCCCTGGACGATCAGGATCTTTAAAACAGGTCATAAACAGGATATTTTTAACTACCGGGATGAGATAAACACCTTGACATTTTCTTTGAGTATGAAGGATTTTGGAATTATTGCGTGTTTACAGGATAACGGCACAAATGGATTGTACCATAAAGATATCCTTGAAAAAACTAACTGTCATGCTCTGCACCCTATACAATTTGAGGAGATCTGCGGCAGATTTTTCTATTCTAATTACCTGTTCAACCGCTTGCCGGAATACACCATCATGCCAACAGACGAGGCGATCTATATTGAAGCTATGCCTTTAAGGGGAATGAGCAATAAGCCTCTTTTTGATATATGGCAAAATAAGGTTTATGGCCAGGTACTAGAAAATTTCTGGAAGCCATGGGGCCTACTGCTTTTTGAGATCATCAAAGACCCGGAAAAGCCCCTTAGCTATCTTATAGATGATGATCAAAATTTTATGCCAGCCGCTTCCCTGAAACTGCCTTCCGGAACATTATAAATGCCACCATTTATTTTTTGGGTAATGTCTACCACTCAAAATTACTGGGCCGGTTTTGAGGATGAGGTAAAAGAAAAGTTCGCACAGTCTTTGATGGACTTTTAGGCCCCTCTTTTTGAAAAGTATTGGTTATGCTTCAAGATAAAGATTAAAAGACACAGTAAGCGACACAGTAAATAAGTAGACTATCCGTCCCGTCTTATTTAATGAGCAAATAATTCTTTTGTCACGTCTTGTTTATGCTTAATTGCATATTGAATTGCACCTTTTACAAAGTCATTCAGAGACACATTATTTTGAACAGCAATAAACGCGGCATCTTTATGAAGTTCAGAAGGTACCCGCACGTTAAAGCTGCCCTTAAAGGATTTTTCGGGCTTTTTATTTACCTCTTTACAGGTTTGGATATAATCGTCAACAGCTGCTTCAAAAGCTGTTTTAATTTCTATCACTGACGCACCTTCGAATGTTACCAAGTCGTTAATGCCGAATAACTTACCATAAAAAACGTCATCTTCAGTACTGTATTCTACAGTCGCCAGATATTCTTTATATTTCAGGTAATTGCTCATTTTAAATTTTTCCTTTCTCTTTTAGTTGATCTACTACCTGTTTAAGCGCGTATTCTTTTACAATATTTCCTGGGTGCGGTTTATGCAAGTTGATAATATTTTTATCCTGGTCCACGAACTTCCGCCTGGAGCCGCCAGTCTTTCCTGACTTCAAAGGTTCGTAACCTAAGTTAACCAGGACTGTTTAAGTTCATCCCAGGTGAAATCCTTCGGTATTCTAAGTAAACGCTCAAGTAATTTTTCACCCTTGCTCATTATGCAACTAAACTATAGTTGCAAATATAATACCAAAAATTTGAAAACAAACCCTCACGAGAATACGAGCCTGTCTTTAGAACTTGAAGCACTTAAAACAGAAAGCGCTGTTAGATCTTGCTATACTTCAGGGCTGGCAGGTATCTGCTCTTCTAAAAAAGCTCTATGTTATTTCGGGAAAATATCATGAGAACATAGCGGAACATGATCTCGTTCCTTACACAATATTAAAGGTTGAAATCCCATCAATTTTTCCTAATATTTACAACAGATTTATGACACAGGAACAAATACGCAAAATTGAAAAAGAATTGTGGGATGCTGCCGATGCGCTCCGTGCAAACAGTAAGCTAACCGCAGCAGAATATAAAGACCCGGTTTTAGGTTTAGTACTTCTCCGCTTCGCCCAGAACCGTTACGAAGAAGCTAAGCCAATAGTAGATTCCCGAATCCCTGAAGGGCCTAGAGGTAAACGTGCCCCCACTAAAGAAGATTTTTTGGCTGCGGGTGCCATTATGCTGCCCGAAGAGGCCAAGTACGAACACTTGGCAGCATTGCCCGAAAGCGCCGACATAGCCGAAGCCATTAACAATGCCATGAAAGTTATCGAGGCAGAATATCCTGACCTCCAGGGTAATTTACCTAAGAACTACCAGGAATTTGAAAGCGATTTATTGCGTGAGTTAATCCGCGTGTTCAATAAAGACGCCGTAAAGAAAGCTACCGGTGATGTGTTTGGCCGCATTTATGAATACTTCCTGATGAAGTTCTCCATGCAGGGAGCGGGTGCACAGGAAGGCGGCGAGTTCTTCACTCCTCCAAGTTTGGTGCAGCTAATTGTGAACTTCATCGAACCGGATCATGGCATCATCCACGATCCGGCCTGCGGCTCTGGCGGTATGTTTGTACAAACAGGTTATTTTGTAAAAGACCACAGCAACAGACAGGTAAACGAAGCCATAAAATGCTACGGCACCGAACTGAAAACTAATAATACGCGATTAGCTAAAATCAATCTTGCTATACATGGTATCGAGGGTAAGATCATTGAAGCTAACAGCTTTTATAACGACCCTCATCACCTTGTCGGGAATTGCGATTTTGTAATGGCCAATCCGCCCTTCAACGTCAATAAAGTTGATAAAGGCAAAGAGTACGTAAAAACTGACCCTCGCTTACCATTCGGACTGCCGAAATCCGATAACGGCAATTATTTATGGATGCAGTACTTCTATAGCTACCTCAATGAGAGCGGACGGGCTGGATTTGTTATGGCCAGTTCGGCAACAGATGCGGGACATAGCGAAAAGCTGATCCGCCAACAATTAATAGAAACCGGAGCGGTAGATTGTATTGTGAGCGTGGGCAATAACTTCTTTTATACACGCTCCCTGCCCTGTCATTTATGGTTTTACGACCGAGGTAAACGGTTTGAGAATAAGGATAAAATTCTCATGATCGATGCCCGTAATGTTTTCCGCAAGGTAACTACTACCATTAACGATTTTAGTACTGAACAACTGGAAGGCTTAACGGCGATCATGAAAATGTACCGGGGCGAAAACCCTGAGGTATCGGCGGATAACACCTGGTTTTCTGAACGCTTCCCCAATGCTACCTATCGGGATATTGAAGGTTTGTGCAAGATCGTTTCCCTTACAGAAGTTGAGGAAAACGACTGGAGCTTAACACCGGGAAGATATGTGGGAGTAACGCTTGCCGCGGATGAAGATTTTGATTATAAAGTAAGGCTGCTGGAAATACAGGAGGAATTGAATGTATTGAATAAGGAAGCCGAGGTTTTGAGCAGGACGATTGATATGAATTTGAAGGAGTTGATATGACTTGGCGGAAGAAGTTATTTAAAGATATTGTACAGTTTCCGCCTAGAGTTACTTTAGAAAAAGGGAAGTCATATTCCTTTATTCCGATGGAAGTGTTAGATGGAATTACGAAATACGTTTCACCTAAAGCTGAAAAAATATGGACGGGGTCGGGGGGAGCAAAATTTGAAGACGGAGACACGCTTTTTGCTAGGATTACTCCATGTCTTCAAAATGGTAAAATCTCCCAAGTTAAAAATCTGAAAGGTGGAAAAGGGTTTGGCTCTACTGAGTATTTTATTTTCCGAGGAATTCCTAACGTTAGCGATTCTGACTTTCTTTATTATCTTTCTCGAACGGAAGAGTTTCGTGGTTATGCTATAGGAAGCATGGTTGGCGCTTCTGGGCGTCAAAGAGCTGATGCTACTTTCGTCGGTCAATTTGAAGTAAATCTTCCAGATCTTCCCACACAAACACGCATTGCCTCAGTCCTTTCCGCCTACGATGATTTAATAGAAAACAACCTGAAACGCATTAAGCTGCTGGAAGAATTTGCACAGCGCACTTACGAAGAATGGTTTGTGAAGTTTCGGGTAAACGGTGAGGGTTTGGCTATTAATGAGGACACGGGGCTGCCGGAGGATTGGGAAAGGAAGAGGTTGAGGGACTTGGTTGATTATGAAATTGGTGGCGGATGGGGCGAAGCAGAACAAACCAACGATTGTTCTGAACCTGGTTATGTTATTAGAGGTACCGATATAGACCCACTGTACATAGGAAGCATTAAGAACGTTCCTTTTAGATTTCATAAGAAATCCAATATGTCGTCACGAAAGATTCAAGCTGGTGATATAGTTTTTGAGGTATCAGGTGGAAGCTCATTCGAAGGAGTAGCAAAATCATTGTTAGTTACGGATGAATTATTAAGGCAGTTTGACAACGATGTCATGTGCGCTAGCTTTTGTAAGTTAGTTAGACCATCAAAGACAGAACTTTCGAATATTTTGTATTTAACTTTTAGGTTTTTCAGAAAAGTGAAGACAACAGAAATCTGGGAAATTCGAAGTGCAAGCAACATAGTGAACTACAATTGGACTGCATTTCTGGCATTTCAAAAAACAATTTTACCCTCTGGACGGATTTTAGATGCCTTCAACGAGGTGATTTCTCCATTGTATAAGCAGTTATTCAACGTGGGGAATCAAAACAATCTCCTCAAACAATCCCGCGACATCCTCTTACCCCGCCTGATGAACGGAACCATTAGCGTAGAACAAGCGGAAGAAAGTTTTGCAATGGCGGCAGAGCCGAAAGTAGAATACATTAAATTAAAAGCTGATTATGAATAAAATAAAACAAGCCATATTCAATATCAGCAATGAGATCCTCGATTTTTTATTAAAATATAAAGCGGAGAACCCTGACTTTACTTTTTCCTTAAGAAGCCGGGACAGTCCCCAATCAGATGAAGTTCGGCTGGGGAATGGGCAATGGTTTCAAGGCTCCGATTACATCTATGTCCCTTTATTTAAGAAAGGTGACTCTAACAGAAAAATAAAGACTCTTGGGTTTGTTTTGGGGTTCAATGAGAATGGCTCAGTAACTTCAAATTATATAGAAATTTCCTTTAAAGGAGGTATAGATACGGCAGATGAGATTGCTTTTCATAAAGAACTTGCTAAAAAGATTGGACTTAAACTTCCCTCAGACAGAAACCATGGTGAGAAATATTATAACAGCCCAAAGGACTATTTGGAAAACCTTAAGGATTATATTGTAAATACTAGAAAAGCCGCTTTACAATTGCTGAAGAAATACAATCTTATCGATAAGTATTTAATCAGTGAAAATGAGTTTCAAAGGAGAATAAAAATAATAAATAATATAAAAGAAAAACTGATTTCTCCCGAATCGAAAAAAATAACCGGACAGCCCGATAAAACGGAAATATACCTCCAGTCAAGTATTATGAAGCATCCTCTAAATCAAATCCTGTTCGGTCCTCCGGGAACGGGAAAGACCTATAACACCATCAACAAGGCTTTGGAAATCATCAATGAAGAAGCAGAACAGCAACTCGATTGGAGTAACAGAGAAGCTGTTAAAGCACAATTCCACAAACGAGTAGAGGAAAGCAGGATTGTTTTCTCCACCTTCCACCAAAACATGACTTATGAAGATTTCATCGAGGGCATAAAGCCCAGCCTGGAAGATGATGAAAATGAAAAGGTTAACTACAGCATCGTCGATGGAATTCTAAAATCTCTCTCTAAGAAAGCTATCTCTGAATACTTTAAAATACAAGAACCTACGCCGGAGAATAAAACCGCTAATCGCCTGCAACTTTTTGACGAAGCTTGGAATAATTTGGCAGAGGCTATCCAAAGTAAGCTGGACTCGGAAGAACTATTGGAGCTTTTTTCGCTTACAAACAAGCCTCTGGAGGTCCTGAGAATAACCCAGCAAGGTAACTTCATCCTAAAACCGAAAATTGGAAACGCAGAAGAATACACAGTATCATATGCGAGAACTCAGAAGCTTTTCCAAGCATTCGCAAACTTGAAAGAAGTTAAGAATATGGATAAAGAATTCAGACAGGTTATTGGTGGCTCGAACTCCACAGCTTATTGGTGTGTTCTGAACTACTTAAATACGTGGATTGAAACTCATCCTGGATTGATCCAGTCTGCTGAATTAAAACCAATAAACGAATCACTAATTTCATTCGACAACCACATAGTAAACGCGAATAAAAACGTACCGAGATATGTGTTGATTATCGACGAAATTAATCGGGGAAATGTCTCGCAGATTTTTGGAGAACTTATAACCCTAATAGAAGAAGATAAGCGGCTCGGTAATGACGAAGCTCTACTCGCCACTCTTCCCTACAGCAAAAAGAAGTTTGGAGTTCCTCCCAATTTGTATTTAATTGGAACGATGAATACTGCCGACAGAAGTGTAGAGGCATTAGATACTGCACTACGAAGAAGATTCAGTTTTCAGGAAATGCCTCCCGTACCTGAATTGATAACTACTTATGGAAAGTTGAAAGCCAGAGAAGGAGCTGTAAATGGAATAAACCTGGCGTTCCTTCTAAACAAAATAAATTCCCGCATTGAAAAGCTGCTTGATAAAGATCATTTGATTGGCCATAGCTTTTTTATGCAAGTGGATACTATTGATAAACTTAAAGAGACTTTTCAAAATAAGATTATCCCCCTTTTGCAAGAATATTTCTATGGCGACTTTGGGAAAATAGAACTTGTACTCGGTGCTGGCTTTGTAAGGGAAAAGAATCTGGATGTCACAGGATTATTTGCTAAATCTAAATACGACACCTCTTCTCTGGAAGATAAACCAGTTTATGAATTAATAAACCATACCAAGGAAGTTGAATACACACTGGAAATTGATAAGGTGCTCACTAAAATTGACTTCGAAACAGCCATCAAATTGCTCTTGAATGTCTAAACCAGGTAAAAATATTTTAACTGTTTATGAACATGACGCTATTTATTTGGGAGATAAAGTAGGGAGCGTCGAACTCGACCATACACTGTTGAAAGCTTTACAGGATTTTTATGGAAAGACGGGCGTTCCTTATTATTCGCTACTAAATAAAGGAGTAAAATTCTGCGAGTATGTAGGTGTTATTCAAATTGGCAATATTACTATTGAAGTTTTACCCAAAGCAGATAAGGAAGGGAGTAATTCAGATTGGCGGGAGGCATTAATAGGGATGCTTCGTTCCGTGGGTTTATTTACGATAAAAGCACCTACTACCACATCATTAAAGGTAAAGCCTAATTCTATTCTGGATTTATACATCGAGTTATTCATTCAGGAAGTAGAACATTTAATCCACTCTGGATTAATCAAAAAGTACAGAAAAGCGGATTCTAATTGTAGTTCGTTAAAAGGTAATATCCTTTTTGCGCAGCACGTACAAAAAAATATCGTCCACCAGGAACGCTTCTATACACGACATACCGTTTACGATGTACAGCATTCCTTACATCAGATCTTGTATAAAACCCTGCTTTTGCTCCAAAGAATAAATACAAATTCTGCTCTGCACAGTAGCATTGGTGCGTTGCTATTAAACTTTCCGGAACAAGCTGACATTAGAATTTCCGAAAGTGTTTTTCAAAAAATCAGCTATACCAGAAAAAGGGAAAGTTACCGGAAGGCAGTTGAAATTTCTCGCCTTTTGCTGTTAAACTACCACCCAAATGTTAGCCAGGGTCGCAATCATCTCCTGGCCTTAATGTTCGATATGAATTTACTTTGGGAGCGATTTGTATATGTGAGTTTGCGAGAGTATTTAAGAAATTATGAAAGTGATTTTTCGATCACGGCACAAACATCCAAGTATTTCTGGAAGCCGCAAAACGGAAACAGATCAACAATAATTCCTGATATTGTGATCAAGAAGACTGATTCTGGAAATGAGTATTGTGTGGTCATAGATACTAAATGGAAGAATCTTAACGGATATAATCCCTCACCTGATGACCTGAGGCAATTATATGTATATCACGAATTTTATAATGCAAATCGTGTAGCTTTAGTTTATCCGGGTAGTTTCTCGCCCATAGCAGGCGAATATTATACACGTCACGGAGATTTAGGTGGCAAAGAATGCTATGTAATAGGAATAAAAGTGATTTCTAATATAAGAGAATGGAAAGAGGAGATTGGGAAAGATATATTAAACTGGATTAGCTCCGGCGATTCCAAAAAACCTGAAAACGTTATGATTTCTCAACAATGAGCTACGAATACTCAGAAGACGGCCTGGTAGAAACCGCCACACAGCAAGTTTTAGAAGAACTTGGCTGGGAGGTAAAGTATGCCTGGAAACAGGAGAGCTTTGGCCCTGGTGGCTTGCTCGGAAGAGAAAACAAATCGCAGGTAAATTTAATTCGATATTTGCTTGCAGCATTGCAGAAAAACAATCCCGGTCTGCCGGAGGCTGCCTATCAGCAAGCCATTGACCAGATATGCGAAAAGGTAGCCGACCAAACGCTGGGCAAGATTAATCAGCAGAAATATAAACTGTTTAAAGAAGGTGTAGAGGTTAGCTTCAGCAACGCAGATGGCGAGCTGGAAAAGAAGAAGCTTAAAGTGTTCGATTTCGCCAACTATCAGGAAAATCATTTCATGGCTGTGAGGCAGTTCGAAGTAGTTGGCGAATTATACAGTCGCCGCCCGGATATTATTGGGTTTGTAAATGGAATACCCTTGGTTTTCTTCGAACTTAAAGCGCATCACACCAATTTAAGGAATGCCTATACGGAAAACATTAGCGACTATAAAGACACTATCCCGCATGTTTTTCATTGCAACGCATTTATTGTATTAAGCAACGGAACAGATGCAAATGTTGGAACAATCACCAGTCCGTATAAATACTTCCTGGAATGGAAACGCATCACGGAAGAAGAGGAAGGAATAGTAAGCCTCGATACCATGCTTCGCGGAACCTGCAGCAAAGAAAACCTGATGGACATTTTCGAAAACTTCCTGCTGTTTGACGATAGTGATGGGGAAGTGAGTAAGATAATGGCCAAGAATCATCAGTTTATCGGTGTAAACAAGGTAATTGATCAGGCTGCGAACATCAACGACTTAAAAGGGAAGCTGGGCGTTTTCTGGCATACACAGGGAAGTGGTAAGTCGTATTCCATTGTTTTTATTTGTCAGAAAATTCACCGCAAGTTTGGTGGCTCCTACACTTTTCTTATTGTTGCCGACCGTTCCGAACTTGAGCGTCAGCTTTACGATACCTTCACCGGTGTAGGGTGTGTAAGTGGCAAAGAAGTGCTTGCAAAGAGCCGTAACCATTTAAGGGAACTACTAAGTCACAACCACAGATACGTTTTTACGCTTATTCATAAATTTTCCATCGATCCAAAAACGGAAACCGAATTTCCTCTGATAACCGACCGGAAGAACATAATCGTTATTTCAGATGAAGCTCACCGTACGCAGGCAGGAACTTTCGCCCGGAATATGCGCTATCATGCCATTCCGAATGCTTCTTATCTTGGTTTTACCGGTACACCAATTATAAAGGAGGAGGAAGAACTCACAAAAAATATTTTTGGAGAATATGTCTCTGTCTATGATTTCAACCGGGCTATAAAAGACGGTGCCACGCTTCGCTTATTATACATGAACCGGGGAGAGAAACTGGGCATCAAAAACCCTTTGCTCGATGAACAGATGGCGGCTATTCTCTCAAATGAGGATTTAGATGAGGATCAGCGGCGTAAGCTCACCTACTTATTCAACAAGGATTACGTGGTGCTTACGGCCGAACCGCGATTAGAAGCCATTGCCAAAGATTTAGTTTGGCATTTCAATGAACGGGGATACCAGGGAAAAGCGATGCTTGTCGCACTTGATAAACCAACAGCAGTACGGATGTATCAGTTGATGCAAAAGTATTGGCCGGTTTATATTGAAGATCTTAAAAACAGAATTAAGAAGGCTGATGATCTTCAGGAAGAATTGACACTGAAGCGTAAACTCGCCAATGTGGAGAACACTGAAGTCTGTGTCGTGATAAGTCCGGAGCAGAATGAAGTGGATAAGTTCCGGAAAATGGATCTGGATATCGAGGTTCACCGGAAAAAGATGGTTGAACGGGATCTGGAAAAAGAGTTTAAAGACGAAGACAACCCCTTCCGCTTCGCTATTGTGTGCGCCATGTGGATTACAGGTTTTGATGCGCCTTGTATCTCCACGGTTTATTTGGATAAGCCCATCCAGGGTCATACCCTAATGCAAACCATTGCCCGTGCCAACCGTGTGTACGATGATGAGAAAGAGAACGGACTCATTGTTGATTACGGCAATGTATATACCCAGCTTGAAAAAGCTTACTCGGTGTATGGCGAAGGCACTGAAGGCGGAACAAAGAGCCCCGGTGAAAACCCGGATGACCCAAAACGTCCGGTAGAACTGATTCTCGAACTCGAACAGGAGCTGAAGGAATCTATACGAGCGGTTCAGGGCTATTTAGCAGAGTTAGGCTTTCAGTTATCAGAGCTGAGCAGTCCGGAACTTAAACCTATGCAGAAACTCGGTAAGATAAAATCTGCTATGGATTGTGTATGCTTAAATGAAACCACCCGCACTAAGTTTGAAGTAATGGCCCGGGAGGTTTTTCGCAAATACCATTCGCTTTATCCTGAGGAAGAGGTAAAGGCCTATATCCGTAAGTTCAACGCTATTGAAGCAATCTATCAGCAGCTAAACCAGCAGGTAAAAACGGCAGATGTTACTTCTATTATTTTGGAATTACAGCAGCTGATTGATGAAAGTGTATTTATAGCGGATTCAAAAGTTGAAGATATTCAAATTGATTTAGGCAATCTTGATTTTGACAAACTAAAAGCGGCATTTAAGAAGGTACAACGTAAAAACACCATGGTGTTCGACTTGCAGCAGGCGGTTGAGCAAAAGCTGGAACAGATGTTAAAAGAAAATCCGCTCCGCATTGAATTTTACGAACGCTATCAGCTTATCATTCAGGAATACAATAAAGGCAAGAGTCTGGAGGATACGGTGAAGGCTTTTGATAATCTGAGCGACTTTATAAAAGACTTAAATATAGAAGAAGCCAGAGCAGTGCGGGAAAACCTGAATGACGAAACCCTTGCCATTTTTGATTTACTGCGGGAAGGAAAGACGTTAAGTCCAAACGAGATTAAAGAAGTGAAGAAAGTAGCGGTAGCTACGCTTCAATTATTGAAAGAACAAAAACTCCAGGTTGAAAGATGGCGGGATAGCAGGCAGATATCGGCACAAGTAAAGACGATGATTTTTGATAGTTTGCAATGGTTACCTACGCCGGTGTATACGGATGATGATGTGAATGTTAAGACAAATTCCATTTATCAGCATATTTATACGAATTATCCAGGCGGAGGGAAAAGTGTCTATGGAAGTAGGATCTAATATAGTAGTAAGTGGTTAGTATACATCTGGGAGAAGACTCCATCCTTACAGACTTTTCGGGTTTCAGGCAGCTTTTAAAATTTTATGAAACCTGTCGCAATTACAACAATGCGGTAGTTGAAATTAATCTTGATAATGTAGGTTGGGTAGATGGTAACCTTTGCGCCTTTTTGGGTGCAATACTTTACAGGCTGAATAAAGAAAACCAGTTGTCGTTTTCTATAAATGCCGAACAGGTTTCTAAAAAGTGTGGTATCCTGTTTCACAACAATTTCATTCCACTCGACCAAAACTTAAGGCAGTATCAAAAGAAGAGTTGTATCCCTTACAAGGGCTTTTTACCAAAGCAAAAGGACGAGTTTATAGATTATTTGGAAAATGAATTGCTTGTTCACTCGGCAATGCCCAGATTTACAGAGGCGACTAAAGAAAAGCTAATTGATGACTTAACAGAGGTTTACGCTAATATTGATAAGCATGCTGAAACGGACGATCCTTTCTTTGTCTGTGGCCAGCATTATGTCCGGCAGGAGAAAATACATTTCACAATATGCGATTTAGGAGTCGGGTTTTATAAAAAGATTAAGGAAAGCCAGCCTGATAAAATAAGTACAAGCGGCGATTCAATTTTATGGGCCATTGAAGGGAATAGTACTAAACCGGACGCCCCTGGTGGAAGTGGCCTGAAGAATCTCCACAAGTATTTAGACGAAAGTAACGGAGGCCTTCAAATCTATACCGGGGATGCGGGCTGGTGTAGCAAAACCATGAATGCCGGTTCAATCTACCCTAACGGCGTTACAAACTTGAGAAACGCCTACATTGGCTCTATAATAAATTTGGAGTTCAATAAAAAAACACTAATTTCAGGAAAGTTTTAAGGTTTGATATTTATACTTAGCTTTGCAACCCTGAAAACAATCTAAAATAATTTTCGTTAGTATATTGAAAAGCACCCTTTTAACAATGAAAATTAGCGTTGTAGATATCTTAAATAGCTCTAATGCTTCCCTTCACGATGACGGCATAAAAGTATATAATGAAATAAAAAAGAATTTCGAATCTTCACAAAAAGAAGAAGTCGAAGTGGATTTCTCGGATATTAAACGCTGCTCTACCTTATTTCTTAATGCTTCCTTTGGTAAACTCTTAGCCGATTTTGGAGAAGAGGAAGTGAAGAAATATATTCACCCTGTTAGTTACGCTCAAATTTTGAACTTCATGCATAAGTATTCAGATATGTGGGATAACTTTATCAATAAGGAAAATTACCAGGCTTACCGCGAGGAAGCTCTAGCTTAAATACTTTTGAACATTATTAATTTACATAGTAATAGCAGTCCAAAAGACTGCTATTATATTTTAGACAGTAATGTTTGGCTTCCGATTTTAGGTATAGATGATGAGCCTGCCAGTCAGCATTATAAGATTTTCTTTGATAAGATCTTCAAGCTTGAGAATGCAAAAATATTACTTTGCTCACTTCAGTTAAGTGAAATATTGAACCGTTTATTGCGATTTAATGCCAACAAGGTTTATTTTAAGAAGTACAAAGGAACGTCAGGTGCCCCAAAGTTTCCAGAATTTTATAAATCTGAGTTCCGCGGTAGCGACGAGTGCAAAATACATTATGAAAATATTATAGATGACATCGATGGTTATTCATCTCACGTAATACTTAAGGATTTAGAGCAAAATGATTTTTCCACTCTAACATCTTTCGATGCTAAGAAACTGGATTTCAATGACAACTATCTATACTTGCTGGCAAAACAAGAATCAGCACTAATCATTACTCATGACGCCGACTTCTTCGGTTTAGATATTACAGTAGGTACCTACAATAGGAAATTATATCAATCATATACCGACTCCATTAAACCTAAACTATAGTGGGAATAGCTTATACCAAAATCACATCAGTAACCAAAATTTTATCCTGTAACTCTACTTCTTATTCTGTCAACTCCCGTATTGCGAGCTTTTTCCCATCTTTTTCGGCTTGCGCAAGTAGTGGAATATATCATGGTTAATATGGATAAAAAATGGTCATCAGCATACCCTAAGGTAATATTTGCTACAGCATTAAAGGGAAATGCCAGCTCAATTATCTAAGCACACAACCATCCATCAGGGAACTTGAAACCCAGCGAAGCAGACAGACAACTAACTAACAAGTTGACCCATGCAGGAAAATTACTGGATATATCAGTATTGGATCATTTGATAATTACAGCAGAAGAATATTTCTCATTCGCTGATGAGGGGACGAGATAATCCCTTTCTTCTAAATAAAAATGTCTGATAGATTTTACCAGACATTTTCCGTTTCATCATTTGATTTAAACTTTCTGCAAAGTCCCCGCAAATTTTTCAAGCTAACAAATTTTGTTTTTTAATTTCTTGATTTTCAGTGACTTGGGAGAGGCTCAAACTCTCGACCCACTGATTAAGAGTCAGGATCATGGTATCTATCTCCCGGAAATCCTCAGGAGAATAAATATCGGATCCCGGAAAGGAATTCGCGAAAGCAGAAACCGGCGAAGCGCTGCCGCTAAAAATGGGATCGACAAGGATATTGCTCTCCTTATATTTGATCAGGTACGATGAGTGCCCAAACCAAACAATAACCGGCTTTTCAGAATGTAATGACCTCAGGTCTGTTTTGACCGACGGAAGCGCCTTCGGCGGAGTAGCAGATTGCGGCTTGTTTAAAAAATTGTAAAGCATTTTAAAGAATGATGCCTCCTTTAAGGTAATCTGCGTGGCCGATAAATTGTGGAACGTTCCGTTGCGGAAGTTCGGCGACCGTTTTATCTTCACAAGGTCCTCACCCGATGGGTTTTTGCCTAAAACTTTTCCTATCATTTACCCTCTGCCTGTTAGCTGGCCCATAAAATATCCTGCAACATCCGGATAATAAATAATTGTTAACAGTACTCCTGTAAGCGCCCCGTAAAAATGGGCATCATGATTTATGGCATCCCTTGAATTCCGGGAAGCATACCAGCAATATCCAAGAAACAGAAAACCATATAAGACAGCCGGAATAGGAATTGGCAGTGGAAAAATGATCATCTTGTTCATTGGGTAGAACATAATATAACTAAATACAACCGCACAGACGGCCCCTGACGCACCAAGACTATTATACCAGAAATCCTCTTTATGCTTTAATATAGATGTTATATCGCTTAAAACAATACTGACCAGGTAAAGAACGCCGAACTGAACGTGGCCCCAGCTGCTTAAAGAAACAAAGGTCTTTTCGAGAGTAAAGGCGAAGAAATAATACGACAACATATTAACCAGCAGATGGCCCCAGTCTTTATGTATCAGGCCGCTGGTAATTAGTGAGTATAGGCGTTTTCCCCGGCTAATACTATAGGGGTGGAGCATAAACTTACCATAAACTTCAGCATTTGAAAAAGCATATAAGCTGGTTACAATTGTAAATATAAAAATGATCGTGGCAACAGGGGTATCGTTAATAAAACTCTCCATTTATTTTAAATCTAATTTATCAGTAAGCAATAGTCTTCCGACAGGGTATCTCATATACGTTTTCTCAAAATATTCCGAGTTGCGATAAAGCCAGTTTAGCTGGGCTTGAGCGCTCCCTGCAAGTTCAGGGTTATTTTTCTTTGCTTCATCCAGCTTTCGCGATAAGGAGGTATCATTTTTAACTATTTTTTCTGCCTCGTCTTCAAAAACGTAAGCAGAAAAGTGCTCTTTCTGACTCAGAATTGTATCGAAAAAATTCCAGGTAAAAAAAGAATCCGTTGCCTGAGGTTCGAGCGCTTCTACGATGTATCTGTTCTGCCTTTGGTCTGTAAAAACAACATAATCACCTTCATAAAACCTGACTTTTTGCTGCACCAGCCTTAGCTTAACGTGTGAATTTATATAGTGACCTTCAAAAGGTCTGACTGCTGGTTTATAATCGTCAATGTAATACATCTCCGCATCAATCTCTGTATCAGCGGAAAGACGCTTCATCTGAACCCCGTTAAGAGCCAGAAGGCTAATTACTTTTTGCCATGCCTGCGGAATGATATACGCTTTGGGTTTGACAGCTACCGCTGATGGAAGGTAATAATCCCGGATTTTTATTTCCTTTTCATAAGGTTCATTACGATCATAATATAATCTTGGCAGGCCACTGAGCCCGCTGGCTTTATGCTTTGCTGTATAACCTTTGAAATGGATCGTGGAGGATTTTTCCTCGTCCAGGATCCAGCTAAGCGTAAAAGCTGACTGCTTTTTTACCTCGTCATCCGCTTTTCTTTTATTTTCC
This sequence comes from Daejeonella sp., assembly GCA_037719315.1. Lineage (GTDB taxonomy): Bacteria > Bacteroidota > Bacteroidia > Sphingobacteriales > Sphingobacteriaceae > Daejeonella. Next base: position 92,958 of record JBBJNR010000002.1, read on the forward strand.
CCGATCAGAAATGCATCTTTCTGTACGATGTCAATCATATTCTTCATAAACTGATAGGTGCTTCCCACACGCTGTGCAAAAGGCTTTAACATATGCGTCTCAGGCATAAATCCGATCGTATTATGTAATGCGGCATAACCGGTCGAATATCGAGGGCACTGAAAAAGTCCTTTAGAAATAAAAGACAAAAAAGATGTCCATTATAATTCATATTGACGTCCTTAGAGTTGGCTACACGGAATTTGAAAAAACTAAAACCCGTATAACTTAAAGAAAAAGGGACTGTTCATGATTTTATGATACAGTCCCTTTTCTCTAGCTGATACAGCTGACTTTTTCAGTGCCCTCCGAATATCTCGGGCTTTCCAGGAAACCTGTTATTCCCTCATCGGGAGTCTCCTCAACGCTGTTTACATAAGGTATCATTTCATATCCCGATTTTTTCATGTCCTGGTAAAGCGCTGGCAGCATTCGGCCTGTCGTATATTCAGACAAGACAGGGTGAAGCTTATCTTTTTGCGGATGGATCAGGGTCATTACGTATTGGTAATCAGCGCCGTTACTTGTGTGATTATCCACAAAAACCTCTGGTTGCCAGGTATTAAATATTTCCTGGAAACTCATGGAGTTTTTAGAATCCGTTTTGATGAAATCACGATTGAGGTCCAGGTTCTGATAATTGCCCCGGAAGCCATAAGATTCCGGTCCGTTTTGATTAACTCTTGACATACCGCGGTTCAGCATTCCATCGATATTATAAACCGGGATAATACAGATTACCACATCATCAGGAAGGGTATTTTTTGACAGCATGTCACGAACCATCATCATGCTCGCATCTATACCTTCCGGCTCCCCTGGATGAATTCCATTATTGATCAGTAGAACAATCTTATTTTGACTGCGTATTTCTTCAGGATTAAATATTTTCCCTTTGGAAAGAATTATTAAGTGCAGGTTTTTCCCAATATCAGTCGGGCCGTATTCCAGCATTTGCATCCCGTCATACTTAACGTCCAGCTCTTTATAGAATGAAATAACTTCCTGATAGGTTGCAGTAGTGTTCCTGTTCTTATTTAGTTCAAAGGGTGTAAGCTGGGCCATAGTTATCAAAAAAGATCCGGTAAGAATAAAAGTCAGAAGTGTTTTTTTCATGACAGAGTATAAATATATGATCATATATCTATCGCGTCGATCTCCTCCGCCAGTGTTCTGTCCTTCGCAGTGACGCTGTTGCCGGCGCTGTGGGTGCTCAGGCTTATCCTGACCTCATTGTACGAATTGCTCCAATCGGGGTGATGATTCATTTTCTCCGCGATCATGGCGACCCGGGTCATGAATGCCCAGGCAGAAACAAAATCTTTAAATTTAAATGTCTTCTGCAGCTCCTGCGCCCCGGTGTCTTTATTTTTAATTTCTTTCCAGCTCATCGTATTTAAATTAGGTTCCTCTTACTTTTTGGCAGGCTTTTCACGACCAGGTCGTACGAATGGTCGATCATTTCTATTAACTGACCTTCACTGAGCCGTCCGCTCATAGAAACTGTGTTCCAGTGCACTTTACTCATATGATAGCCGGGCTGAACCTCGTCGTAGCGTTCGCGCAATGAAACAGCCTTATCCGGATCGCATTTTACATTAAACCGGTCTGCCTGATCCAAACCCGCAAGCAAAAATATTTTGTCCATTACCTTGAATACAAGGGTGTCGTCTCCAAAGGGAAATGTTTCCTGAACATGGGCCTTTGAAAGACAATAATCGCGCAGTGTTTCAATGTTCATAAGATGCGATATTACTGTAAGATCTGCTGACAAGCAATACAATTCGTAATTTTACATTGTCAGCTATAAAATTAAGCAAAATGAATGTCTCAGAGAATATTAACTATACCGTGGTTAAACGGTTTCTAACGTATTCGGCTATTGATACCCAATCCGACCCCTCATCAGCTTCCTGCCCATCCACTGAAAAACAGAAGAACCTGGGGAAGGTTCTTGTCTCAGAACTTCTGGAACTAGGTTTGCGCGATGCCCATATGGACGACAATGGATATATCTATGCTACTATCCCATCCAATTCTGATAAAAAAGTGCCGGTAATATGCTTTTGCTCTCATATGGATACCTCGCCTGACTGCAGCGGTGAAGATGTTAAAGCTATCATACATCGGAATTACCAGGGACAGGATCTGGTACTTCCGGATGATGTAAGCCAGATCATCCGGATGAAGGACCATCCCGACCTGAAAGATCAGCTGGGAAATGACATTATTACAGCGAGCGGGACGACGTTGCTTGGTGCGGACAATAAAGCCGGCATTGCAGAGATCATGGACGCAGCAAATTTTTTCGTATCGCATCCCAACTGTAAACATGGGACAATAAAGATACTTTTTACCCCTGATGAGGAAATTGGAAGAGGTGTTGATAAGGCTGATCTTGAAAAGCTGGGTGCTGATTTCGCCTATACCATTGATGGGGAAACAGCAGGCTCTATTGAAAATGAGACTTTCTCAGCCGACGGGGTTAAAATAATTATAAAGGGCGTGAGCAGCCACCCGGGCTTTGCAAAAGGAAAAATGGAGAGTGCGATCAAGATCGCTTCCCAAATAGTCGCCTTTCTCCCAAAAGAAAAATTAGCCCCCGAAAGCACTGAACATAAGGAGGGATTTATTCACCCCGTTTCTATATCCGGAACTGTGGAACAGGCCACCATAGAATTTATTATCCGGGATTTCAGCACTCAGGGTCTGAAAGGTCATGAACGGATTCTCGAAGCTATCATAAAGGAAGTACTGGAGACTTACCCAAATTCATCCTATGAATTTATTGTCGAAGAACAATACCGGAACATGAAGGATATTGTAGATCAATATCCTAAGCTACTGGAAATGGGCATGAAAGCTATTGAACGCTCCGGATTAAAAGCCAAGCTTCAGAGCATCCGCGGAGGCACAGATGGTTCAAGGCTTTCTTATATGGGACTGCCTTGCCCGAATATTTTTGCCGGGGAACATGCATTTCACAGCAAGCACGAATGGGTTTCGGTGCAGGACATGCAAAAAGCTGTACAAACTATTATACACCTGGCAATGCTTTGGCAGGTAGAAAGCTGATGGCTTTTTCCGCATCAACCCCGATTGATACTATCAAAACAACATTGAAATCTCTCTTAATATTTGCGAGCTTCCCGAATTATTCGGTTTTACCATTCACATCGGAATAAATACCGTATCTGATATGTAGTGAAAATCATAACTCCCTGCGTTAAACCTTTCTAAATATTTAAGTCTAAACTTCAAATGATGATCAAATTAAAAAGTATCGTGCCGATTATGGCATTTGCCCTTCTTGTAAATGCATCTCCGGCTTTTTCTCAAAAAAAGGCAGATCTCATTGCCACAAAATGGGCCAAACAACCGATAGTGGCGGATGGATTGCTAAACGACTGGCAGGATAGTCTTCTCTCATATAATGAGGAAACCAAGCTTCATTACAGTCTTGCAAATGATGAAACCAATATTTACCTGGCCTTGAAAAGCGCTTCAAAGGAAGATCTTTCAAAGATACTCGCCGGCGGAATTAGTTTTTCTGCTAATATTGAGAACAAAAAGAAAGATCCCGCCACGGTAATATTTCCTGTTCTTGACCGTACTCCGGGAAAAAATCGAAATGTTAAAGAGCAGCCCGAAATGGAAGAAATGCAGAAAAGGGTCTTGTCCAGGATCAAGGATATTAAGGTCACGGGATTTAAAGAGATAATCGATGGGGGGATCTCCCTTCAGAACTCTTATGGTATCAGGGCTGCTGCTGCTTTCGATAAGAACGGCAACCTTGTTCAAGAGATCATTATTCCTCTTAGTTTACTAAATCTAAGCCTGACAGGAAACGAACTGGTAACCTATTATATAAAAGTAAATGGGGTACAGAGTGCTGCGGGTTCCATGCCTCAGGGGCAAAATAACCAAAGGCAGTCCGCTGGCGGTATGTACGGTGGCCAATATCCTCAGCGAAATACCCAGTTTAATAAATCACTCGTCGCAAGCGGATTTTATATCAAGAGCCGGCTTGCGACAAAACAATAAAATAAAACCTTGCCGGGTTCATGTAAGCCGGCTTGCCGGACAATCTCTAAGTTGTCGAATAATTACAATATGAAAAAAGTTTTATTCCTGTTGGTTAGCTTGTGGTTTGGTTATGCATCCTATGCACAAACAAGCCGTGATGTAAAAGGGCTTGTCCGGGATTCTACAGGTACCAGCGTAATTGCTGCAACCGTAAAGTTTATCGTGGGTACAGATACGGTGTTCACACGTACAGACCTCGATGGTGTATTTACATTTAAAGGAATAAAATCATCTGAATTTTTACTGACAATAACCAGCCTGGGATATCAAACACTAAATAAGCGGTTTCTGTATGAGGATGCGGATACACCCATCGAATTGGACCCTATTACGTTAAAATTGCAAAACAGGGTGCTTAACGAAGTTGTTATTTCCGGCACCCCCGGCGTAACGATCAAAGAGGACACGATCGTATACAGGGCCGCGGACTACCCGCTACGGGAAAATGCGTTAGCCGAAGATCTTTTGAGAAAATTGCCTGGTGTTGAAGTGGATAAAGACGGAAATGTTACTGCTCAGGGCAAGCAGGTAACAAAGGTACGGGTTAATGGCAAGGATTTTTTCGGAGGTGATGTAAAAACAGCTACACAACAATTGCCCGCAGATATACTTGAATCCGCACAGATAATTGATGACTATGGAGATCAGGCAAACCTCACAGGGGTGAGAAACGGAGATCCTGAAAAGATCTTAAATTTTACGATCCGGGCCGATAAGAACAAAGGCTATTTTGCACGTGGTACAGTTGGCGGTGGTGATAAAGAACGTTATCAGGCGAACCTAACAGCTAACACTTACAATAATTCGGAACAATTTTCATTTATAGGAAATTTGAATAACACCAATAGCAATGTGTTTAGTTTTGGCAGCGGGGGGGGCGGATTTAGCGGCGGGGGGGGCGGTGCCAGGGTACAGCAAGTTGGCAGCAGTGGCGGCGGCGGTCAGCGATTCCAGGGTGGAGGAGGATTCCAGGGTGGCGGTTCTAGCGGTGGCGATGGGATTACATCCGTTGGCTCCATTGGTCTGAATTACAGAAAGGACTACAGTCCTAAAATAAGCTCATACGGAAACTACAGCTATTCAAACCGGGATAATAATGTCCTGAGTGATCAGCTTCAGCAAAATAATTTCCAAGGGTCTATTGTTTCAACCGATCAAACATCCTTGAAGAATGTGATCAATGATAACCATCGTTTTAACTGGAACCTGGAATATAAACCGGATACCTTAAATTTCATTAAGTTTTCACCTTCTTTCAGCTATGGTTCAACTACAGACGGCGGAAGTTCTGATTATATCCAAAATAATAATGGGGTTCTTAGTTCAGACGGCACCACTTTAAGCAATACCTATTCAACCAATCCAAATTTTGGAGCTAACCTGTTGTTAAACCACCGTTTCCACAAACGCGGACGAAACATCTCCTTATTTGTTAATGCAAATAACTCAAATACTAAACAGGAAGATGACCAGCTTACGCAGTACATTTACTACGTTGTAAGCGGAAATACGAATGTTTATCGCAACCAGGAGCTTTATGATGCCAATAGAAGTTCCAATATAAGCACTAACTTATCTTACATCGAACCTCTAAGCAAAAGTGCCGGCCTGGAATTTAACTATAATCACAGTACAACTAACTACAAGAACGAAAGAGAGACTTTCGATATCAGCCCCGCCGGATTATCTACACGCAACAACAACCTAAGCAACGATTATCGCTATTCCTTTAGCACCAACCGTTTCGGAGTCAACTATCGTGTAAACCAGCAGAAATATAATTATTCCATAGGACTAAGCGCTCAGCCGAGTGTGCTGGAAGGAAATTCAATTGTTATGGAAGTGAATACGCCATACAGGAATACAGGCTTTAACTTAATCCCGTCGGCCCGTTACTCTTATAATTTCTCAAGGACCCGTGCGATCAATGCAGTTTACTTTGGAAGGGCAAACGAACCTACATACATTCAGCTATCCCCTACTCCTGATGTTTCTAATCCCCAATATCCGGTTTATGGAAATCCTGATCTGAATGCTGAATTCACCCATATACTGAATTTCCGATACAACAATTTTAATTTTTCATCCGGTGACGTGTTGTTTTTCAACGTTTCCGGTAATTATACAGAAAATAAGATCGTTTCAAACATTCTGCGCTCCGACGATCCTGCGGTGGGACTGGTACAGGAAACCAGGTACCTGAATACGGATGGATATTTTTCTACAAATGCCTTTTACAATTATTCGAAACCGTTCAAAGAGAAAAAATATGTGTTTTCGTTTAACGGTTCCGCGAATTACATAAACAACATCTCGTTTACGGATAACGTGAAAAACACTGGTAAAAACTGGATCTTCTCCCAGGGCTTAAATATGCAGATCAACCCGAACAAAAACCTTGAGTTTAATCCGGGTTTAAGATATAGCTTCAATACGAACACAAATGATGCTATTACAAATAACAATACCAAAGTCTCGTCCTATGCAATGAACTTAAACAGTCGCGTGTACTTCCTGAAGACCTTTTTAATTGGTACTGATCTTAGCAAAACGTTCAATAATGGTTACAGCAGCTCTCTGGCTGTGAACCCGTTTATTATCAATACCTATCTTGAAAAGCAATTTCTAAAAGACAAAAGCGCAACGTTACGCCTGCAGGGATATGATCTTCTAAATGAAAACACGAGTGTTTCAAGACAGGTAACCGGCAACGTGATCACGGATAGTCAAAGCAATCGTCTGTCAAGATATTTTATGCTAAGCTTTACGATGAGGCTTCAAAAGTTTAGCAGCAGGCAGCCTCAGCAACAAGACCCTGATTTCAGGAGACAAGATCGACAGGAGAGACATAGCGGCGAGGGCGGGGGTATGAGGAGAAAAGGCGGGGGGCCGGGAAAGTAATAGAACTGCGAATTATCCAGAACATTATACCTTAAATACGAAATCCCCGCTTTGCGGGGATTTAAAGTGGTCCCGACGAGAATAACCTTGTATTCTTAACATCCAGACTTTCAATATTTTACAGGGGCGTCTATTCTATACTCACCGAATTACTCACCGCCTTTTTTGATACAAATTTGATTGCAAATCTTATGGTACAAATATAAGATTTATGGTTTTACAAAGTAGCCTAATTTTAGTTTTTTAGCTGATCATCAGTTACAGAAATTTAGCCTGCGAAGCCAGTGCAGTAAAGGGCTTTCGCGGCATAAACCCACAAGCCTTTCACGCACCAAGCCATTTATTCCACGTCCCCTTGACAGCCCTGCCTTCTTCCGCTCTTTGTTGCTTAACAGACGATCTCCCGAACGACTATGCTCATTTATAAATCAGTTCGCCGATAAGGAGCAAGTTTGTGTTTTTGTTTCACAAAAACTACCCCGATGCCTTTGGCCCGGGGCAAACTTGCCATTGCTCCCGGTGGTTGCAATGGAGTTAAAGAGAATAATACTATTTTTGATAAAAACAATCACATGGAATTATTCGCAAGATTTTCTTATACATACCATGCTGGCGATCAACATATAAAAAACGGTAATGAGATAAATGATACTGAATAATAACCTCATTAAATATTTAAAGGAAAATTCAATAAAAGAATATAGAATAATTAATGCGGAAACGTCATCGTTGCCTTCCCCAGCTTTTGGTCCGGGTAATGAAAGCGTAATGTGTACTTTAAATATTGCTTATAAATCTGATAAATAAATATTATCCCTTTAAAAGAAAATTAAAATATGGAAAGATTTTTTATAGATCACTTAAAACCTTGTCAATATTGGCGTTTGATAGTTTAATATTGTTGTTTTTTAAAAAGTCTCTTAAATTTGTCTTATTAGGTTTATGCTTATTAAATTCAGTCCACCTTTTGAAATTGCCTAATACATCGGGAAGAATTCTTAATTCCCTTTCTTCTACCTTTTTCCTTATTAAAGGTTCAGCATCTGAATATACGTCATCAAGGAGTTTTTTGGTGTCAGGAGAAATTATATAATATCCGTATTCTCCTAATCCAATAATTTTCCAAAATGCACTTTTTGCCCTTTGAAACTCCAATTTGTTAAATCCATTAAATACTAACTGATACTTTGCCTCAATTAAATTCATTAGTTGTTCCAAAAGTTTTGAATAACCTTGAATAAGTATTTTTTCTTCTACTTCTTTTAATTTTTTAAGTTCTTCTTTAGAATAAAAGCCTTCATCCTCATCTTCAAAATAGTCATCATCCTCATCTTCTTCTTTATTCCTTTCTAAAAAAATTTGCAGGTGATTTTGAATTGAAGATAAAAATAGTTCATCTTCCAACAATAAACTTTTAGATTTTATGCTTTCAATTTTTAAGAAGTCTAATAGCTGTTTAGTCAAGTCAGCTAAATTATCCTCATTTTCGATTTCAATAGTTTCTATAACAAAAAATTTAGCTAACCATAAAGCTTCTTTTATTTCAATAACACTATCATTTACCAGTTGTTTTAATGCTTCTTTTGTCATTTTGATAAAGCGTATTGCCTGCAAGACTTACGAAGTGATGCAAGTGTTTTTGATTTGCAAGGATTATGTGTAGTATTTAAAATTGGACAATGAAACGCTATTAAATTTCTTTCAACATCTTCAATTTTATCTTCCATTTCGACAAAATTCAAATCTAGGTTTGTATTCATCCAGCTAACAATTTTGTTTCTATCCGATTGTGAAAAACGATAATTCTTTTGGTTTTTCTTCCCAATGAGGGAGCCTTTTTCTGGTTTGAAAGCTAGTAAAGCTCCAATACCTCTAAAAAATGTGCCGCTCCCTATTCCATAACATTCTTCAAGCAATCTTTCATAAATTGTACGTTCTCCTTTACCAATATAAATAAGTGTGGTTTCCATCGAAACTAATTCGTTTTTAAAAAGAGATGGTAAAATGGAAGTATTCTTTACTCGAAGAGCATAAAGACCTTTAATGTCAAGTTTAAAGGTCTTGAACTCAGATAGAGAACGAAAGTTTTTGATGTCGATTAGAGTATCCATTTTTACTTCATAATTACTAATTGGACAACTTATTCAAAGATAATGATAAGATTTATAACTATCATTTATAGAAAAAATAGAACATATGCAATATAATAGTAAATTCCATAAAGAAAGACCTAAAGTATACACCTAAGTATACTAAAAACCGCCTTTAAAGTATCGTGGAGGGGGCAAAGTATACTTTGGGTATATTCCAAACCCCGTTTGCAGCGCAAACGGCAAGCAAAGTAGGGCTCTGCCCAACTTCCGCTTGCTCCCTCCGCTCCCGCGTTTGGGATATTAAAAATTTACGGTATTCATCCGGCAAAAAAAACGCCAATGCTATTGAACAAATCATCCCTTATTCAACCGATAAGCAACCAACAGTGCAAAGCCGGGAAATGTCAAGGGCGGACAAGCCAATAAAAAAACAAAACACATCTGTCCGTTTATATACCCTTGACGTTTATCCCGGCGTGGGCTATCTTCGCTGTGGCGGTGAATAAGGGATACGATTAAAATGTTTTTTAAATATTATTTATAGGTCATCAGATTTATAACCTATCCTTTTTCGTGGTTTAGGTTCTTCTTTTTTCTCTAACAATTCATCAAGGTAGCGGAATACGATCTCCATATTTTTGTCCTGGTTATCCAGCTTCGATTTTATTTTTTCTACTTCTAAGCGAATTTCGGTATTGTCAATAAACATTTGGCGGATGCGAGTAAATATCCGCATCACTTGTATATTGACTTGAATAGCTTGTTTACTGTTTAAAACGCTTGATAGCATTAATACACCATGTTCTGTAAAAGCATTGGGCGGGTATCTACGACCGCCCCATCTTGAGGTCGCAAATTGCGACTTCAAACCTGCAAACTCCTCTTCATTCAGCCTAAACATAAAATCTTCTGGAAAACGGTCTGCATTACGTGCCACCTGCTCATTTAACCGTTTTGTAGAAACCCCGTATAATTCAGCAAGGTCTTCATCAAGCATTACCTTTTGATTTCTGATGTAGAATATTTTGTTCATCACAATTTCATCCGGTACAAGTGCTTTTTCTGTCATATTAAAGATTCTTTAAAGTTTTTTAAATTATTGAGCATAGATATAACTTGAGGTCGCAATTTGCGACCTCAAGTTGGCGATTAGTTTATTCAGTAGCAAATTTCTGCCTTAACAAAGCCATGTCCTGCCCGACTTTAAAATCGAGTATTTTGGCATAATGTTGTGTAGTTTTAATATTGGTATGGCCTAACATTTTGCTAACGCTTTCAATAGGCACGCCATTACATAAAGTTACCGTAGTAGCAAAAGTATGCCGGGCCATGTGGAAAGTAAGCACTTTGGTAATACCACAAACATCGGCGATCTCCTTTAGGTAGCTGTTCATCCTTTGATTGCTTAATACCGGCAAAACAAGGTTCTTGTTTACACATTGCGGGTGATCGGCATATTTTTTTACAATATCAACGGCTATAGCCAATAAAGGTATTCTTGACGTGGTATCCGTTTTTTGCCTTGTTGTAAATATCCATTGTTCACCGTCAACGCCTTTGGCTATTTGATGCCGTTGTAGTTTTTGCACATCGGCATAACATAAGCCCGTATAACAGCAAAATACAAATATATCCCTTACTTGTATCAACCTGTCAATAGTCAGCTTCTTAATGGCTATTGCTTCCAATTCTTCCCCGGTTAAAAACTCCTTTTCTTTAGCTTTGGCCTTTGATTGGTAATTAATAAAAGGGTTATCGGATAACCATTTGTTGGCTAAGCAATGGTTAACAATCTTTTTAAGGTGCTTAACATATTTGGCAGCAGAAACACCGCTGCATTTACAAACCGTTTTTAAGTAAAATTCATAGCCGGTAATAAATGCATGGTTCAGATTATTGATGTCCGTATCTGCCACGCCATATTGATGCTGCACATAAGCAGCGAGGTGTTTAACGGAACTACGGTAGCTTTTAAGGGTATTAGCTTCAAAGCCATTGCCAATTAATGCTTTTACCTGATCATTATGCTCATTAAATAGCTCTACTACACAATAGCTTTTTTCTGCACGGCCAATAAATAGATTACGTAATCTTTCGGCGCTGATATTTTCACCTGCACCTATTAGTTGTTGATGTGCGTTATTGACTTTAGCTTGTAAGCTATCTAAATAAGCATTTAAAGCCCTCACATCTGATTTGGTGCCAATGCTTCGCCCGGCTTGGTTATTCCAGCGTGAAGGCTCGCAATCCCTGCCAGCAGATACTTCTGCACGTTTTCCATTAACCGTAATACGCATATAAACAGGCATAGGCCCTGATACGTAAACTTTTTGTTTCTTTAAATAAAATAACAGACTGAAATTAGTTTTCATGATAACAAGCATTAAAAAGTTAAACAAATGTATGCTTGCAACCCGTTTGTATCAAGATGTTCAATTATCGAACAGGTTGACTGTCAATAATTTATAACGTTTTTGGTGAGTAGTAACCCGGCCTTATGGTACTCACCGAATTACGCACTTTTTTGTTGTGATTTGGTGCGTTTTTTTGTGTTTTACCTGAAATAAAAAAACCTGCAATCATTTGATTTGCAGGCTTCTATCATGTTTTGATATTGATTTTTGTGGTCCCGACGAGAATCGAACTCATATCTAAAGTTTAGGAAACTTCTATTCTATCCGTTGAACTACGGGACCAATATTTTTTTTTACTATATCATCCTAAACTCTGCAAGTTTAGGAAACTTCCCTGCCTGCCGGCAGGCAGGTATTCTATCCGTTGAACTACGGGACCTATGATTTTCAAAAAATGATAGTATCTACCTGATTTCACTCCCACTCATAAATTCTTCCGAAGGAACTACAAAACTAAGCTTTCCATCCGAATTTTCTGCCATCAGAATCATTCCCTGAGATAAAATTCCTTTAATCTCACGTGGTTCCAGGTTGATAAGCACGGAGACCTGCTTTCCAACGATATGATCAGGTTCAAAATATTCTGCAATACCGGAAACAATGGTGCGCTGATCTATCCCGGTATTCACCAGCAGCTTCAAAAGCTTTTTTGTTTTCGCGACTTTTTCAGCCGACAGGATCTTTCCAACCCGTATATCCATTGCTGCAAACTGATCAAAGTTAATATTTGGCTTCGCTCCTGCAGGAATAGCTGCTGTTTTGTTATTCGCAATTTTTGTATCCATCAATTTCTTTATTTGGGCTTCAATCGCATCATCTTCGATCTTTTCAAAAAGCAATTCCGCATCATTCAGCTGATGGCCTAGTTCAAGCAGGTCTGTTTTTCCCGCACGATCCCAGTTCAGCGTTGCCAGGTTAAGCATCCTGAAAAGCTTATCTGAGCTAAAAGGTAAAAATGGCTGGGCGAGGATAGCCAGGTTAGCAGCTATCTGAAGGCCCACATTTAAAATGGTCTTAACCCGCTCCTCGTCTGTCTTGATAATCTTCCAGGGCTCCTCGTCCGCTAAATATTTATTCCCCAGTCGTGCCAGGTTCATGAATTCTGACAATGCCTCCCGAAAACGATATTGTTCGATTGAAGAGGATACTTTCAAAGGATACTGCTTCAGCTCTTCCAGAACCTTAAGATCTCCTTCACTTAATTCAGATCCCCACATAACCGTACCTTCAAAATATTTATGAGACAGCACAAGAACCCGGTTGATAAAATTCCCGAATATCGCAACCAGTTCATTGTTATTTCTTGCCTGGAAGTCCCTCCAGGTGAAATCATTATCCTTAGTTTCAGGGGCAGTAGCGGTTAAAGCATACCGGAGAACATCCTGTTTGTCCGGAAAATCGCTGAGATACTCATGAAGCCATACTGCCCAATTCCGGGAAGTCGAAATCTTATCCCCTTCAAGGTTTAAAAACTCATTTGCCGGAACATTTTCTGCAAGGTTAAATTTCCCATGGGCCATCAGCATAGCAGGGAAGATGATACAATGGAAAACAATATTGTCCTTGCCTATAAAATGAACAAGCTTAGTGTCCTCATCCTGCCAGTATTCCTCCCAGGAACCGGAAGGTTTTAATGTCTCATTGACATAGTAATCAGATTTTTTTTTGACGCTTAATGCGGGTTCACAGAGATCTTTTGTAGCGGATATATATCCAATCGGTGCATCGAACCAAACATATAAAACTTTTCCATCAGCACCCTTCACCGGGACGTCTACTCCCCAATCCAAATCACGAGTCATCGCTCTGGGCAGCAAACCGCCTTTTAGCCATGATTTACATTGCCCGTAAACATTGGGGCGCCAATCTTTATGCGAGTCAATATATGCCTCAATTTGCGGCTGCATTTTATCTAATGGTAGAAACCAGTTCGTTGTTTTCTTCAGAACAGGTTTAGCCCCGGATAAAGTTGAATGAGGGTTGATCAGTTCGGTTGGACTTAAAGAGGTGCCGCATTTTTCACACTGATCCCCATAGGCATTTTCGTTGCCACAATTGGGACAGGTTCCGACAATGTACCTGTCTGCTAAAAACTGCCCTGCTTTTTCGTCGAAATACTGCTCGGTTTCTTCTTCCGTGAATACGCCCTTATCATAGAGATTCTTGAAAAAATCTGAAGCCGTATCATGATGGGTCTGAGACGAAGTTCTATGGTATATATTAAAGGAGACACCAAAATCCCGGAAAGAATCCCCGATAATTTTGTGATACTTATCTACCACTTCCTGCGGCGTAATTCCTTCATTCCTTGCTTTCAGGGTTATGGGTACCCCATGTTCATCAGACCCGCAAATGAATACTACATCGTGACCGGATGACCTAAGGTATCTCACATATATATCAGCGGGAACATATACACCAGCAAGGTGGCCGATATGTACGGGGCCATTAGTATAAGGAAGTGCTGCTGTAACGGTGTATCTTTTATATTTCTGTTCCAAGTTCTGAATATTAGCGTTTCTGGCTCGTTTAATTAGTCTGCAAAGATAAGCGCTAATGTCCTAATTTAGTAATCGCATAATTAGTGATGCCTGGTAAAAGGCGTAAAAGCATATAACTGCCCGTTCTGGCTCGCGCGCGTATGACAGAAATTTTACACAAAGGAATCCGGGCTAACACCCGGATCCCTTTGTGGTAGTATATTATTCTGAATCAATTTATGGCATAAGAGCTTTTATCCACGCCCGTACATTACCATTCGTATTGTCCCTGGGGATTTGTCACATAGAGGGTCTCTTTATTTACAGCAAATGTTTTGGTAATTACGGATTTAGTACTCCCGCTTATAGGAACAACATCAAAGGCAACCCTAACACCTACAACATCTACGGTGTTATCTTCAATTCCTACCATAGTGCCTACTACATAATTATTATTCCCTATATTTTCTACACTACCAACTCCGAGAATACCGGTATTTTGAGTAATGACCTGATATGTAATATTCTCAATATTTGCTATTCCCTGTACTAGGGGATTAAATATCAAATTCACAGTAGGTAATTTGACCGCATATACAACCTGTGTCTTTGGGGGGATCGAATTTCCATAAGGGTCTGTCTGTGGTATAGAATGGACCGTTTCGGTTATCGTTGGTTTATTTGCAACATAAAAAACGCCTAAAACATTATTGTAATCCGGGGTAAAACCAGAGGTGTTTGTTTGGTCATATCCGGGAACACTTAACGCGTTTGAGTTTAGTAAAAAATTACTTGATAAAGATCCATTAAAGCTAATAGTGGCGTTTATTTTGAGGTTGACGTTATCGCTATTCGAATTTGTTTTTCCACCGAAAATTCCGCTAAATATCTTCTCGATGAAGCCACCAGCTATATTAGTAAGATTCTTCGTTACCAGTCCCTTTAAAGTGTTATAAAGTTGAGTTCCAAAGGATGTTTTGCCCTTTTCGACATCACTGTCACCTTTAATATTTATTTGGCCGCCCGTTATAACGCTAATAGTTGGATTAACGGTCAAATCTGTCCCAGGCAGAGAAATATTTCCTTTTAAAGTCCCGTCAATATTTCCATTAATTTGCACTTGCGTAATTTGGTTTGCAGTAATGGGCCAAATAAAATTGAGCGTGCCAAAATTTTGAGTTGAAAGATTTGGATCGTACGCAAGCTCATATTCGAATGCATACCATGTTGCCGGTGCAATTTGCCACTGTTCCAGTGTCGAAGCAAAATTAGTGTTATTACTAAAATCCACTACTTCCGAACCCGCGAAATTCATAATTGGCGATGATGAAGAATATGACCCTTCAGTACCTAATTTGTGAACAATATTTGAAGATTGAATCAGGTTGGTTGTATTCGGTAAATAATAATACATCCGCAAAAGGCCACGATATTTATTATATAAAATAAAGTAAAGTTTGTCCTGTTGAGTACTTGTATTAAAAGTATTATATACCAATACCCAACCATCCACACTTTTGTAATCATTTGCGATCTCGACCGTAAATTGTCTGCTCGAACCCGATGCCCAAGGCACGAGTATAGATGGTGCGCCTGAAGGAGTTGGCATATAGTCAATGTTTTCCCAATTCAATGGATAAGTAGGGATTCCGAAAATTTTGCTACCTCCTTTTGATTTGTTACTTCCTGTCAATTCCATCGGATCTCCCGAATGAGTTTCTAATTTTTTGCATGAGCCTAGTAGGAGTATTACAAAAAGAAGATAGGTTAGGTGATTTTTTTTCATTTTTTTCAATTTAAGTAAGTGATTTTATACCGTTTAAAAATTAAGCATCCACATATCGTTTTATTTTAGAAGATTATACGATAACCATCTTTATTTGTTTCAGATTTTATAAATATAATTATCTCATTACCAGTGTTTTCGTGATGTATCACACGCATTATTGAACTGAATTACAGATATTGCTAGCTTAGGTTCTGAACGAACAGCCAGAATACGGGATGATCCGATCGCATCAATCAATGTATTAAAACGGGGAGCTATTAAGAGAAAGGAATTTCTTCATCCCCAAATTTAACCCCACACTAAAAGTTGCAATTTTACAATGAGTTGATATGGTATTTTGTTAATTTGTGAACACCATCCAGGCATTAACTACTTTACATTGATAGCACCGCCATATTTAAAAAAGGGCGACACTGTTGCAATAACATGTCCCGCCAAAAAGCTTCCTGGCCCGATAGACGACGCTGTTCGTTTACTCGAATCCTGGGGACTTAATGTAATTCTTGGAGACACGGTATCTGCCTCCTGGAATCAATTTGCTGGTACGGATGAGGTACGTACTGCCGATTTTCAGCGCTTTTTAGATGATCAATCTGTAAAAGCTGTATTTGCGGCAAGAGGGGGCTATGGAACTATCCGCATCATTGACAGGCTCGATTTCTCCAGGTTCAGTGAAAATCCTAAATGGATTATTGGTTTCAGTGATATTAACATACTTCAT
>JBBJNR010000119.1:0-6179 GCA_037719315.1 Daejeonella sp.
GCAAGATGGGGGAGAATTTTATTTAGGATGAGATTTTGTTGGTATGCGCTATAACTTGTTTATATATCCCATAACGTCAGACAAACCCACCCGAATTGGGCGACTTGCTGTAACTTTATTATCCTTTATTAAAAGTAATATTTTATTTAAATATCAAGGTCATCGAATGGACTTTTAATGTTTTGGAGGCTCTTGGTGCTAACATGGGTATAGATCTCTGTAGTTTTGCTACTGTTATGACCAAGAATTTCTTGTATATATCTTAAGTCAGTTCCGTTTTCCAGCAGATGGGTTGCATAACTATGTCGCAACCAATGTAGTGTTACTGGTTTTTGGATTTTAGCTTTTAACACTGATTGACTTAATACGTTAGATAAACTTTTTTCACTGTATTGATCCCCTGCATTCTGACCCTCAAAGAGCCAAATATTAGGTCGATACAACCTGTAATATTCCTGCAATTGTATAATTATCTTTTCTGATAGCGGTACAACCCGATCCTTTTTACCTTTCGATTGTTTTATAATTAATAATTTTCTTTTCGAATCAACGTGTTGTGCCTTCAGGTTTAAAAGTTCTGATCTTCTCAAACCACAGCTATAGATGAGGCAAAGCATAGCTTTATGTTTTATATTTCGCGGTGCGTTTAGTATTGCCTTAATCTCCTCTTTACTAAGCACGTTTGGCAGCAATTTCTCCCTCTTGGGTCTGTGGATAAGATCAGCATTTATTCGAATATCCGATTGGGTATTGAAAAATAATTTGATTGCATTCACAACCTGATTTTGGTAAGAGGATGATAGCCCATTCTTTAACAGGAAGTTATTGTTAAACAGGATGACGTCATTGTTCGTGATTTCACTAATTGTTTTATTGTTGTAAAAAGCCAGAAAAGTTTTTAAAGCATTAATGTATGTTTTGATCGTATTCTCGCTATATCTCCGGGAGCGTAACCAAAGCAAAAAAGTAGTTATGTGTTCTCTTTTACCCTGCAGCTTGTCTGTTTCAATTTCAATTTTAAACCGGATTCGATTCTCTTCACTATCAGGTAAATGCCATGTAGCAAGTTCAGTGCTCCATTTGGCTCCGTTGAGTTTTCTGAAGCGCCTGACAAGATCATCCGTTCTTTCAAAATGTACTGCAATGCGATTATGCCCCCGGTGTTTAATAACCATCGCTCGCCAGGTAGCACTACTAGTTCCTGAATTTCCATTATTCATAATTTATCCTTTCTTTTAACCACCAAAAACACCTCCCCGTCCAATCTCATATACCCATAATCATAACAGAAATAATAGGTATTCCCGGTCTGGGTATTATATAGATGGGTATGATAAGTCAGGTCAAAACCATAACGTAACAGATCATCTCTCCTTAATTTGATTTTATTGCCGATGCACAGCCTCGTCAGAATAGAATGGTTTTTCCTGAGAATTGCGTTCACAGGTCGTATAGCTGAAGCAGATCCCGCTTTTAGTTGATTATTATAACTACTGCGGCATTGATCATCACAAAATTTTTTATCGGCACGCCCTCTTAGTAATGTACCGCAATCTAAACATGCTCGTTCCATTTCGATATCGTAGAGTGTGAATCTACTATAATTGTATGCAAACGGATATAAACGTGTATATCCGTTTATTTTACGGTTAAATCCATCTCCTGTTATCATTTTTGTTCTGTCGCTGCCGATGACCGGTCAGCGCTCGTTAAAGAGTAAATTAAATGTAAAACCATGAGTAATTTAAGAAACAGTGTGCGTCTCACAGGATTCCTGGGCGCAGATCCGGAGATCAAAGCAATCGGAGAGAAAAAGAAGCTGGCAAAAGTGTCTATCGCCACAAATGATTCCTACAGAAATGATAAGGGCGAAAAGATTGAAGAGACCCAGTGGCACAACCTGATCATGTGGGATGGCTTAGCTACTGTAGCTGAGAATTACCTTCACAAAGGCTCTGAAGTTAGCGTTGAGGGTAAACTAACCAGTCGTTCTTACACCGACAAAGAAGGTGCTAAAAAGTACGTCACCGAAATACTGGTCAGCGAGGTGCTCATGCTTGGCAAAAAGCAGGAGTAAGTCAGATAAGAGGGCAGAGGGACATCTTCTGCCCTTTTATTGCAGGAAAGCCCTGCGATTAAATCCTGTAAAGTAAAGGATCGCAACCCGGAAACTAATTGAAATTTACAAAATCGTCTCGCGTATAAGTTCCAGGCACAGCATGGTCGCCCTCCTCGAAGCTAAAATCAACCGCTGAAATTCCCTTGAGTTCAGTAAGTGAATAAGTAACCTCTGCCAGGTAAGCTTGAGCTCCCTGTGTGCCCGACCTCTGAGTAAGATACGAGGCGTCATCGATTTTAATAAAGGCCTTGGTTCCTGTTTGCTGCACCCAGGATAATTTTATTTGCGGATGTTTTAGATTTAATGCATCAATAATATCTTTGGGACCCAGATTAGTCATATCAGATGCAGGATCTTTTCTGATCTCCATCATATCGGTGCTGTCATTCACTCCAACATTCCAGGGAACAACGAGTGTTTTGGTCTGGTCTTTGGTTTTTACGACTTCAGGCACTGATTCAACTGTTCTGGAGGGTTCACTCTGACAGGCAAGAAGGAATACAGTTGCTGCGATCCAATAAAATTCTCTTTTCACTTCCATAGCCTAAGGTCTGGTGTGAGCAACAGGTATAATTTTTCCGTTAAAGAATTTATTGCCCGTCAACGCAAAATCAGCAATAAATTTACCCATTTCAAAAGCCATTACCGGCGACTGGTAATCAGGAAAAGCTTTTTCCAGCATCTCTGTCTGGGCTGAGCCCAGGGCGAGGCAGTTTACGCTGATCTCTTTATCGGCAAGTTCTGAAGCCAAACATTCTGTAAGGATATGCAAGGCACCTTTACTGGCAGAATATCCGGAAAGTCCCAGGAATTTCTCACTTCCCTGGAATCCACCCATACTTCCTATATTGACAATGTGACTTTTAGGAGGCATAAGGGGCACAATATTCTGAATCATTTTAATATGTCCCAGCAAATTATTCTGCAGCATTTCGGCAAAATCCAACTGTGATAATTCCATAAATGGTTTATTGATCAACGATCCGGCGTTATTGATCAAAACATCTATAGTGCCCACACGATCTTTCAGAAAGGGAATAAGACCGGTTTCATAATCATCATGGACAATGTCAAATTTCGCGCTGTACAAAACACATTCCGGGTTCAATGCCAGGGCGATTTCCTGCAGCTTACCTAACTTATCTTCCGAGCGGGCAAGGGCCACCACTTTATGTGATCCGGCTGCAGTTAGTTCCAGTACAGATTCAAATCCCACCCCACTACTTGCACCTGTGATTAAAATATTCATCGTTCTAGTTTGCTAGCTGGCTTACCGGGTTTTTAATAAGGTAAAACCCGTCACTGATCAGTTTAGTTAAAGAAGGTTCTGCGGATGCTTTCATCTCCAGGTAGATCCTTATGTCCCTGGCCGTGTCTTTGTAGATCAGTTCCTGATCCAGAATCTCCAAAATTTCCATCGAGCAGAGCCAATCTTCCCGGAAATCTTTTTTGATCTCTTCCCATATCATGGTTAAATCTTCGTAAAAATGGGTCTCACGGCTATCGCGGACCTTCTGAAAAAGGCTATGATACTTTTTTGTTTGCACATCATACTCAGGCTGATGCGTGACCGTTTTGGAAACCGCTGCTATTTCCTCAAACGAACTCTTGTCGGCAGCGCCGCAATATACGGAGATGATATTCTCTCCCACAGCCATGTCATACATACCCCATTCCGGCTTAAAATACACGTTCCCCTCGTTATCCGTTACAGTACACTCAGAGAAAGTAATAAGGATCACTTTTGAGTTTTTCGTATCAATTCGCCCCACATTTCCCCTCACAACCAAACCACTTTCAAAATTCAGCTCTGCTCTTTTACTAATCACTATCCCCAAACTATCCAGATCACTTAGGGAAGCATTTTCAAGGGCTTTTGAGAAGTTTTGGAGGCGCCCAACCGGAGATGAAAAACCGGAGCTATGGTATGCTTTACCATGCCCTTGTAATTGTTTATTGTCGTAGAATAAGGCGCTCGGTCCTGTGGTCCTGATAAATTGCAGTTCATCATCCGGCCCCATCCCAATATCTGTGAATACGCCAGTAACCTGTAGTCCTGAGCTGTACACCGCCGTACAAACATTCTTACATTCAATTGCTTTCAAAATACTTTCTGAACCACCCCGTCTAAATCCCATCGTATCCGCAAACTGTTCGAGAACATTGATCAAATTCTGAAAATCGGGGGTTACAAATAACTGGGGTTGTGGCTTTGTAATATCGAACGGATAATTTACAGCATCCTGTGTATACCAATGCTTGGTTATTCTGGGATCCATGCAGCTGGTGCTTTCCCCGATGGAAGAAAGCAAACCCGCGCCGTATATTTTAGGTTCCTCAAGGGTTCCTATCAAACCATATTCAACCGTCCACCAATGTAGGCGGCTTAACAAGGCCATTTCAGAGGGCTCACCGAGATTCTTCTGGCAGGAATCTACTTTTTTCTCGGCCCTTCTTAGCAGCCGGTTATCAGTATCATGCATTTCTTTTAATATAGAAAGCTCACGAATAGCCTCGTAGAGTTCAAAATCTTTTGAAGAAAACATTGCCTTCGCGCCAATGGAGCCAAAATAGCTTAGATACTCATGGTAGTCTTTGTCAGCAATGATGGGGGCGTGCCCTGCAGATTCGTGAATAATATCCGGAGCAGGGGTATACTCAATATGATGAAGCTGTCTTATATCTGCCGCAATCACCAAAACCCTATGCGATTGATATTCCATAAATGCAGAGGGTGGGATAAAGCCATCTACCGTAACAGCACCCCAGCCAATCTTTTTCAGCGCGTTATTCATTTCCTGCAAATCAGGGACCTTTTCTATGCTCAGCCCTGCGGCTTCAAGTCCCGGAATGTAGGGATAATAGGCGATGTCTTTAAGATAACTATAATTTTGACGCATCACATATCGCCATACAGCATGATCTACCGGTGTATAATGCCCATAATTCTGCTCAACAATAAATTGCCTGAGGTGAATGGGTAATTTTTTAACCTGTGGGTTGTTAAAATCATTAAAATGGATCATATATTGCTTTCAGGTTAGATCATATAAAGTTAAGGATTTTTTTATCCTGTTGCTTTCCCTCCACGCCTTTTTGCCCCGATAACAAGGATAATTTTGTAGTTTTAAGGCCAGCAAATTTATGAAGAAGCGAATTTTAATCACTGGTGCAGCGGGTTTTATAGGGAGTAACCTGGTCAGCAGTTTACTGCGGAACGGAAACTATATTATTATTGGCCTGGATAATTTTGATGATTTTTATTCCAGGGAGCAGAAGGAAAAAAATATCAGGCCATTCATGTCTCTTTCCGGTTTTAGTTTCGTGGAAGGGGATGTAACAAAGATGTCGGACCTGACTGCACTCAATGAAATAGATGTCATCGTACACCTTGCAGCGAAAGCCGGGGTCCGGCCAAGTATTCTGGATCCCATAAGCTATCAGAATGTAAATGTTGGCGGAACCCAGAATCTTCTTGAGTTTGCCCGGCAGCGTGACATCAGGCAATTTGTGTTTGCCTCATCAAGCAGTGTCTATGGCATCAACGAACAGGTTCCATGGTCGGAAGACGATAAGCTCATGCCAATAAGCCCGTATGCGTCAACCAAGTTATCGTGTGAAATGCTGGGACATGTCTATAGTCAATTATATGGTATCCGCTTCCTGGCCCTGCGATTTTTTACCGTTTATGGCCCAAGGCAGCGGCCGGATCTTGCCATACACAAGTTCTTCCGATCAATTATCAACGGAAAGCCTATTCCCGTCTTTGGAGATGGTTCGACAAGAAGGGATTATACTTTTGTTGAGGATACCGTGAAAGGTATTGAGGGGGCGATAAGCTATGAGGGCTCAGATTTCGAAATAATTAACCTGGGTAACCATCTGACAGTAACGTTAAGCGATCTGATCTGTGCCATAGAACGCACGTGTGATAAAAAAGCGATTATAGACCGCCAGCCCGAACAACCGGGTGATGTGCCTCAGACTTATGCGGATATAAGCAAAGCTAAAAAACTGCTTAAATACCATCCGGAAACGAAATTGAACGAGGGACTTGAAA
>JBBJNR010000120.1:0-6131 GCA_037719315.1 Daejeonella sp.
CCGCTGAAAACAACAAAAACAGTGAATAACAATTTGCCCTTCCAGGCAACAGAGGCAAGGATATAGGAGGGCTTTCTTTTGGCGTGTTGATAATAATTTGGTTTTACAAAATAAAAACGAGGGGTTTTTTCTATTCCCTGATTTAACCCGACACCAGAACTCGCAACTCTTTTTATTACTTTTACAAATGCTTAGCACCCGCCAGCTTTTCCTCCTGAATACTGCACAGACTTCTTCTTTTCCCCGATTACTAGAAATTGAGCGGGCCGAAGGGATGTACCTTTATGATCGCGAGGAAAAGCAATATATGGACCTGGTATCAGGTTTTGCCGTAAGCAATACCGGGCACAGGCATCCGGAGGTAGTGAAAGCAATTAAAGACCAGGTTGATAAATATCTTCATCTAACCGTTTACGGGGAATACATTCAATCCCCCCAGGTTAAATTTGCGGAGAAGCTTGTCTCACTATTACCCCCATCATTAAGCTCAGTTTATTTTGTTAATTCCGGCGCTGAAGCGACCGAGGGCGCAATGAAATTAGCCAAGCGATATACCGGCAGATCCGGAATCATCGCCTGTAACAACTCATATCATGGAAGTACCCAGGGTGCGCTAAGCGTCATGGGTAACGAATATTACAAACAAGCTTACCGTCCCCTCCTTCCGGGGATTAATTTTATAGAATTTAATGATCCTGCCGATCTGGATCAGATCTGTTCTGAAACCGCCGCTGTGATCCTGGAAACTATTCAGGGTGAAGCAGGTATACGGGTGCCGGATACAGATTATATGCTAAAACTGAGAAAACGCTGTGATGAGACCGGAGCCTTATTGATTCTGGACGAGATCCAGACTGGTTTTGGGCGGACGGGCACCCTGTTTGGATTTGAACATTTCAATATCATCCCTGATATCGTACTACTTGCCAAAGGAATGGGCGGGGGAATGCCTGTAGGAGCTTTTATATCATCGGGCAAGGTGATGGGTGTTTTGAAAGAAAATCCCATCCTGGGCCATATTACAACGTTTGGCGGGCATCCTGTAAGCTGTGCAGCTGGCCTGGCCACTCTGAATGTGATTGTGAATGAAAAGCTCATGGATGAGGTTGCCGCTAAAGAGATGTTATTCAGGACATGTCTCAAACATCCTCAGATCAGGGAAATAAGAGGCAAAGGCTTAATGCTTAGCATCCAGCTTGACACCTTTGAGCAGGTTGAAATTATTAGCAAGCGCTGTATGGAGAATGGGATCATTATTGACTGGTTTTTACATTGCGATACCGCTTTGCGAATAGCGCCGCCATTAATAGTTAGCGAGGTGGAAATTAGGAAAGCATGTAAGGTAATTGTTGAAGCGATTGAGTTTTCTAGCGACTAAAGCGATATTCTAATATTTTTGACCTTTTATTTTCTATTGATTATTCAAAATCCCCTATAACTCGGACGTTAGACCTTCGATCTCAACATCTTTATTTCTCACATTAAACCCGTACCTTTGCCGCAAAATCAATTGCCGGCAATTTTAGCAGCAATATAAAATCAATACATGTCATTCGAAAATTTAAATTTAATAGAGCCTATTCTCAGGGCTTTAAAAACAGAAGGTTACACTATCCCTACCCCTATCCAGGAGCAATCTATACCCATCATACTTGAACGCAAAGACCTTTTGGGATGTGCTCAAACCGGCACCGGAAAAACGGCTGCTTTTGCTATTCCTATACTGCAAATATTGGAGGGAGGGAAAATATACGATAAAGGCCCGAGGGCTATAAAATGTCTTATTTTGACCCCGACACGCGAGCTTGCCATACAAATAGGCGAAAGCTTTGCAGCATACGGTCGTCATACGGGCATGAAACACACCGTTATTTTTGGGGGTGTTTCCCAAGGATCGCAGGTTTCGGCATTAAAAAA
Source organism: Daejeonella sp. (assembly GCA_037719315.1). Lineage (GTDB taxonomy): Bacteria > Bacteroidota > Bacteroidia > Sphingobacteriales > Sphingobacteriaceae > Daejeonella. The sequence goes on from JBBJNR010000120.1 coordinate 1,918, forward strand.
CGGAATAGACATACTGATCGCAACGCCGGGCAGACTTCTTGACCTGATCAATCAGAAATTCGTGCATCTGCATCACTTGAAGATATTTGTGCTGGATGAAGCAGACAGGATGCTGGACATGGGTTTTATTAATGATGTAAAAAAGATCATTACAAAAATACCCCAAAAGCGGCAGACACTTTTCTTCTCGGCTACGATGCCCCCGGAAATACAAAAACTGGCTAATACCATTCTGGTGGATCCTGAAAAGGTAGAGGTTACACCTGTTTCAAGTACTGCTGATACCATCGATCAGTCTCTGTTTTTTGTTGAAAAAGGAGATAAGAAGAAATTGCTTATTCATTTATTGAATGATAAAGCGTTAAAGTCTGCCCTGATCTTTACCCGCACCAAACACGGCGCTGATAAAATAGTTAAAGACCTGGTTAAAGCCGGAATTAAAACTGAGGCAATTCACGGCAATAAATCCCAAAATGCCAGGCAAAAAGCGCTATCGAGCTTTAAGAGCGGACAACTAAAGGCATTAGTTGCAACGGATATTGCTGCGCGGGGAATTGATATCGAAGAGCTTTCTCACGTAATCAATTATGAACTTCCAAACGTACCTGAGACCTACGTACACCGCATCGGAAGAACCGGGCGCGCAGGTTCAAGTGGCATTGCACTTTCCTTTTGCGATGAAGAAGAGATGGAGTATCTGAAAGATATTGAGAAGCTGATATCGCGGTCAATACCCGTTGTTGAAGAGCAGCCATACCATATGCGCGGGGCGGCCCACCTATTATCTCAGTCCACAAAGAAAAAAGGTAAGTCCGGGCAGAAACCTGACCAATCAGGGCATTCGGGGCCTAAAAGTACTACTAAAAGATATTTTGGAAATAAAAGAAGGTAATTTCAATAAGCGGGCTGGATATAAGCTGGTCTGCTTATTTACTCTTTAAGGTCTTCATCATCAGGTCGGCAACCAGCTTATTTCCCGCAGCATTCAGGTGAACCCTGTCGGTTGTAAGTATGCCTGATTCCTTATTATCCTTATTGTTTGCTAAATTATATTCCAAAAATGCTTTGCGCAGATGTTTCCGCCGATACCAGCCCCACTCATTTCGTATCCCGTTCCTGCTGCTTCCTGCATCATGGTAATATAGCCTCCCGGCCTTACTCCTGCCTGGGTGATCGAATCGCCAAAGAGTATAACTGTTACAGGCTTTGCAAGCTGTGCCCCGGATAGAACAACTAAAAAAAGTGTATAACAAACTAAACGTAAATATTTCATTGCTTTTAAATTAAGGATATTTAACCAATATTAAATATCACTATAAATGTAAAAAGAATTGACCCGAAATATACAATTAGTCGTTTACTGCTTTAAAACCATGATTTATCGTGTATTATTAATCTTTATCCCTGGTTTTACAGCACAATATGTTTGGATCGTCCTGAATCTAACTAAACAATGGAATAAATTTTGCTTAAAGAATTGTTAATAAAGCATAAATGCCATTTTCTTAATACCAGATGAGTTAGTGTTTGCTTAGAGCAAGCAAAAACGTTATTGGTATGAGCGTTTGAAAGCACTCGTTGCCCTAAACATCAAAACTATAAGCCCATGAAAATCGCCTATCTTTCATCCTACACGCCCCGCGAATGTGGAATTGCAACCTTTAATTATAACCTGGTCAGGGCGATAAATGCTGCTAGGCCGGACGGTTCTTTAAATGGATTCGTGGTGGCTATGAACGATTCGGATGATCTGGATGAATATGATTATCCTAAAGAGGTTAAATTTAAGATCAGGCAGGAACACCAGGAGGATTATATTAAAGCCGCCGAGTTTATCAACAACAGCGATGCGGATGCTTGCATTTTAGAACATGAGTTTGGTATTTATGGTGGTGAAAGTGGTGTTTATGTTCTTCCCCTCATCAACCGTCTTAAAAAACCGCTTATTACTATTCTGCATACTGTACTTAAAGATCCAACATTTCTTCAGCAAATCATCATCCGGGAAATAGCTAATCAATCTGCAAAAATCGTTGTCATGAGTAAACGTGCCGTCGAATTCCTGACAGATATTTACCAGATCCCGGAAGATAAAATTCAGCGGATAGAGCACGGAGTTCCGGACCTGGAAATTGTTGAAAATAATCCGGTTAAAAATTTACCGGCGTTCAAAAACAGAACGGTTTTATTTACATTCGGACTGATCAGCCGCAATAAAGGGCTAGAAACTGTTATACGCGCCTTACCTAAAATAGTGGTTAACCACCCGGATGTAATGTACGTTGTTCTGGGGAATACCCACCCCGGTGTACGGAAAAATTCAGGTGAGGAATACCGGGATAGCTTAAAAAAATTGGCTGCTCAGTTGGGCGTTGACAAGCATCTTACGTTTATAAACCAGTTCGTATGTGAAAACGAACTGCACAATTACCTGACCGCGTGCGATATCTACATAACCCCATACCTCAACGAGGCGCAGATTACCAGCGGAACGCTGTCATACGCTGTTGGATCGGGCGCGGCTATACTATCCACCCCATACTGGCACGCGCAGGAATTGTTAGAGAACAAACGCGGACGGCTTTTCGACTTTAAAGATTTTGAAAGCCTTGCCGAATCTGTAAATGATCTTCTGGACCATCCCGAAAAATTAGCAGAGCTGAAAGAAAATGCTTACGAATACGGACTTAACCTGAGATGGCCTGCAATCGGCATGGAATATACAGAACTGCTTCGCCAGGCCGCTTCTCAGCCCCAATCTTTGAAAAACCAGAACAGGCACATCATTGATCCGGAAATTATACCGGATTTTAATCTGACTCACATAAAACGGCTGACTGACGATACAGGAATCGTCCAGCATGCCAAATATGGCATTCCAAATCTTAAGGAGGGCTATTGTCTTGACGATAACGCCCGTGCCCTTATAATGGCCTTAATGGCCTATCAGCAAAATAAAAGTAAAGAAGCTCTTGATCTTCTCCCGATTTACCTGAGCTACATTCAATACATGCAGCAGGACGATGGAAATTTCAGGAATTTTCTGAGCTTCCGGCGTGAATATTTAGACGATGTAGGCTCTGAAGATTCCTTCGGAAGAACGATCTGGGCGCTGGGCTATCTCATAAATTCTGCTCCCAACAATTCTTACCGAGAATTTGCGGAAGAACTTTTCCAGAAATCTATCCCACACTTTAAAGCGTTACACCATTTAAGAGGAATCGCGAATACAGTTATAGGCTTGTCTCATTACCTGAAGGTTCATCCGTATAATGAAGGGTTAATTGCCCAGCTTAAAGAATTAACCGCTCCGCTGATGAAAGCCTATAAATTCCATAAGGGGGAGAAATGGCATTGGTTTGAAGATAAGCTAAGTTATGATAATGCGATCATCCCACTCGCCTTATTGCATTATTCTGAAGTTACTGGTGACGAGAGCGCAATGGAAGTTGCTTTAGAATCAATTGAGTTTTTGGACAGCCTTACACTAAGCAAGGGGTATTTAAGCCCGATAGGCAGTGACGGCTGGTACTATAGAAATGGTAATATGGCTATATTTGACCAGCAGGCAATTGAAAGTATGGCCATGGTATTGATGTATTTCAAGGCTTATGATGTTACCGGCGATAAACAATTCCTTAGCAAGATGTACCTGTGCTATCAGTGGTTCCTCGGAGAAAATACCCTGCGGCTTCCACTTTACGACCATGAAACAAAAGGGTGCTGCGATGGGTTACAGCCGGGAGGCTTGAACAGAAACCAGGGCGCTGAAAGTACGCTGGCTTACCTGATCTCTCATCTTCTGGTTCTTAAAGGCCTCGAGCTTGAATCTGTTTACGGGGATGAAAAAAAAATAAAAATTATACCAATAAAAGCAGATTCTGAGGTTGCCTGATGAAGATTGCTGTGCTGTCGCCAGTTGCATGGCGCACCCCTCCCAGGCATTACGGTCCCTGGGAACAAATGGCTTCCAATATTACGGAAGGACTGGTCGAGTCCGGGCTGGATGTCACTCTTTTTGCGACGGGGGATTCGCTGACAGCCGGAAAGCTTGATTCGGTGGTCCAGGCCGGCTATGAGGAAGAACAGGAACAGGATGCGAAGGTCATAGAATGTCTTCATATCTGCAACCTGATGGAAAAGGCATCTGAATTTGATATTATTGAATTAGGCTATTGACTAATAATCATTTTATATGTAAAGGGTGGTTTGGC
>JBBJNR010000051.1:0-26521 GCA_037719315.1 Daejeonella sp.
CTAAACTTTGAGTTAAAAAACTCCCTTTCTTTTTCAGCGTTTAGGACGCTATTGAAAAATTATATTCATTTGGTGTAAAGAGTAAGGTTTTAGAATCCATTATAATAGACGAAATCGAGGAATTAATTAACGGACAGGATATATAAACGGATGTCCCCTGACTTGTCCCCTTCGAAATAAAATACCCCGTAAATAATTGATTTACAGGGTGTTTTACAAGTAAATTGTGGAGCCGGAGAGATTCGAACTCTCGTCCAAACATGGGACAAATTATGCTTTCTACGTGCTTAGCTGTTGTTTAATTGTCGGGAAGGGGAAGGTCAACCGCTCACCTGTACCTTCTTCCGTAGATGTCTTGTCTCGCCGGATTATCACATCATTAAATCCTGGCCAGTCCTGTTTTTCGATGCCCCTGATGTCAGATTACAGAACAGAACCTGACGGAACAAAAGCTTACTTAATTCTAAATTAAGCAGCTAAGGCGTAGTTATTTTCGCCAATTGTGGTTTGAGAGTTCAGATTTAAGCGCTAGTCTCACAACGCGCTGCATGCTTACATACCTATCTCCATCCTGTCAATTCCGGTCGGCCCCGGTATAAGTGGCAAAGTATTATACAAAGATACGCAATAACCATGATATCTTTGCTTAAAATCAGCTCGTACGGCCCGGATAAACCTTTAAAGCCATTTCGAGGCAATCCATAGCCCTTTCCAGATCTTCAATATTCAAAACATATGCCAAACGAACTTCATTAGATCCAGCGCCTTCAGAGCTGTAAAATCCGGTAGCAGGAGCCATCATCACTGTCTGATTGTCATGTTCAAAATCTTCCAGTATCCATTGGCAAAATTTGTCCGCATTGTCTATAGGGAACTTCGCCACGACGTAGAATGCACCCCCTGGGTTCGGGCAGAAAACGCCCTCAATACTATTCAGTCGCTTTACAAGAGTGTCCCGACGCAGCGTATATTCCTTGTTTACCTTTTCAAAATAGCTGTCCGGTGTGTCAACAGCAGCAGTAGCAGCAATCTGCTCCACCATCCCCGGGCTCAATCTTGCCTGAGCAAATTTTAGTCCTGCGGCGATAACATCCTTATTTTTGGTGATCAGGCATCCCAAACGGGCTCCGCAGGCACTATATCGCTTGGAAACAGTATCTAAGACGACCACATGCTCTTCAAGCCCTTCCAGGTGCATCGGCGAGATAAATTCCCTTCCATCATAACAGAATTCACGATAAGCTTCATCAGAAAAAAGGAAGAGATCGTATTTTAAACAAAGCACTTTCAAGGCCTCGAGTTCCTCCCTGGAATATAAATAACCAGTAGGATTATTAGGATTGCAGATGATGATGGCTTTCGTTTTTGGTGAGATCAGCTTCTCAAACTCGCTGATCGCAGGCAAGGCAAATCCATTTTCAATAAATGAAAGAATAGGTCTGACGACCACATTGCTCATACATGCGAAGCCATTATAATTAGCGTAGAAAGGCTCGGGGATTATAATCTCATCCCCTTCATTAACGCAGGCTTGCATGGCAATCGTTATCGCCTCCGACCCGCCAACTGTTACCAGAATCTGCCCCGGACCGATATGATAATGCAGCTTATTGTAATACTCCGTTAACTTGGTGCGATAGGTCAGCGTACCTTCGGATGGGGTATAAGCCCATACTCTAAAATCAATATCCTTAATAGCATTTAACATGCCTTCCGGAGTTTCGATATCAGGCTGTCCGATATTTAAATGATATACTTTTTTACCATCATGCTTTGCTTTATCAGCAAAAGGGGTAAGCTTACGAATAGGGGAGGCGGGCATTTGCCTCCCTTTCCTTGAGATTTCCGGCATGCTGCAAAAATAAAAAACCTCTCCGGATAGGAGAGGTTTTCATGATAAATAAATCGAAATTTTATTTTGAGCTCGAAGCAATAACTTCGCCTTTGATGTAAAGCACCTTGACCGGGGTCCGGGCGTTGGATTTTATAGTCACCGCTTTCGTAAAACCCGGCTGTATCGCTGCAGCATTAAAAGTAACAGTAATTGTTCCCTTTGCACCTTTCAAAACTGGGGCGGTGGTGTATTTAGGAACCGTACATCCGCAGGTAGATTCGACGTTCGAAATAATTAAAGGTTCTTCACCGGCATTCGTGAATACGAAATCAATACTTACCGGTTTTCCCTGGGGGATTTTTCCAAAATCGTGTGTTTCTTTCTCAAACTTAAAATCAGCTTTGTTATCTGTCTGCATGGCAGTAATACTTATGAAGCCCATAACTACTGCACATAATTTAAATAATTGTTTCATGATATGATTTAGTTTAAACAAATATAAACTAATTTACATATTTCAAAAATCATTCCAACAAGCGGGAAATCACTTAATTAGCAAGCGGTATAATTTAATATTTGGTATGTGATGGATACAGCGAACTATTATTTTGCTTGCAGATGATTATTTCATCCCGTCTTTTGTTATTTTTGAGGCACCAAGCTATACTATGAAAGGAACTCAGGTTATAGAGAACGATTTGCCGGTTCAGGAGGAATTGAGCTTTGAGGCCTTTAAAAGCATTATAATAAACGATTATAAAATTGCTTTTGAGAGTCGTCAGGCCAGTCTTTTAGGCCGCAAGGAAGTTCTTACCGGTAAAGCCAAGTTTGGGATCTTCGGGGATGGAAAGGAAGTAGCCCAACTGGCTATGGCAAAAGTTTTTAATGCCGGAGACTGGCGTTCAGGGTATTACCGCGATCAGACCTTTATGCTTGCATCAGGAATGTTGACCATGCCTGAATTTTTTGCACAGCTTTATGCTAATACGGACACCGATGCGGATCCAGCATCTGGAGGAAGACAAATGAATTGTCATTTCGCAACCCGCACACTGGATGAGGACGGGAATTGGAACGATCTGACCCTGATTAAGAATTCTTCGTCTGATATATCACCAACAGGGGGCCAAATGGGCCGTTTAGTTGGCCTGGCCTTAGCCTCTAAGATGTACCGTAATAATCCTGCGCTGGCAGACCTGAAGAAGTTTTCTGTTAAAGGTAATGAGGTCGCTTTCGGAACTATTGGAAATGCTTCAACTTCAGAAGGTATATTTTTTGAAGCTATTAATGCAGCAGGTGTTTTGCAAATTCCTATGGCGATTTCTATTTGGGATGATGCTTACGGGATTTCCGTTCCTGCAGAATATCAGACCACTAAACAGGACATATCCGAGATCCTCAAAGGTTTTCAGCGTGATGAGACTGGTGAAGGGTACGAAATCTTTAAAGTAAGAGGTTGGGACTATCCCGGACTTTGTGAAACCTATGAAAGGGCGATAAAGATTTGCCGCGATCAGCACATCCCGGTAATGATACATGTTACCGAAATGACGCAGCCCCAGGGTCATTCTACCTCGGGATCGCACGAGCGGTACAAGGATAAGGCAAGGATAGACTGGGAAAATGAATACGACTGCATGCTTCAATTGCGCAAGTGGATGATTGAATCTGCTTTTGCTACAGATGAGGAACTGACAGAAATTGAAACTACGGCGAAAATATATATAAGGGACTGCCAGAAAAAGGCCTGGGCCGATTTTAATGCAGAGATGAAGAAGGAGCTTCAGGTGGCAGCAAAACTGGTTGAGAATACGGGTAATGGAGATCTTATAAACAAGGCGAAAACCTTGTTAGCGAGTGTAGATCCATCCCGCAAGGATGTTATTGGGTTGGTAAGACAAGCGGCAAGGGTTTTACGCAAAGAGGATTCACCTGCCAAATATGAATTATTAAAGTGGTACGCTGAACAGCACGAGTCTAATTTTAACCGGTATAGCTCCAGGCTTTTTACCGGGTCGCCGGAGTCTCCAATGAACGTAGAAGTCATCAGACCCAAATACAGTGACGATTCCAAATATGTTGATGGCCGCGAGATCCTGAATGCCTGTTTTGACGCAAATTTTGCCAGGGATGCCCGGGTGATGGCCTTTGGGGAGGATGTTGGGGCAATCGGGGATGTTAACCAGGGTTTTGCCGGCTTACAGGCTAAATTCGGGAAAATGAGAATCTCAGATACCGGTATTCGCGAAATGACCATTGCAGGCCAGGGGATTGGCCTTGCCATGAGAGGATTAAGGCCGATTGCGGAGATCCAGTACCTGGATTACCTTTTGTATGCTCTGAATATTCTCAGTGATGATCTTGCGACACTCAGCTATCGTACAAAAGGGAGGCAAAAGGCTCCGCTGATCATTCGTACCCGGGGCCATCGGCTGGAAGGAATTTGGCATTCCGGGTCCCCTATAGGGGTTATTATCAATGCATTACAGGGCATTCATATTTGTGTACCGCGAAACATGACCCAGGCCGCGGGGATGTATAATACGCTTTTACGGGGTGACGAACCTGCCCTGGTCATCGAATGTCTTAACGGCTACCGTCTTAAAGAGAAGTTGCCTGCTAATATTGGTGAATTCACCGTGCCGCTCGGTAAGGCCGAGCTTGTTCGCGAAGGCTCTGATATCACTATTGTTTCTTACGGATCAACCTTAAGAGTGGTTCAGGAAGCGGCAGATGAACTGGAGAAAATGGGCATTTCAGCCGAGATTGTTGATCCGCAAACTTTACTGCCGTTCGATCTTGATAAACTTTGTGTTGAATCCCTTCGCAAAACAAATAAATTACTGGTGGTCGCCGAAGATGTTCCCGGAGGCTCATCCGCCTTCATTCTGCAGCAGGTCCTTGAAATTCAGAATGGATACCAGTTTCTTGATGGGAAACCGCGGACCCTCACTGCAAAAGCTCACCGTGCCCCATATGGTTCAGACGGCGACTATTTCTCCAAACCTTCAGCAGATGACGTTATTGAAATTGTCTATGCGATGATGAATGATACGGCGCCTGATAAGTTTCCGGAACTATATTGATACCTTGTCATTGCTTTAGAAGTGAGATTGCCTCACTCCGTTCGCAATGACAAAAACCATCTATAGCTTTATAACTTTATTTCTCAGGTAATGGTCAGCTAACACTAATGCAGCCATTGATTCTACAATTGCGACGGCCCTTGGCACAACACACGGGTCATGGCGGCCTTTGCCCTGAACATTTGCGGCATTACCCGCAGAATCCAGGCTTGCCTGGTTTTGCATGATGGTAGCTACAGGTTTAAAAGCCACACGGAAAGTGATATCCATTCCGTTTGAAATGCCTCCCTGTATACCTCCCGAAAAGTTAGTAAGGGTTTTGAATTCGGTTACATTTTTATCACCAGGGGGTACAAAGAGGTCATTATGTTCTGAACCTTTCATCTCGGAGCCAGAAAAACCAGAACCATAATCGAAGCCATGGACTGCGTTGATACTTAGCATCGCTCTTCCAAGATCCGCATGGAGCTTGTCAAATACAGGTTCACCTAATCCAACAGGACAATTCCTGATCACACAGGAAACCTTGCCGCCAATGGTGTCACCTTCTTTCCGTATACTGTCAATCAGATCAATCATCTGGTTTGCAGTTGCCGGATCAGCACAGCGTACAATATTGCATTCTCTTATCGCAAGCAGATCAGTTAGCGAGCTCAGATCCAGGTTGGGAGATTCGATAGTGCCTACTGATGAAACGTGCGCAAAAATCTCAATTCCAGCCTGTTTAAGAAGAAGCTTGGCAATTGCACCTGAAGCAACCCTTGCAGCTGTTTCCCGGGCCGAAGACCTTCCGCCCCCACGATGGTCGCGGTGGCCATATTTCGAATCGTAGGTATAATCAGCATGCGAAGGGCGGTAAGCATCTTTGATGTGCGAGTAATCTTTAGATCGCTGATCTTCATTCGGAATAACCATTGCGATTGGAGTTCCCGTGGTTTTACCCTCAAACACTCCCGAAAGGATCGTCACAGTGTCACTTTCTTTCCTTTGAGTGGTGATCTTTGACTGTCCAGGCCTACGCTTATCGAGTTCAGACTGAATAAACTCCATATCGATCTCCAGGTTTGATGGGCAGCCGTCAATGATAACGCCTATCGCTTCACCATGTGATTCTCCAAACGTTGTAATGCGAAATAGTTGTCCAAATGAGTTGCCAGCCATCTTTGTATTAATTACGAATTAAAAATTAAGAATTAAGAGTTAAACCATTTCAACGATATATCCTATGCTTTTGAGATCAGACCAAAAATGCGGATAAGATTTATCAACTACACGATGATCTTCAATTTCTATCTCGTTAAGAACCAAAGCCAGTGGTGCGAAAGCCATAGCCATACGATGATCATCATAGGTGCTAACCTTTATACTTTGATTCAGATCCCTTCCGGAGCAATCCAGTTTATAGGTCAGGTTTTTCTCAGTCAATTTCACCCCGATCTTTGCAAGCTCAACCTGGAGTGCGTTTACACGATCCGTTTCCTTGATCTTCAGAGTTTCCAGACCAGTGAAAGTTGCATCATGACCCAAAGCAGCACATACGACAATGACAGTTTGAGCAAGATCAGGACATTCCTTAAAATCAAAGATTTTCCTTTCAACCTTTTTCGGCTCTTTTCTGATTAGTACACCACCATCTTTAAACTGCGAAGTGATGCCGAAATTGGCCATGATCTCCGTGATCTTGCTATCACCCTGCAGGCTGTAGGCATTTAATCCCGGAAGGAATAATTCCGCCTCATCAGAAAGCGCGGCAATAGCGTACCAGTAAGAGGCAGCGCTCCAGTCGGGCTCGACACTAATCACCGAATCAACAAAATACTGATTAGGGATTTTAATCGTGTTACCTTCCCACTCGTATTTAATACCAGCATGAGATAACATCGCCAAAGTCATTTCTACATAAGGCCTGGATGTAAGCTCCCCTTCGATAATAAGTTCGAGGCCCTTTTCAAGCCGCGGGGCAATCAGCAATAATGCAGAGATATACTGACTGCTAATATTTCCCTTGATAGAAACTTTATTTGATTTCTGATTGAATGGCCCCCGGATTTTAAGCGGAGGATAGCCATCTTTTTCTGTATATTCAATTTCTGCCCCTAATGACCTGAGAGCATCAACCAGTATCCCAATCGGGCGTTGCTTCATCCTCGCCGAGCCGGTAAGCACCACCTCACCATCGCGCTGGGAATAATAAGCAGTCAAAAAACGCATCGCCGTTCCCGCCGGACCAATATCAATCAGCTTTGAGCTTTCCGCTTTCAGCTCTGCGCCTTCAGCTTTCCGCTTTCCGCCTTCCGGCTGAAGAATCCCCAGCAAAGTAACCGTGTCTGCTGCTTCAGATGTATTTTTAACCTGAACTGCTGAACCGCTCAATGCCTGGATGATCAGCGCACGGTTGCTTTCACTTTTAGATCCTGTCAGATGAATTGTACCTGACAGGCGCTTTGATTTAATAGATATTTTTATGCTTTCTGAGCTCATTGTTCTTCCACAACCGGTTTGTCATTCATAATCTCAGTTTGTTTACGAATCGATTCGCTGTGGATGAGCTCAAGAAATTTTCCGGTAAAGTTAAGGTCAAGCTTCAGCGCGCTGGCAAAAGCACTTCTTTTATTCATGATCTGATCCCATCGGTTGACCTGAAGTATTGTAACGCCATTATCACGCTTGTACTCGCCTATCTTTTGAACAACCTGCATTCTTTCTGCGATCTTTTGAATGATCTGATCATCGATTTTATCTATGTTCTCTCTAAGGGCCGCAAGTTTATCGATAAATTCCTTATCCCTGATCTCAGGCTTACGCAGAGTCATATGATCCATCAGATCGGATAATGCGGCAGGAGTAACCTGTTGTTTTGCGTCTGTCCATGCAACCGAAGGATCTAGGTGGGACTCAATCATTAAGCCCTGCATATCCAGGTCAAGCGCCTTTTGGGCTACGTATTGAATAAGCTCACGGTTTCCGCAAATATGGCTTGGATCGTTTATAATGGGCAGTTCAGGGCAAAGAGTTTTCAACTGGATGGCAAGTTCCCACATCGGCTCATTACGGAAAGCTGTTTTTTCATAAGATGAAAATCCACGGTGTATGGCAGCCAGTTTAGTGATCCCTGCATTGTTGATACGCTCCAATGCCCCGATCCATAATTGAAGATCAGGATTGACAGGATTTTTAACCAAAACCGGGATATCCACCCCTTTTAAGGCGTCAGCAATTTCCTGAACGGTGAAAGGATTAACCGTGGAACGTGCGCCAACCCATAAGATATCAACACCTGCTGCCAGAGCTTCTTCAACGTGCCTGGCAGTTGCAACTTCAACAGCTGTTGGCAAACCGGTTTCTTCTTTTGCGCGTTTTAGCCAGGTCAAACCTATGCTTCCAATGCCTTCAAATTCTCCGGGACGGGTACGAGGCTTCCAAATTCCTGCTCTTAGAACAGATACTTTGCCTGTTTTAGCTAATAAATGGGCTGTCGCGATCAATTGGTCTTCTGTTTCAGCGCTGCATGGCCCTGCAATTAGCAAAGGTTCGCTTGTTTGTTTCAGCCAGGTGTTAATTGGCTGTAGTTTTAAATTCAGTTTCATTTTTTTTAAGTGTTGCGCTAAGGCTGGGGAGCCAAAAGCATGAGTGTTTAATTGTAATTGTTTGGTATTTTTTTTATTCTTGATCCGTTGGGGTTCTCCGTTCAGCAATTCGTAATTCGTAATTTTTAATTCGTAATTAAACTAAACCTTATCATTTTTCTGATATTCGCCCATGATGGTAAAGTTTACCGTGTGCTTTAATACCTTGCGGATAGCAGTATCGTAATCCGGCTGGCTTTTCCATTCTATATCTACATAAAAATTGTATTCATTTCTTTTCCCCAAAACAGGCATCGACTGAATCTTACTCAGATTAATATGATGTTCAGAAAGGATGTTCAGGACAGTAGCGAGAGATCCTACCGAATTTCCAACCTGAAAACTTAAGGAGGATTTATTAAAAGCTGAACTTTCCTGTGGTTTATCGGTCAGGATTAGGAAACGCGTATAATTCTTTTTATTGGATTCAATCCGTCTCTCCATAACTTCAAGATCATAGAGCTGGGCTGCAAGGCTGTTTGCGATCGCCACGGTGTCAGTCAGGTTTCCTTCACGGATCTTTTTCGCACAGGCGGCTGTATCTGTACTTTCAATTACCTGTAAGTTGGGAAAATCGTCGAGAAAATCACTGCACTGTCGGATAGCAATAGGGTGGGAGGTGACGTATTTTATATCTTCGAATTTAACTCCCGGTAAGGCAAGCAAATGCAGTTGTATGGCCAGGTACACCTCTCCGACGATTGGAAAGTTGTATTCGCGCAGCAGGCTGTAGTTGGGCAACAGACTTCCAGCAATTGAGTTTTCAATAGCCATGACCACGTAATCAGCTTGTTTTTGCTTCAGGACGTCACAGGTGCGCTTGAAAGAATCGCATTCAATAGTTTCGATTTCAGTACCGAAAAACTTAAATGCCGCTTCTTCGTGAAAGGATGCTCTGGTTCCCTGGATGGCTACGCGTTTTCTCTGCATTTTGTGGTTAAATAAAAAAAGTCCCTGCTTTTGGCAGGGACTTTTTGCTAATTTTCTTTATAAGATCTATTGCATATTTTCCCCGCTCTTACTGTGGATAGTAAAAATAAGCGAAGTAATATGTTGTGTTGACGTTCATTTTGCTCTTGAGCCCAAATGTACACAACTATTTAACTTTGTCAAGAGAAAAGTGAAATTTTTATTTTGATGACGGAGGCTTGAAGTCTGAGGTCTGATGTCTGAAGTCTGAAGGATTTCCGACCTCAAGATCTTGATATTTCAGCCTGATAACTGGTAACGCGCAACTGGCAACCCGTGGCCCTCTTCGCAACCCTACAGCGACCTATAGTAATCAAGACTTTCATAAATATCTTCTTCTGAACAGAACTTATCAAAATCACACTTGCCAATTTCACTCAAAAGGGAAAAACTGATCTGACCGGCATTATTCTTTTTGTCGTTCCTCATGATATCGAGCAAGGCCGGATAACTGTCTTTTTTCAAATTGTAAGCCGGATAAACGGCTTTGACGGCATTTACGCTTTCATTAAGATTAGCTTCACTCAGGCCATTCTTCTGTGAAGCCAGGTAAGCTTCACAAATAAATCCAATCGCTATGGCTTCACCATGTAACAATGGAGACTGATCATTTTTTAGCGAGTAGCTCTCCACAGCATGCCCGATGGTATGTCCGAAATTGAGGATCTTACGCAGCCCTTTTTCAAATGGATCGACTTTTACCACGTCATTTTTGATCTCGACAGAGCGATGGATAATTTCATCTGTTAAGCCTTCCGGTCCGGCCTTCCTCACCGTGTTAAAAAGTGAAGAGTCATAAATAAGGCCATGCTTAATTACTTCTGCAAAGCCCGATCGAATCTCCCGTTTATCCAGGGTAGATAAAAACCCGGAATGAATGAATACTGCCTTAGGTTGCGTAAATGTTCCAATTATATTTTTGACATTATCCATGTCTATGCCCGTTTTACCACCTACAGAAGCATCAACCTGGGAAAGAAGAGTTGTCGGGACCTGCACAAAATCGATCCCTCTTTTGAATGTGGATGCAGCAAAACCTCCCATGTCTGTTAGGACTCCGCCGCCAAGATTGATCAGAATACTATTTCGGTCTGCTCCGAAATCCAGGAGCATCCGCCAGATCCCGATGCAGAAATCTATATTTTTATTTTCCTCGCCAGGGGTTACTTCAATAAGGTCATATTCTATATCGTTCAGCACATCCTGAAGAATCGGAAGGCAATGAATTTCAGTATTACTGTCGACCAGGATAAAAATTTTTGTGTAGTTACTTGCAGAGAGGAATTTTTTCAATTCCTGAAGGCTATTCTCAAAAAAGATAGGATAGCTTATACTTTCAATAGGCTTCATTGTACATTAATTTTTGTGCCGTTGAATTCAATGATATCGCCACGCCGAACCTTCAGACGCTTACGCAGATCTACTTCCCCGTTGCATTTAACAAGCCCTTCACTTACCACCATTTGAGCCTCACCTCCGCTTTGCACCAGGTGGGTCGCTTTAAGCAGCTGGATCAGCTGAATAAATTCTCCTTCTAATTTGAAATCAAGCATGAGGCAAACTTACAAAATTTACCCTACGGATGTTAGTTGCCATTTCATACCTTTGTGCATGCATAATCCTGATGCTGACCAATTACGGCCTGCCAAAGCGGCCCTTTCTTTTGATGACACAGAAATAGGCTTCAGAGGGAAGTCAAATTCCGATCTGAAGCGTGCTTATTGGCTGTTTAAGATCATTAGTGTTAAGCTGCTGACGAAGATCGGTCCGCCGCTTACCAACTTCGCTATGAATGTGGGTTTGCCCATAAAGTCCTTAATAAAGGCTACCATTTTTGAACATTTTTGCGGGGGCGAAACGATCGAAGAGTGTGAGCATACAATTAGTCAGTTGGATGCTGGTCATGTAGGATCAATTCTGGATTATTCAGTAGAGGGTGAAGATGATGAAAAAGTTTTTGATCAGACATGCGAAGAGATCATGCGCACGATAGAGCGAGCGGATGGTGATGAACGTATCCCGCTAACGGTTTTCAAGGTAACTGGTTTAGGGAGATTTGATCTCATAGCAAGAATAGATGCCAAGCAAGAACTAAGTAACACCGAACAGGCTGAATTTAAAAAAATCTGTAATCGTGTGAATAAAATATCCGCCCTTGCTCATGAGAGGGGTGTTCGGGTGATGATCGATGCGGAAGAAAGCTGGATACAGGACAGCATTGATCAACTGGCTATAGAAATGATGCGCCGTTATAATCAGGATAGAGCGATTGTATATAATACCTATCAGCATTACAGGAACGATAAACTGCAGTCGCTTCAAGCAGATGCTAAACTTGCCCGGGTTGAAGGATTTATTCTAGGAGCTAAATTGGTCCGCGGCGCTTACATGGAAAAGGAGCGCAAGCGTGCATCTGAGAATGGCTATCCTTCCCCGATCCATGAAACCAAGGAATCAACGGATGCTGATTATAATAACGCTTTGCATTTCTGCATCGATCATATCGATAACGTCGCATTTGTGGCAGGAACTCATAACGAGCAAAGCTGTTTTGCATTAGCGAAGCTTCTTGACCAAAGAAATGTACCTCATGACCACGATCACGTATATTTTTCACAGCTGTTGGGCATGAGCGATAATCTGAGCTTTAACCTGGCTGCAGCCGGGTATAATGTGGCTAAATACGTGCCGTACGGACCGGTGAAAGCTGTAATGCCCTATTTGTTCCGCAGGGCTGAGGAAAATACCTCAGTTACAGGTCAGATGGGACGGGAGCTGAAGTTGATTGTGAAGGAAAAGAAACGGCGAAGAAGAGCTAAGGAATAAAGAGCAAAAAACAAGGACGCAAAAGTTATCGAACTCCGGGTTTTACCGCTAAGCCTGCAAAGCAAAAGCGCCAAGGCCGGAAAGAGATAACGACTACTATTCAGGAATCGGGGTATCCAGCTGCCTCAAAAGATCTTCAGAGTTTTCATCGGCGTAGATGCCATATCCATTGATGAGCGTTCCTTTTACATCGTGATGGAGAGATTTGATGGCATATAAAACTGAATTATCATCCGGATCGCTTGCACCTTCGAAACGATACACCTTGACTATCTCAAATTCTTTCGGACTTAAAGTGATATCCCCACTCTTAAGCTGATTATTGTGGATGTTAAAATCGTGGGTAAAACCCTGTTCTTTCAACTTATTTAACGTGCCTACAAGCGTCTGTTGTTCTATTGGATTTGCCATACCCGAATAACATGAAGGGAATGAGAATGTTTTAACCAAGTTAATTAAAATGATCAAAGAAAAAGGAATAAAGCAGCTGGACGGTATGACCGTTCTTTATGTAACCGCATGGATCTTTAATGCTTGTTCCTTGCTCCATTACTTCCTTCTCTCCAACAACCCCGATCCGTACATAAATTCCTCGAGCGTTTCTTCAGACGTTAAAAGGTGCGTCTTTAGCCCTATGCTTGAGGCCGTCTTGATATGCTGCGGACTATCATCAATAAATAAAGTTTCAGATGGGTTTAAATCATGCGCTGCAAGTACAAACTCGAATATATCTGCGTTGGGCTTACGCATTTTCATCAGGTGTGAATAATAATCTTTCTCAAAGAAAACAGCGTTTGAATCGAGGTTGAACTCTGCCTTTAAATAACCCATGATCCACTTGTGATGGATCTCATTGTTATTGCTTAGTAAAAATGTCCGGTATTTTTTCTTTGCTTCAAGCAGTATATCATGGTTAACCGGCGGCACACCAATTAAAAGTGTATTCCAGGCCTCATCGATCTGGCCATCAGTCAGGTCAGGGCTTTCAGTTATCCTTCTGATTCCATCCCTGAATTCTGAAGATGAGATCTTTCCCTGCTCGTAATCATCAAAGATCGGATCATGACCCTTATGGGCAAAAAAGCGTTCTACATTTTTAATACCCAGTTCTGTAAAACTGTGCTGCGTTCGCGTAAAGTCGATCATGAAGATTACGTTCCCATAATCGAAGATTATATTCCTTATATTATCCATTTTTTAGATATGCGCGGGGGATTGACCTCTAACCTGTTATTGTGGTTTCTTCTTTTCCGGCCACCTGTCCTTTATCCTGCATTTTATCTTCCTCGATTTTCGGAATAGCTTCACTATATATCAGTCCGGTTTTCGCTGCGTGTTCTGCGGCTTCCAAGGTATTATCCACAATCACTAATTCTACTTCTTCCCGTAATTCCGTAGAAATGTCCACGGCAATTTTCTGGCGGTCCGCCAGCTGAACGTCGCGGATATAGATTGCCAGGATACGTTTAGGATATTTTCTGACGATCTCCCGGTAAATTGCAGGGTCTTCCTGGCCGCTGTCTCCAATCAACACAAAGTTTAAAAGTGGATATGTGAGCAGGATATTCTCTATTTCCTTGAATTTATGTCCCATATGGCCCGAACTGATAAACTTATTGTCCTGTAAGCCAAAATCGCGAAGGAGGAGTGGCCCTTCCGGGATACTATTCAGATCTAAAAAGTCTTTTAACAGGTCATACATGTTCCAGGGACTGCTTGAAACATAAAAGAACGGGTTGTTACGCTTACCATTTCGCCCAAGCTGGAGGGCTTTATAAAATTCTGAAACCCCCGCGAAAGGTAGACGGGTACGTGCATTATGTAGAAAAACCGTTCGCGACATCGCCAGGATATCGGTAGCACTGGTATGAATAATGGTATCATCGATATCGCTGATCACCCCATATTCCGCATCCGAGGGAGGAACCAAAACCTCGGCAGAGTTTTTTAGGCCCGGAGTGAATGGCACAGGCGCATCCACCAGCTCAACATCAATTTTATGCCACATATCTGTGGGACTGAGCGGGATATCAGGCGCCAGGTTCAACATAAAGTATCCTTCTTCATCCGTAATAACGGTATGTTCCTGAGTTTGAAAGTTAACTTTTAAGCATGCACCGTGAATTTCATCGCTTTGAAAGCGGTGGTACATATTCGAGAGATTATTAAAAATAGTATCCCTATCTGTCGCAGAATCAATTCCTTTGTCTTCCAGAACTCTCCCTTTAATGTACAGCCGGTCGACTGTTCCATAGCTGCGGTAGGTCACGATCTGCAATGGATCGTTTAGTTTTAAGCGCCGTCTGAGGTTGAAAAACAAGTCGTCGAATTTATCTTCGACCTTGGAGCTTACATCATTCAGGGTTGTTTTCCAGTCGCGCATAATAAGATATTGCAGTACTAAAGCTTAACATAAATGTCGAAGTTGTGTTTAGTATTAATACAAAGAGTTGAGAAGTTGAGATTTTGCGCTAGCTGACTATCTCTCTTTTTTATTTAACGCAAGCATAGCGGCGCCGAGCTCCGGTCTGCCTGAATTCTTTGAAGTCGCGATACGCATTAATTTCCGATAGTACCCTGCAGCTTTTGTTAAATTATTGCTTTGTTGAGCCGCTGTTGCCGCGCCGTATATTCCGTTAAACCGGTTGGGATGTTTTATCAGGTTAGTTTCGTAGCTATTAAGCTTCGACAGGCTTGTTCATCAGGATTAGCATCTACCCTAATAATTCCCGCGCTGGTAAGACCTCTGCGGGCGTAACCGGATGCTTTTCAGTTTTATCCTCCATGTCTGCAGGGATTTTCATAGTTTCTAAAGCCTCCTCATCTTTGCCTTCTTTGAATAGTATCCAGGCCTCGGATGATTTCACTTGATTTTGTACCTGGCTAGCCTGGTATAGTTCTCCCTGCTTTATTAACGTGTCGTAGCTGCCCCTTAAAAGGCTCAATTCCGCTTTGGCGGATCTATAAGCTTTCTTCTGATTTTTAAAAGTTTTATCTGTTTGTTCTGCTGACGGCGCTAGCGCCAAAGCGTAAAATATTGCCGCTTCTTTGTCTGCCGGAAAATTGCGATAAATTTTCTCCATCGAATGTTCAAAGGTGATACATCGGGTTTTGTAGTCTTTTTTTATCCCAATCTTTATAAAACATGCCTATGGCATCAATGTACTCTGATTCGCGCGTTGAGGTTTTGGTTATGCTCCGCGCAATTGCAATAGATTTAGCCCCTTTCAACAGCTCTGCCTGTGATGGCGGCGCCCAAAGCGGATGATAATTGGACATGGCTACCCCCCAATAGGCCATTGCGCATTGAGACTCTTTCTCTATGATTTTTACAAAAACCTTTTCTGCTTCGTCGTATTCAAATGAGTGAAGCAGAGCCATTGCCATATTGAAATCCGGCTTGACTTTATCAGAGCATGATGTGGCAAATTCAACGGATCCAAACTCTTTCTGAGGCGGACCACACCATGCAACTTCGCCGGTCTTGAGGTTCATTGCGGTTATTGATTCATCCGCAGGGATAGAGTTTCCTCCTAAGTACGACGCCAGTATCAGCATCATTACTGTCAAAAAATACAGGAGAATTGGATGTTCTATCTTTTTCATCATGGATGTTTAAGTGAGGCGACTTAATAATAAAGATATCAAATACGTGCACTTAAAAAGAATACTCCTCTCTTTTTTGGATGCCTGAAGTCTGAAGTCGGAGGTCGGAAAATTACGATCTGCGCCTTAATTTCCAACTTTTACAAATTCCATTTTACAATTACGAGGGATTTGTGTAAAATTGCATCCGCTTTCGCTGAAGCTACAGCGGACAAGTCCTGCGCCCATAGCTCAGTTGGTTAGAGTAGAAGACTCATAATCTTTTGGTCCCTGGTTCGAGCCCAGGTGGGCGCACGAAACACTAGTTCATACTAGTTCAAAACCCTGTAAACAGCCTGATTTACAGGGTTTTTTGCTTTCTTTCAGTTCATATCAATTCATATCAATCTACCCTTCTGGTTACCAATCCGACTACCTGTTTTTTGTTTTACCTTTGAGGTAACACAAAGTGCTGTAATTAACTGATTATCATTTATTTACAGCCTAAAATTTGACCAAAATAGCCTTATTTTCCGGCTGTTTGTGTTACCTCTGTGTTACCTGTAATTAATTCAAAAAAACGGGATGTATCGTATGAATTAACACTAAAAAAGCAATTTTATGAGAACATCACAATCATTCGGAATCCACTTCACTATCAGAGCTGACAAGGTGAGAGATGGAAAAGCACCTGTTTATGCATGTGTTACGGTAAACAGGAAGCGCGGTTATATTGCCTTGAAACAGTTAGTAGAAGTCAAAAGCTGGGACAATGGTAAAGGAGTGTTAAAAGGAAGCAGGGAAGAGTTTAGAAGCATCAATCATTATTTGCAGGAGGTGCGTACAGCAATCGGAACCTGCTACCAGCAATTAAGTTTGAAAGGCAGGATAGTGAATGCCGAAGCGATCAAGGATGCTTTTTTGGGGACGGCAGAAGAAGTCCATACCTTGAGCAGTCTCGTTGAGTATCATAACGAAACTGCTACCAGCTCGTTGAAATGGAGCACACTTAAGCATTACTATGTTACTCAGCGCTATTTGTTAAAGTTTATCCAAAAGCAGTTCAAGGCTGCCGATTTATATCTCCATGAACTGGACTATAAATTCATTTATGATTTCGAGACGTTTCTCCGGAATCATAAGCCGGTTGACCACCAGAAACCGATGAACAATAATGGAGTAATGAAGCATATTATTCGCATGAAAAAGATGGTTCACCTGGCTATCCGCCTGGAATGGATCTCTAAGGATCCATTTGCTAATTATAAACTTAAAATCCTTAAGGTAAACAGAGAGCATCTTTCTGAAAAGGAACTGGCTGCTATGGAAAGCAAGGTTTTTGATATTGACCGGATTGATATGATCAGAGATTTGTTCGTGTTTTGCTGCTATACTGGCCTTGCTTATGTGGATGTTATCAATCTCAAGCATGATAATATTGTAGAGGCTTCCGACGGAGAGATGTGGGTGCGTACCTGCAGGCAAAAAACGGATATTCCGGTTAATACGCCGCTTCTTCCCAAAGCGGTAGAAATTTTAAAGAAGTATAAAGGCAATCCAAGGGCAGCCATAACCAATACGGTTTTTCCTGTAGTTTCAAATCAGAAGGTAAATGCCTACCTCAAGGAAATCGCTACAATTTGCGGGATAACAAAGAACATCACTTTCCATTTGGCGAGGCATACGTTTGCAACGACGGTAACTCTATCTAACGGAGTTCCTATTGAGACGGTGAGTAAAATGCTGGGGCATACAAAGATTGCAACGACTCAGATTTATGCTAAGGTGCTGGAGAAGAAGATAAGTGAGGATATGGCGGCTTTGAGGAAGAGAGGTTAGGATGAGTGCTTATGATTATTACAAACGTTTTATTTTTGTATAAGCAACCTTTGTGTATTCTTGTATTAAATGAGCATCGAAATAGTAACCAGGTTATTGAAGCAGAAGGAAAGCATCCGTCTTGAGTTCAAAGAAGCCAGAATGGCCCTGCCTTCCAACCTCTTCGAAACAGTGTGCGCTATGCTTAATCGCGAAGGCGGAGATATTTTACTCGGGGCAGATGACGGTGGCAATATTACAGGAATTAGCAGCTCGAAAATAGAATCAATAAAAGCTGATCTCGTAAACCTTTCAAATAATCCGCAAAAGCTAGATCCTCCGTTCATCTTGTTTCCTTTAATTTACGAAATCAACGGAAAGTTGGTGATGCACATACAAGTGCCGGTAAGTTCGCAGGTTCATAAAACAAGTAATCATGTTTTCGACCGAAGCAATGACGGCGACTTTAAATTACCCAGCCAAATCGGATTGCCGAAATGTATAATCGGAAAAAGGTTCATTATACAGAAGGAACAATTTATCCGTTTCTGAAATTTGAAGATTTGGATGAAGGCTTGATTCAAAAAGCTCGTTCCTTGATAAAGAGCCACAACCCAAACCATCCCTGGATTAATCTAAGCCATCAACAATTATTGGAAACCGCGGGACTTTGGCGCCGGGATTTACAAACTGGAACGGAAGGATATACACTTGCTGCTGCTTTATTGTTTGGTAAAGAAGATTCAATTAGTAATATTCTGCCCCATTATAAAACCGATGCTCTAGTGCGGATTAATGATGTTGACCGGTACGATGATCGGGATTACGTACAATGTAACCTGATTAATGCTTATGACCGACTAATGGATTTTGTTGCACGTCACCTCCCTGATAAGTTCTATCTTGAAGGAGATCAGAAAATAAATTTGCGATCAAAGATTTTCAGGGAAATTATAGCTAACATTTTGGTGCATCGTGAGTTTACAAATGCTTTTCCTTCCACGTTAATTATTTATGCTGATCGGGTTGAAACTGCGAATGCAATCGTACCTAATGGGCTAGGACCTATTTTGCCGGACAAGTTTGCGCCATTTCCCAAAAACCCTACTATTGCAAAGTTTTTTATTCAGCTAGGGCGAGTGGATGAACTAGGATCAGGTGTTCTGAATGTGAATCAATATCTCTCTGCTTATTCTCCTGGTCAGAAAGCTGAGTTTATAGAAGGCGATGTTTTTAAAACGGTTATACCATTGCCTAATGCTCAGCTTGAAAAAAATGACACAGTAAATGACACAGTAAATGACACAGTAAATAAGGCCATTGGGGATGGGATTGGTATTAGTGTTAAAGAACGTTTAATCCGTATCGTTGAACTTATTAAAACAGACCCTGGTCTTCGATCTAATTTAATAGCGAATCAGTTAAATATTGATCAGGAAAATATCAGGAGAGACCTTCAAAAACTACAATCGCTTGACCTGATTGAGTTTAAGGGAACACCTAAAACTGGTGGTTATTTTCTTTCAGAACAATTAAACACCAAAATTAATCAGGAAAAATTATAGATGTCCTCTTCTTCCATAACGGCTGAGCAATTAAAGCTTTACCGATCTCTCTTCAAGGGTCGAGAAGATGTGTTTGCTCTAAGATGGGAAAAGAATGGTAAGGGTAATTACATGCCAGCTTTCAGCTTTGACCCCCACTGGTATAAACTGCATCTGGCAAAAGGAGGTACATTCCAAACATTTCATGATAAAACATACAAGCCTTTAAATGATCAAGAACTCTTAAAACACCTTAATGGCGAGCAGGTTGTGGGTCTTTACCCTTTGCTCCAAAATAATACATCCTGGTTTATAGCCGCAGATTTCGATGAATTAAATTGGGTAGAAGAATGTCGGGCGTTTTTGAGAATTTGCGAGAAACATAGTCTTCCCGCTTATCTGGAACGATCTCGTTCTGGTAAGGGCGGACACGTTTGGATATTCTTTGACGAGCCTTATGAAGCCTTTCGAAGCCGTAAAATAATCTTGACCTTGTTAGAGAAATCAGGCATCATCTCGATATTCGATAAAAACTCAAGCTTTGACCGGCTTTTCCCCAATCAGGATACCCTATCTAAGAAAGGTGTAGGGAACTTAATTGCACTGCCCTTAAATAAATCCAGTTTAGATAACGGAAACAGTTGTTTCGTTGATCCGGAGACACTACAAGCTTATAATAATCAATGGAAGTTTTTAGAATCCATTAAAAGAGCTGAAATAAGTTATCTAAATGAACTTTATAAAGATCTAGCCGGGCAAGCAAGTATATCAGATGGCTTATTTCAACAGATAGAAGATACTTCCGGTAAAGTAAATATCTTCTTAAACAATGAAATTAGAATAGCAAGAACCCATTTGCCCGCATCGCTGGTATCTTTTCTGAAAGAAGAATTAAACTTTCCTAATACGGAATTTCAAGTTAAGAAAAATATCAATAAAAGCACCTTTGGCATCAAGCGCTACTTCAAATTATTAAATGAGACTTCTGAACACATACTGATACCGCGAGGTTTTATTGGCAAACTATTGCGTTTCTGCATAGAAAAGCAAATTGATTATACCCTGAATGATCAACGAATACAAAAGGAATCAATACTATTTAAAGGTGCTATTGAATTAAGGGAGTATCAAAAAGCGGCTAAAGAGGCAGCAAATAAAAAAGATTTTGGAGTCATTGTCGCCCCGCCAGGAGCTGGAAAGACCATAGTTAGTTTAGCCATAATTCAGACAAAACAACAGCCGACTTTAATTCTGGTTCATCGGAAAACTTTAGCCGATCAATGGATAGAGCGAATCGAATCTTTTCTGGGAATTTCAAAAAAGGATATCGGAAAAATCGGCGCAGGCAGAAATAAGCTTGGTAAACAGATTACTGTTGCGATGATTCAGAGCATGGAAAAGGCGCTTGAATCAGAGAACGGCGCAGACTTGTGTAATGCTTTTGGAACTATCATTATAGATGAATGTCATCATGTTCCGGCGGAAACGTACCAGAAGGTAATCTCTAAACTAAATAGTTTTTACTTATATGGATTAACCGCCACGCCCTTTAGAAAGTATAATGATGGCAAATTGATATTCATTCACTTGGGTGAAATTATCCATGAAATCAAAAGTCCTGAAATTACCCATCATCAAGGCGCTAAAATTAAAGTCCGGGATACCGAGCTGTTTGTGCCGTTTAATATAAAAACAGACAAGTTTGAAACGCTTTTTAAAATCCTCGTACACGATTCCGCACGGAATCAACTCATTTTAAACGATATAACTTCCGAATTAAACGCAGGAAAGAAAGTAGTCATCCTAACCGAGCGCAAAGAGCACATTACTTCGCTACAACAATATCTAAAGCAAAATTATGACACTATTGCTATTAGTGGCGAAGACTTGGAATCACAGAAAAAAGCTAAATGGGTTGCAATTAGGAATTGTGATTTTCAAGTCCTGATAACGACAGGGCAATATTTCGGAGAAGGCACCGATGTTCAAAATATAACCACGTTATTTTTAGTTTACCCCTTCGCATTTGAAGGTAAGCTGGTTCAATATATCGGACGAGTCCAACGGTCCGAAATTGCGCCGACTATTTATGATTATCGGGATCGCAAAATTCTTTATCTGGAGAAACTCTACCAAAAAAGAAATGCGTACTACAATAAAATAAAGACGGATGATTTAGAAATAGGCTCAGATGAAAGCGAAACAATAATCAGAAAAATCAATGAGCGTATCGAAGTACCCATTGAAACTCTTGAATTTAAGTTTGGTGCAATCGGTTTTAAATACAGATGTGAAGTATTCAACCATGAAGAGATCGAATTTGAGATTGAGAACCTGAACATTCGCCCTGAGTTCGCTGTGCTTAAACCTTATTTTATAAAGTTCCTTAAGAAGGATAGTGTGAATATTCACGTCCAGGCAACCCGTCAGCATGACCGGTTAATATTTAAATCAGCGACTTCTCTGGATCTGGATAAGATCAATCGCGAAGTTATTGACAGCGTTAAATTTCGATTTTTAAATAAGGGAATAATCAAGGGAGTACAATTAGGCAAGTCGAATTTGCTCGACGTACAGCAATTGCAAGGTGGTGAAGTTCAACCACTTTATGATAGTGAGGAAGACTTGCTGGAAAATATCCTGTCATTGAAACACTACAAGCATCATCGACATCTCCGGTATCTTTCTAATATACATGAAAGCGCAATACTTAAGCTCCGCTTTGTATTAGAACCATTTTCCTTTGTTTTTTTAATTTCCGGCGTTCAGCAATACCATCTGGTTTGGGAAACTTTGGATACAGAGGAAGCTACTTATATCTGGCATATTGGAAAGACAATGCATGAGCTAGCTTTAAAAGTAAGGGAGATAGATCACTTACTTGGCGAGATTAGAATGAACGGACGCCAAGTCTATCTCGATACAAATCCGGATAATTTTAGCAGGATCGTTCATGATTATTCCAATGACCAGAAAGGGTTTATTCTCTGGAAAGATTTGTTGGAAGAAAAATTGTTTTAAAATATCCCATTCCTTTGTTAAGCCACAATCCTCTGAGTGAATGAACCTGTCAAGAGAACATGGAATAAATCGGACGAAGGAGAATTTATGCCGTGAAAGCTCTTTACTGGTAAAATGAACGTGAGACCTTCGCTTCTCAAAGAATGAGATTAAAACAATATCAGATCATCGTTTTACATGGGCAGCAAGATGTACGTTTGTCTGACAAACTGATCTTGCCCTTCAGGAAGAAGCCTTGAATTCCGGCTTCAGCAAGATGTACGTTTGTGGCACAAACGAATCTTGCCTATGGTAAAAATCCTCCGGAGTCGGATTTTTTAATAGAAATTTTAAAGTGATGATCTTTGAAGAAACATATCTAGGCTAGGGATAATTAGTGTATGATTAGCATTATTATGGTACTTAAAATACGATGATTACCGGTTTTTGAAACCGAAAATCATTGTGATTCGGATAAAATGTGTCACCTTTTCATATAAATAAGTTACAGTTATTGTCACCTTTTTAGCTATTTTTGTGACATGAAATCAGTACATCAGGAGGTTTTAAGTCGAATAGGTGCCCTTAAGCCGGGCTCCATTCTGTTTCCTACAGATTTCCGTGGAGTAGGTACAGACGACGCAATTAAGAAAGCATTGTCCAGATTAGTAAAGGACAGCAAGTTGGAACGGCTGGCTCATGGTATTTATTTCATCACTAAAAATCATCCTACTTTCGGTAAATTATATCCATCTCTGGAAGAAGTGGCGGAAGCAGTTGCAGAACACGAGCACGTGCGCATTCGTCCCACAGGAGCTTATGCATTGAACAAGCTGGGCCTGTCCACACAGGTGCCTACCCGACAGGTTTATATCACAGACGGCCAGGCGAGACAAATCAAAGTAGGTAAGGGAGGTATAAAATTTAAACCAACAACACCTAAGAAATTCGGTATGAAAGGCCCTATTAGCAGCCTGTTGATCCAGGCACTGGAGGAACTGGAACTGAGCCAGATCACTCCGGAAATGTCAACCCATATCCGTGAGTTGCTTGATAAGGAAACGCCGGAGAATCTGATGGAAGATATCAAACTGGCGTCTGCGCGGGTGAATGATATGCTTGTTAGCTTATATTTTAAATCAAGCAAAAAATGATCGAATGGCTTAAACTTTCGGACGAAGATCGCCTGATTTCCATACAGCAGGCGAGTATAAAAAGCGGAATCTCTGCTAAAGCAATTGAAAAGGATTGGTGGGTTACGCTGATCCTGAAAGCCATCTTTCAAAGCGAATTTGAGTCGCACCTCTCTTTTAAAGGCGGTACATCCCTTAGTAAGGGCTGGCATCTTATAGAAAGGTTTTCGGAGGATATAGACCTGGCTATTGACAGGAAATTGCTGGGTTTTGGTGAAGCCTTAAGCAAATCAGCTGTTAAACGTCTGAAGCGAAAGGCCTGTGAGTTTACGTCGACTATTTTAAAGGAAGCTCTTGAACAGGAGCTCGCTAATTTGGGAGTGCCGGCAGGCATAGTTACTGTCACTGCAGATCCTATCCCTGAATACTTCCGTGACACCGACCCGCAAATAATTCGAATCGGATATCGCTCTTTGCTGGATCCGGTACCATATATCGACGACCATGTGAAGCTCGAGGTTGGCGCGAGATCATTGAATGAACCGTCTGTTGGTCGAGAGATTCGATCTCTCTTAGGGGAATACATGCCGGGGTATGCCTGGTCTGGCGAAAGTTTTCTGGTTCATACGGTCGAACCCAAAAGGACATTTATGGAAAAGGCGTTCCTGCTGCACGAGGAGTTTCTGCGTCCTGTAGATAAGATCGTTTATGAACGTATGTCCAGGCATTTGTTTGATTTGGAGCGACTGATTGACACGGAGCATGCAACGGTAGCCTTAGCGGATCATTCATACTATCAAAACATCGTTGAGCACCGGCGAAGATTCATCTTTAAAACCGGTGTCGACTATGATACACATCACCCTGACACGATCAATTTTATACCGCCTGAAGGTATTATCGCCGCATTCGAAAGCGATTATGCCTCAATGCGAGAACAAATGATCTACGATGAGCACAGTAAAGATTTCGCAACTATTATCGAAAGATTACGGGCATTGCTACAAACCTTCCGGAAACTGGGAAAGAATAATACGGGAGGAACGGTTTAAATCATCTCATTCCTAATGATTTTATAACAAAATGTCTATCCCAGGTTTTTGGCTTTTGTATCCGCAAAGATAAACCGCCGCGGCAGGCAAGGCCGAGCTCTCCGGGTTTGGGCCAGAAAATCTCCACACCTCCGCTCTGCTCCGGGTAGTATTTTCATAGCCGCAAAGTCTTGCCTCCCAGGGCCCGCGCTCATTTTTTTTGCCTCTACCAAAAGTCAAAAGAGACGTGTGCCGAATCGTAAATGGGCTGCACTTAATGTTGATGCTTAACCTATTGGGCTTTCTCGGCTTCATACTCCAGATCGACATTTAGTAGTGAAAGAGGACAAATGCAATATTACAAACCCATTAAATCGAAGAAATTCTTTTTGAAATTCCTTCCTATCGGAATTTCGGACGGACCAAGGAAAACGCGATTTCCTTCAATATGGGAAATTTTTGATTTATTAATAATAAAGGAGCGGTGTATCCTAGCGAAGTGCTCTGGTGGAAGAAGTTGCTCAAAATTACTAAATGACGTATTATGTATCAATATGCCGCTATCAGTAATAACCTTAGTATAATTTCCATTTGCCTCAGCATATAATATATCTGTATGAGCTACTTTATATACTTTACCCGAAGTTTTAATAAAAAGATAATCCTGTGCAGAACCAGTATCGTGTGCTATATCAACTTCTTTCTTAACAGGGACAATCACTATCCTGTCTTGTCGTTGATTTTTAACCCCCCTTATCAGGGTTAAGAAGCTTCCGATAAACATAAATATGATCGTCAATGGAATACTGATAGATAAGAATTCTACATGAAAACGGCCATCATCATTAATAAACAAAGCCCAATAAGCTGCAAAGACGACCGATAACACTGCTATAAAAGTACATGAGTAGATTACAAGACTCATTGTGTTGTGGCGCAGAAACCACCTTTTAACGCTAGCCCGGCCTGCATAAATACTACATAATACGAAAAGATAGCTTACCAACGCTTTCTCCATTACTGAAAATGAATGCTTACTTGTTAGAGCCATTGTAACTGTAAACAGGAGAAGACCAATACATAGAATGATATGTAGCCGATACTTTGCAATTGAAAAGCTTTCTTTCGTGTTTTTTATCATCGTCAGTAATATCGAAAAACTATTGGATTAAAAAAAATCCATACAGTAACAACCGTTTAAACACTAACAAACAGTTGTTCATCATGAAAAGCATGCTGTTTATCACCTAAGTTTTAATAAAAGTATTGTCCGCAGCATCTTTGCTAAATAAAAATGTTCATGGAAAAAAATTTGACAATGGCCCTTTTAGTGCAACTAAATATCTTAATGTGCCTGCTTCTCACTTTCAGCTTATACATGGTGTATGAATTTGTCTTCTAATTTGATTATCGAAACAAATAAGCTAAGTTTTAAATTCAAAGATGAATTTATACTTAATAACCTCAACCTTAAAATTGAAAAAGGGTCGATCTATGGATTTTTAGGACCGAATGGCGCGGGGAAAACAACTACCATACGCTTGCTATTAGGTTTACTACCATCCAAAAACAATACTATAAAACTCTTTACAGAGGATCTCTCGTCAATGAACAGCACTAAAGTGTTCTCAAAAATCGGTTCACTGATAGAACATCCATCTCTTTATGAACATCTTTCAGCTTGGGATAACCTAGAAATTACCCGACGGCTAAGAAATATAGATAAGCAAAGAATGAACGAAGTATTGGAAATGGTTAACCTAACGAATGCTTCGAAAAAGTTAGTCAAAAATTACTCTTTAGGCATGAAGCAGCGATTAGGTTTAGCGCTGGCACTCATATCAAAACCGGAATTGTTAATATTAGATGAACCTATAAACGGCTTAGACCCAGCTGGAATAATTGAAATTCGGGAGTTACTGTTAAGTCTTAACAAAGAACAAGGAATCACCATCTTTTTATCAAGCCATTTGCTTCCCGAAATCGAAAAACTTGTTACGCATCTGGGCATTTTAAACGTAAGCGTTCGGTAAAAAGCGTAAAGGAAAGTTCAATAAAAAAGATTATAA
>JBBJNR010000052.1:0-19637 GCA_037719315.1 Daejeonella sp.
AATATAACATAAATAATTGATAATCAATGATTTAAACTAACTTAATAGCATTGGGAGGGTTAGGGATCGCAGTGGAAATCCTTTTTTTGCGCAGCGAAAAAAGATTGCAACGAAGAGCCCGGCCGCGCACAACGCGGCAACCCCAAAAACAAAACACATACGATAACACAATATTCCAATTTTCTATTTCATTAACTCACGGAAATAAAAATGATATTTTGTCCGCTCTTAGCCGCGGGGGCAAAGTCCCTTTTGCCTTGATGCAAAAGGAACCAATGCCGAGACGCGTTAAGCAGCGAGACCACGAAGGCCTTTGAAAAACAAACAGTAAAAACTGAGTAAAATCAAGAAAGAACGAAGCTCCCCCTCACAGGCAAAACACCCGGCCCGCCGTTCTTTCAGCCCCACGCGCGATACGTAGGCTTTTTCGAATGGCTGACCTCTAATGGAAGCATGGCGGATAACCCCACTTGTCAAGCTATCAATATGCTTGCCGGCTTCCTACTCCCTATCGTATATATATAAGTATCTCATTTGTTAAAGAATGTTAAACAATCATCTATATATATACAAAGGGATATTTTCGCGTATATATTATTGCATATCAATTTATTAATTGATGTTTTACCGATTTACCTTATCTTTGCAGAATGTTTAAAAACAAGCTTAACATTTCCCTAAGCATATTACTGATCATTATTATTACGATTGCGGGCTGTAAAAGCAAGTATGAAAAGCTCCGCGCGAGTAACGATACCGTAAAAAAGTACAAAGAGGCGGTTAAATTGTACGATAAAAAGAACTACAGTAAGGCTTTACCATTGTTTGAGGACCTGTTACAGAAATACAGAGGTACCGATGGAGCGGAAGAATTATCTTACCTCTATGCCTATACCCATTACAAGCTTAGAGATTATACTACAGCCAGGTACCACTTTAAAACGTTTGCTGATACGTACGCATCCAGCGATAAAGCCGAAGAATGCAGGTTTATGGCTGCGTACTGCTTTTATCTCGAATCACCGACGTATTCTTTAGACCAGGACAATACCGTTAAAGCAATGGAGGCTTTACAGCTATTTATAAACCTTCATCCAAAAAGCGAGCGCGTGCCTGAAGCCAGTAAGCTTATTGCCAACCTGCGTACGAAGCTTGAAACCAAGTCGTACGCCAACGCAAAATTGTTCCTGGATATTGGAGACTATAAATCTGCCGTGATTGCATTCCGTAATTCTGAGCGTGATTTCCCGGATACCAAATACGCCGAAGAAATGGAATTCCTTACGATCAAGGCACAAGCGTTATATGCGGGGGCGAGTCTGGAAATTAAGCAGGAAGAGCGTTATAACGAAGCCATTCAGCTATACACTGAATTTGTACAGAACTATCCTTCCAGCATTTACCTTAAGGAAGCTGAACAGATCAAAAAAAATAGCGACAGATCCATCGTAGAAGTAAAAAAACTAATTGCAGCAGCAACTGCTGAAGCAGAACTTCAGGTATCAAAAGATAAAAAACAAGAAGAAACTAAAACCACCAATTCAAATGAGTAATACAAAAGCAGCTATTCCCAACAGTACAGTAACCCGGGACGTTCGTGAGTTAGATAAGGTAACAGACAATATATATGAGTCTATCGTTATCATAAGCAAGCGTGCTAATCAGATCTCCAATAATCTTAAGGAAGAACTTCATGGCAAACTTGCTGAATTCGCATCTTCTAATGATAATCTTGAAGAAGTTTTTGAAAACCGCGAACAGATTGAAATATCCAAGCATTACGAGCGGATGCCTAAGCCATCGCTTATTGCTGTAGACGAATTTTTACACGATAAAGTTTATTACAGAAATCCTTCAAAAGAGCAATAATTGCAAAGCGTAGAGCATATTGCTATGCCTCATGCATGAGTTCACATTGTTAGAAACATGCCTATGCTTAACAATAAAAATATTTTACTTGGCGTTTGCGGCAGTATTGCGAGCTATAAGTCTGCAACTTTAACGCGCCTGCTCGTTAAAGCTGGTGCAAACGTCAGGATTATTATGACCAGGGAAGCAACTAATTTTATTACCCCGCTCACCCTGTCAACCCTTTCCAAAAACCCTGTGTTGATAAATTACTTCGAGCCCGATTCGGGTGTATGGAATAATCATGTCGATATCGGTCTGTGGGCTGATCTCATGATCGTAGCCCCTGCCAGCGCCAATACTCTCGCAAAATTTTCCAACGGCCTTTGTGATAATCTTCTCTCTGCGGCATATCTATCTGCTAAATGTCCTGTATTCTTTGCTCCTGCGATGGATCTTGACATGTGGAAGCATCCCGCCACACAGAAGAATGTAAATACCCTTACTTCTTACGGGGATAGCATGATCCAGCCTGCCTATGGAGAGCTTGCAAGCGGACTTGTCGGGGAAGGAAGGATGGCCGAGCCTGAAGAGATCATCAGCTTTATCAGCACCGGGCTAAAAAAAAAACTTCCGTTAAAAGATAAAAAGGCTTTAGTGACTGCCGGTCCGACCTATGAGCCAATAGATCCGGTTCGTTTTATTGGTAATCATTCTTCAGGTAAAATGGGCTTCGCTATAGCTGAAGAGCTTTCTGCGTTGGGCGCTTCGGTAACGCTTGTCACCGGCCCTACTTCGTTAAAATTATCGGATTCTGCAATTCACAGAATTGACATCACAACGGCAGACGAGATGCTACATGTTGCGTTGGAAAATTTCCCGCAGAGTGATATCGGTATATTAAGTGCTGCAGTCGCCGATTACCGCTCTGCGGAAGTTTCTGAAACTAAGATCAAGAAGGCGGGATCTCATCTGGAACTTAAGATGGTCAGAACGGTCGATATACTGGATACTCTCGGAAAACAGAAGAAAAAAGGGCAGATTCTGGTGGGTTTTGCTCTTGAAACCAATAATGAAGAGGAGAATGCAATCGCCAAGCTTAAGAAGAAAAACCTTGACTTTATTGTGCTTAACTCTTTGCGGGATCAGGGAGCAGGATTTAAGAACGATCAGAACAAGATTACGATCATAGGCCGGGACCTTGACAAAGAATCCTTTATGCTAAAATCTAAAAGAGAGGTCGCGAGAGATATTTGTAAAAAAGTAATAGATTTAATATCATGAAGTTCCTTCTGCTTGCAATTTTATTGATCAGTTCCACAACCCTCTACTCGCAGGATCTGAATGCACGTGTGCAGATTCTCGCTCCACAGATCTCCAATGCTAACAAAAGGGTTTTAGACGTTCTTGAAACCAGCATAAAAGACTTTCTAAACGGCAGGCGATGGACATCCGATGCCTTACAGGCCCAGGAAAGGATTGACTGCAATTTTGTATTAACCATAACCGACTGGGATGGCTCATCCAGCAATTTTAAAGCAGAAGCTCAGATCCAGTCAAACAGGCCCGTATATAACAGTTCGTATAGCAGCACCATTTTAAATCTAAGCGACAAGGATTTTAACTTTTCCTATTCTGAAGGCCAGGCGCTGGATTACTCAGATCAAAACTACCTTAGCAACCTAACGTCTCTCCTGGCTTTTTATGCCTACATTATTACAGGAATGGACTATGATACCTTCTCGAAATTTGGCGGGACTCCGTACTTTCAAAAAGCGCAAACCGTAGTTAATAATGCCCAGAATGCTCCAAACGCAGGCTGGAAAGCTCATGAAAATTTAAGAAATCGCTTCTGGCTGGTCGAAAATTTGACTAATAAATCATATAATCCAATCCGCGAAAGTATGTACGACTATCACCGGGATGGACTTGACGTTATGACTGAAAACCCTTCAAAAGGGAGAAAAGCAATTTATTCCATACTGCCGCAGCTTCAAAAGATCGATAAGCAGAAACAGGGTGCGATTTTGAACCAGGTATTCTTTACTGCCAAATCTGATGAACTGGTTAACGTACTTAGTGATGCAGACCCGCAGGATAAACTGAAAGCTTTCACTATTCTGTCTGTGATAGACCCGGCAAACAGTCTGAAATATGAGATTCTAAAGAGAAACCGTTAACTGGTTTTTCTCTGAAATCGCATTCGTTTTACCCCTATTTGCGTATTTTAGCCTAAATCATCTTTTAACATGCTTAAGCGACTGGCGATTGGAAATTATGCTTTAATTGAGAACCTGGATATCACGTTTTCAAAGGATCTGAACATCCTCACAGGTGAGACCGGGGCCGGAAAATCAATTATCCTGGGAGCATTATCATTAATCTTGGGCCAGCGCGCCGAAGGAAAATATTTTTTCAATCAGCAAAAGAAGTGTGTTATTGAAGGAACATTTGTGGTTGGTGGTTTTCATCTGGCTGACTTCTTCAGCGAAAACGATCTTGACTACGATCAGGAAACTATTCTCAGAAGGGAGATATCTGCCGATGGGAAATCCAGGGCATTTATTAACGATACTCCTGTAAATCTCATTATCTTAAAAAAACTTGGTGAAAAGCTTATTGATATTCACTCGCAGCACGCCACCCTGGAAATTAATGATGAAGATTTTCAGCTCCTTGTAATCGATACGGTTGCAGACAACCGGGACCTTTTGCATGGCTATAGATCAACCTTCAAAGCTTTCAAAGAACTACAGTCGCAGCTAAAAGATCTGATCAGCCAAAGCGACCGCTCAAAGGCAGATCTTGATTATTTTCAATTCCAGTTCGACGAACTGGAGAAAGCAAATCTTTCAGAACACGAACAGCCTCTGCTCGAACAGGAACTTGATGGCCTTACACACGGTGAAGAGATAAAAAAGAACCTTCTCAATGCTATTGGCATTTTAAACGAGAGGGATGTCGCGGTTATTGAACAGCTTAAGGAAGCTGCCCTCAGCCTCGGAAATGCCGGGAGATATAACCCGGAGATAAAGGAACTTAACGACCGGCTGAACAGCAGTCTGATTGAGGTCAAAGATATCCTGGCTGAAGTTGAACGGATAGAGCAAAAAAGCTTTATCGATGAAGCCCGGATCGAAGAAATAAACGAGCGATTAAATATTTTATATCCGCTTCAGAAAAAACACCGGGTTAGTACAAATGCAGAATTGCTTAGCATACGGGAAGAACTTTCAGACAAGTTGAGCAGGATTTTGTTTGCTGATGAGGATATAGAAAAATTAAAGCTTGAGCAGGATGCTCTTCATGCTAAGCTTCTGGATCTCGCCGGCCAGCTGCACAGCTCAAGGATGATGGCAATACCCCGCGTTGAAGAGGCTGTAAAAACAACCCTGCATCAAGTTGGGATGCCAGGTGCAATATTGACGATCACTAACGAAGAACTATCCCAGGGAAAATTTGAAAGTAGCGGTAGCGACCGGGTCGGCTTCCTGTTCAGTGCGAATAAAGGCCAGCTGCCTTTGCCTATGAACAAAGTTGCTTCGGGCGGTGAGCTTTCCCGGCTCATGCTAAGTATTAAATCCCTTATCGCAGTTCATACCGCCCTGCCAACCATCATCTTTGATGAAATTGATACCGGAATTTCCGGGGAAGTAGCGTTAAAAGTTGGAAATATAATGGAAAAGCTTTCAGAAAACATGCAGGTGATTGCTATAACACATCTGCCCCAGATTGCTTCCCGGGGAAATTCCCATTATACGGTTTATAAGGATGAACAGGCCGACAACACACATACTAATATCCGTAAGCTCGGGCATGAAGAACGCGTCATTGAACTTGCCAAAATGCTCAGCGGAAATATCCCGGGCGAGTCAGCTATGCTGAATGCAAAAGAACTGCTGAGCTAAATTAGGGCTTCAGTATGACAGATTAATAATAACTTTAACCGTTAAATTGAATCATCAAAAAATAATCATATGTATAACTTACTGAAAGGTAAAAGAGGTATCATCTCAGGCGCATTGGATAAAAATTCAATTGCCTGGAAAGTAGCAGAAAAAGCGCACGAAGAAGGTGCCGTATTTGTTTTAACGAACGCTCCCATCGCTATGCGCATGGGAGAGATCAACAACCTTGCAGAGGCGACGGGATCTGAAATTATACCGGCTGATGCCACAAGCGTAGAAGATCTTACTAATCTTTTTACAAAGTCACAGGAGATCCTTGGTGGGAAGATCGATTTTGTGCTTCATTCTATTGGTATGAGCGTAAACATCCGTAAAAAGATACCTTATACCGAACTAAACTATGATTATTTTAACAAAGGCATTGATGTGTCAGCATTGTCGCTCCACAAAATGCTTAGCGTAGCCAAAAAACTTGATGCTATTAATGAATGGGGAAGCGTGGTTGCATTAACCTATATGGCCGCGCAGCGTACTTACCCGTTCTATACCGATATGGCAGATATTAAAGCCATGCTGGAATCTATCGCAAGAAGTTTTGGCTATCATTACGGACTGGAGAAAAAAGTGCGTATCAATACGGTTTCCCAGTCTCCTACAAAAACTACTGCTGGTACGGGTATAAAAGGCTTTGGAGATTTTTATGACTATGCTAACGCGATAGCTCCTCTTGGAAATGCGGATGCTGAATCATGCGCTGACTATTGCATCACCTTATTTTCAGACCTGACCAGAATGGTAACTATGCAGAATCTGTTTCATGATGGCGGATATTCTTCGACGGGGGTTAGTGATGATGTGATGTACCGTTTGGGGGTAGAGGGAAACGAAGGGTAATAAGGGATTTAGTTGTTAGCGCCCATTTTAAAAAAGCCCATTCTGAGATTCAGAATGGGCTTTTTGCTTGAGTGATCGTGATGCAATCTACGTCGCGCGTAAACGTTTTGCCGCTGTCCAACTTCTCCACTTTCAACTTTCAACTTCTCTAAATGGACTCAATAAGAACAATTTTTACTCTGACAGTGCCCGGAGGTGTTACCGTACCAGTTCCGTCTGAGCTTTGGATCTCCATGACAATTTGCCCTGAACGGGTTACATAACTGTACGATACCCCATTGTACACCTGCGGAACCTGCTCGTAAGTTCCGTTCTCAAAAGATATATAAACCAGTACGCCGCCATGATCATTGAAGTAATTGTCAATCTCTGGCATATCGATGGAAGCGGTATACGTACGGCCACCGTTTACCTGGATCCACCTTCCTGTATTTAAAGTAATGATGATGGTACGGTTTGGAACTATGGTTTCCTTTTTACATCCGGCAGCAAATAAGATAAGGGAAAGGCAAACAAAAACAAGTGATCTTTTCATAATAGTATAGGTTTTAAACGGCGCCTATAGTTTTAAGACGAAAAAAGCGGGCAATGGTTGCAACCACTACCCGCTGTAATTGAAATATTACCTCAGTCTATTCTTCTTTCTTTTCTTCCTTCTTCTTCTTTGTGGCTTTGGTTTTTCCTATGATCCGGATCTCCTCTTTCTCTTTGTCATAATCCACTTCCATGATATCCCCTTCCACTAATTCGCCCTTCAATATCTCTTCAGCTATAGGATCCTCTAAATGCTTTTGAATGGCCCTTTTTAACGGACGGGCGCCAAAGTTCGCATCATAGCCTTTTTCAGCAATAAACTCTTTTGCAGATTCAGTAAGCTTAATTTCATATCCCAGGCCATGAATCCGGTCGAACAATGCTTTTAATTCGATATCAATGATCTTAAATATATGCTCTTTGTTAAGAGAGTTAAACACTACAACATCATCTACCCGGTTTAAGAACTCGGGAGCAAATGCGCGTTTAAGGGCATTTTCAATCACACCTCTGGAGAATGTATCAGCCTGGGATGATTTAGCTACCGTGCTGAATCCAACCCCCTGACCAAAGTCTTTCAGCTGGCGTGCACCAATGTTTGAAGTCATGATAATAATCGTATTTCTGAAATCTACCTTGCGTCCGAGGCTATCTGTTAACTGGCCTTCATCAAGAACCTGCAATAAGATATTAAATACATCCGGATGGGCTTTTTCAATCTCATCCAGCAATATTACTGCATAAGGCTTTCTCCTTACTTTCTCGGTTAATTGCCCGCCTTCTTCATAACCAACATATCCCGGAGGCGCTCCTACCAATCTTGAAACTGCAAATTTCTCCATGTATTCACTCATGTCGACCTGGATCAATGCATCTTCCGTATCGAACATGAAACGCGCGAGCTCTTTGGCAAGTTCTGTTTTACCTACACCCGTAGGGCCGAGGAAAATGAATGAGCCGATTGGCTTTTTCGGGTCCTTCAACCCGGCACGTGTGCGCTGAATAGCTTTAGTTAACTTCTTAACTGCATCTTCCTGGCCAATAACGCGGGTATTAATTGCGTCAAACATCCCAAGCAATTTGATGCTGTCGGTCTGGCCTACACGCTGAACAGGGATACCGGTCATCATCGACACCACTTCGGCAACATTATCTTCAGTAACCGTATATCTCTTCGTTTTTGTTTCCGCTTCCCACTCAGTCTTCGCTTTTTCAAGTTCTTCGAGAAGGTTTTTCTCTGTATCCCTGAGCTTGGCTGCCTCTTCGTATTTCTGGCTTCTTACCACCTTGTTTTTCTCAACCTTGATCTCTTCAATCTTTTGCTCGACATCGATTATGTTTTGAGGAACATGGATATTGGTCAGGTGGACCCGTGATCCGGATTCATCCAGCGCATCAATAGCTTTGTCCGGCAGGAAACGATCGGTAATGTACCTTGAAGTTAAGCTCACACACGCATTAATTGCCTCATCGGTATAGGTCACACCATGATGCTCTTCATATTTTTCTTTAATCCGGTTCAGTATTTCAACGGTTTCTGTCGGAGTGGCCGGCTCCACCATTACTTTTTGGAAACGACGATCTAACGCTCCGTCTTTCTCAATAAACTGGCGATACTCATCAAGGGTTGTGGCTCCAATACATTGGATCTCACCCCTGGCAAGTGCAGGTTTAAACATATTTGATGCATCCAGAGAACCTGAAGCTCCGCCTGCGCCTACGATAGTGTGTATCTCATCGATAAACAGGATCACATCGGGCGATTTCTCAAGCTCGTTCATTACCGCCTTCATCCTCTCTTCAAATTGTCCGCGATATTTAGTGCCGGCAACAAGTGAAGCCAGATCCAGCGTAACAACCCTTTTATTAAATAAAACACGGGACACCTTGCGCTGTATGATCCTCAGGGCCAGACCTTCGGCAATGGCTGATTTACCAACACCCGGTTCGCCGATAAGGATCGGATTATTCTTTTTACGACGTGACAGGATCTGTGAAACACGCTCAATCTCTTTCTCACGGCCAACAATAGGATCAAGTTTTCCATCTTCCGCGGCACGGGTCAGGTCACGTCCGAAATTATCCAGGACAGGAGTTTTAGATTTGATGTCAGAAACTTTTTTAGGCTGGCTAAAGCTATCTTCCTCCCTGAATTCGTCGTCTCCCGCGGGCGATCCGCCCGGAGCTTCATCTCTAAAGCCCTCTTTATTATTTTCCACCTCAGCTTTGAATATGTCATAATTGACATTGTATTGCTGGAGTATTTGTGAGGCGATATTATCCTCATCCCGTAAAATCGACAACAACAAATGCTCTGTTCCAATAACATCGCTCTTAAATATTTTAGCCTCCAGGTAGGTTATTTTGAGGACTTTCTCGGCCTGTTTTGTCAGAGGG
The DNA here is from genome assembly GCA_037719315.1 of Daejeonella sp. GTDB lineage: Bacteria > Bacteroidota > Bacteroidia > Sphingobacteriales > Sphingobacteriaceae > Daejeonella. The sequence continues at coordinate 9,582 of JBBJNR010000052.1, forward strand.
ATATTTCCAAGGTTCACAGTAGTGCTCGATGTACCTTTGACAGAATCTTCTACCGACTTGCGTAAACGCGCAGTATCCACGCCGGCACCCTTTAAAATTTTTATGGCCATTCCATCTCCTTCACGAATAAGGCCAAGCAATAAATGCTCAGTTCCTATATAATCATGCCCCAGACGCAGGGCTTCTTCACGGCTATATGATATAACGTCTTTAACGCGGGGGGAAAATTTAGCTTCCATTATATTACCTTTCTGTATCTTTTAACGTCCGAAGCTATTAATTTATTGGTTTAATAGGCATCAGTCTCTTGTAACAAGTTATCAACAATTACGCCATTTAGGGTAAAAAGGTTTTACGTCATACAGACATAATTAAGTTGACATGTCTCTGACTAAAATACGATATTTGAGGCTCATTCAATTCGGTTATGTCAGACGAAAAAATAATATTCTCAATGGCGGGGGTCAATAAGATCTTTCCGCCTCAAAAACAAGTTTTAAAGAACATATACCTATCATTTTTTTATGGTGCAAAGATCGGAGTTATCGGACTTAACGGTTCTGGAAAATCTTCGGTACTGAAAATTATCGCAGGTTTAGATAAATCATACCAGGGTGACGTGGTTTTTTCTCCCGGATATACTGTCGGTTATTTGGCCCAGGAGCCTATTCTTGACAATGAAAAAACTGTCAGAGAGGTAGTTGAAGAAGGTGTTGCAGCTACTACAGCTATACTTAAAGAGTACGAAGATATTAATGAAAAGTTCGGCTTGCCGGAGGTTTATGAGAATGCCGACGAGATGGATAAGTTGCTTGCACGCCAGGGAGAGCTTCAGGATCAGATTGATGCATCAGGGGCTTGGGAACTCGATATAAAGCTGGAAAGGGCAATGGATGCGTTGAGATGCCCTGATCCTGATTCTAAAATTGCCACTTTGTCAGGAGGCGAACGCCGGCGTGTCGCATTATGCCGGTTGTTACTCCAGGAACCTGATGTATTGTTGCTGGATGAGCCTACCAACCACCTTGATGCCGAGAGTATAGACTGGCTGGAACAACACCTGAAACAATATAAAGGAACGGTAATCGCGGTTACGCATGATCGCTATTTCCTGGATAACGTTGCAGGCTGGATCCTTGAACTTGATCGTGGGGAAGGAATCCCATGGAAAGGAAATTATTCTTCCTGGCTTGAACAGAAAGCTAAGCGCCTGGAATCAGAAGAAAAGACGGAAAGTAAGCGTCAAAAAACCCTCGAACGAGAACTTGAATGGGTTCGAATGGCACCGAAAGCCCGTCATGCGAAGTCAAAGGCCCGCCTGTCAAATTATGAAAAACTTGCTTCAGAAGATACAAAAGAAAGAGAGGATAAGCTGGAGCTGTTCATTCCCCCAGGCCCGAGACTTGGTAATATCGTGATCGAAGCACAGAATGTAACAAAGGCTTACGGAGATAAAATATTATTCGAAAATCTAAACTTTTCGCTTCCGCCGGCAGGTATTGTTGGTATAATTGGTCCTAACGGGGCTGGGAAGACTACGCTGTTCAGGTTAATAACCGGGCAGGAAACTGCTGATGCAGGTTCTTTTCGCGTCGGCCCGACGGTATCTCTTGGTTACGTTGACCAGATGCATGATGATCTCGATGCTGAAAAATCGGTATGGGAAAACATTACGGATGCACAGGAAAATATCTTATTAGGAAATCGTCCTGTAAACTCCCGGGCCTACGTTTCAAAATTTAATTTTAACGGTGCGGACCAGCAGAAAAAGATATCCGTTCTTTCAGGAGGGGAAAGAAACCGGGTACACCTGGCTATAACCCTGAAAAAGAGCTCAAACGTTCTGCTGCTCGATGAGCCTACCAATGATATTGATGTCAATACATTAAGGGCATTGGAGGAAGGGCTTGAAAATTTTGGGGGCTGTGCAGTTATTATCTCCCACGATCGATGGTTTCTTGACCGCGTTTGCACCCACATCCTCGCTTTTGAAGGTAATTCGGAAGTTTATTATTTTGAAGGCAACTATTCAGAATATGAAGAGAACCGGAAAAAACGTATGGGTGATGTTACCCCGCATAGGATCCGGTATAAAAAACTGGTCGGTTAGATAGTTATGAAGCAGGTCTGACAACTGTCAGATCTGCTTTGTGTATTTTTTTAATCTCTTCCATGAAGTATAAAATCTTTTCTCAAGATTATACAGCATCCGTCCACGGTATCTTGTTAAGATCGAAATATTTTTGTTGATTGAATTCAACGGGCGGTTTAATGTCTGACTCACCTTTGCGGGCATATCTTTCATATAATCGTCCACGATCTCCGCATATTTGCTTCCGCAACGGCTTTTTTGCAATTGAAGAAGTTCATTTGTAAGACTATTGGCCATGACTTTTTGTATTGGTATATAATACTACAATGCTCAGTTTGATAAGTTTCAAAAAAATCACTTTAAATATAATTTGAACCAGTTTTCGCAATCGGCCAAAAATGACACAGTATGATCAAGGTTCAATACTTCATGCCCGGTGTCCTCATATAATTCCAGTTTGCCAATAACGCCTGCTTGCTTAAGCCGGGCAACCAGATCTGCAGATTGCAGGTATGGCACGACTACGTCAAGCTTCCCATGAAATATTAGCGTGGGTTTAGAATCCGGGGTGATGTGTGTTACCGGACTTGCCTGAGCGTAAGCGGCGGGATCAGCCTGAATAGTCGGCCCGATAAGCCATTGAATGACCTGAGCCTGGGGGGGACTTAGTAAATTAACCATGGTCAGATCAGCAGGACCTGCCATTGAAATTACGGCCTTTACTTTATCATCCGTATTAAATTTATAGGTGTATAAGAGCGACAGGTGTGCTCCCGCACTTGCACCTTGTAAAGCGAATTTATCCGGGGAGATTTGCCAGTTCACCGATTTCGAACTAATAAATTCAACAGCTTTTGCAATATCGTTTACTTGTGCGGGATGAATATTATTTTCCGCGGTGTGCGTCAGCCTGTAGTTCATGGTGGCTGCAGCATAGCCCTTATCTCTCCAATATTTAGCAAGATCTGTAAATAATGACTTATCGCCTTCAAACCAGGACCCTCCATGCACGAGTAAGATCACCGGAGTATTTTTATCTCGTTCTGCGGGAAGGTAAATATCAATCCTGTTTCTCGCATTTGCGCCATAGGACACGTTAATATAATCCTCCGATTTTAATGGTATAACAGGTTGAACAGTTCCTTTTTTACAACCTGAATTAAAGATTAGAAGTAAAGCAATTGAAGCGAAAATATATTTCAACTTTTTCATACCCTGTATACGGATGAAATCGTGCTTTGTTATCGATTTCTGTTAATATGTTTAAAAATAAATAATCATTGTACGGAAAGGTTTGGGTTTTAATCGTTTATCTTTAATCATATATAATATCCTGTTTTACACCAGTTTAAATAATTGTTAACCTTAACAGAATTTATGACGTGGAAAAAATTTAACGGAGACCCCATTCATATTCCCATCCTGGAGGAAGTCGAACAAGCGATTGAACGAGAGTTTAACCTGGGAAATAAACTTAAAGTCTGTATAGGGACGGATTCGCAGGTCAAAGGATCAATCATAGATTTCGCTACCGTGATCGTATTTTTAAGGGAAAAGAAGGGAGGGTTTATGTTTATTCACCAGGAAAGATCTTCCCAGAAGATGAGCATTAAAGAAAGAATGATATCAGAAGTGCAGAAATCAATTGAATGCGCATATTCATTGTGCGATCTGCTGGACCTGTACGATGTTGATCTGGAAGTTCATGCGGATATTAACACAAACCCTAATTTCAAATCCAACCAGGCGTTGCATGAAGCTATGGGTTATATACTGAGTATGGGCTTTGTATTTAAGGCCAAGCCGGAAGCCTTTGCTAGTTCTGCGTGTGCTAACAAGATTGTTCAATAACATGAAATAAGAGCGCCGCTCCTCCACCAACCAGCGCTCCCTACTATAATTGGTTAACGGTATTAAAAAGCATAAACTGCGGCTATCAAAAATTGTGACGCCGACTTTGTTGCACTAAGATTATTGTTGAAAAAAGGTGCAGAATCATTATTGTCAAACCTAATTTCGGGGATAACTGTTAACGGTCCTGCCTTGATGTTCCCGGTTAACGTAAAGCTAAGCACTGAGGTTTCATCAGCTGTCCCTACATCCTTAAATTTAAAGTATTCACCTCTTGCACCTAGCCCGAATCCGCTCGACAACGAAAATTGAGGATATAAAGCGAGACCAGTATAACCTCCGTTGTTATCCGGCAATGTATAATCAGCAGCATTCAATCCCAGCTTAAATCCATCAGTAAGCTGGTAAGATGTGGTTAGATCCAGAATAGTTCCTGATCCATAGGCCGCTGACCCGCCAGCACTTCTTCCTGAAAGTACATTCAGATATGCAGTCCAGCCCTCGGCCGGACTTAAAGACAATTGAGCGCCTATATGTGAAACCCCATTTATATCCTGGAAAGTATTCCAGTCATTAAATAGCCCAACCATTAAGCCCACTTTATCCGAAAAGGTAAAATTAGCTTTGACCCCCGCATTCTGAAAAGGGCCATTAGTAAATAAATAGGATGTGGAATAGTTGAAATTACCGACTGGAGAGATTACTTCGTATCCAATAAATGTTCCCATATAACCCGCTGTCATTGAAAATCCATCGCTGAACTTATAAGTGGCATACAGGTTTTGAATATGAAAACTGTTTGATGAATTAGCTACATCCCCTGTCGGGATAGATTGATATTGGCCTCTGGGACCGAAGGAAACGTCTCCTACAAATGTTGCTTTTCCGGCAGATTTCTTGAGTATAAGATTTAACATACCTAAAGAGACAGAGTTCTGGTCGGTAGCGAAACTGGTTCCAATATTAGAACTTCCGCCTGCTGTCCTGAAATCTGAAAAATCGTACTTATAATACAAATCTGCAGATCCTGAAATCTCCAGGGGGGAGCTTTGTGCTGTGTCCTGTGCATAGGATGTTGCGAAAAAAACGATTGAAATTAATAAGGTTGAAATTACTTTGTTAAAAATTTTCATATTTATTGGGTTAAGGTTAATAAAAAATCTTTATGGCTCATACCTGATATTTAGGTCATTATCATTGATGAAATTGTAGCCGCGCAGCTGATTGAATTATATGAGAATTGGAAGCCATCACCAAGCAGGGTGATCAGAATAAACATTACCGGCCTCTATTTAACGACTACCTGGGCTTGGACAAGCTGGGGTAGCTGTACGTAACGCAGGATTTGCAGATCAGCTTCCCATTTAGTCGAAGAATATGTATCTTTTTCTAATAAAATGCTGAATAAGTTTATAAAATCGATCATTAACTTGAAAAACATCATTACTTTATCCATAATTTGTCAAAATTTAATTTTTAAATGCTTTTTACTATTGATTTTACTCATTTCTATTGAGATATTTTATAATATATGCCAATATATAACAATTATTCTTAATAAGAAAGTTATAATTTAACTTATTTTAATAAAATATTAAAAATATCAACGGAATAGTATAAATAAAATCAATTCTATAGCTATTCAGATAAATAAATTGTGATTAAATAATATATTATACACTAAAATCGACGTTTATACTGAAATTATAAGATTTAAATAGAATAAAATAGCCACCAGTGCTAATTTTTAGAAAAGCAACAGATATATCGCAATATACAGGTGTTATTTTCAGAGACCTTCAAAATAGTTTTACACAGAAGATCCGCGCTGGGATCAACAATCGTGTTAATTTTTCTGCGAGGATAGCTGGCATTCAGCCCGCCAGGAGACCAGCCCGGATAAAAACAAATAATCCCGGCCAATGGCCAGGATTATTTGCTGTTTTATAAAATGAATTAATTAAACACTGATATTAAATCATTTGCCGCACCCGCTCAGCGTCAGTTTCGTAAACAGATCCATTGTCGCTAACAATCAGGGTTCCCTGGCTGTACTTTTCATTGTGCTGACTTGCATCAAGCCCTTCTTCCTCTTCTTCAGTACTCACACGGATTGGCTGTATCAGGTTTATGAATTTAAAAATTGCATACGAAACAGTAAAACTGAAAGCTACAACTATCGCAACCCCTTTTAACTGGGTAAAAAAGAATGCAGCGTCTCCGTAAAACCATCCATCAGCGCCGGCAGCGTTCACAGTTTTTGTAGCGAGCAAGCCTGTCAGCAGCATCCCTACGATACCTCCAACACCATGACATGGAAACACATCTAATGTGTCATCCAGGCTCGTTTTAGATTTCCAGTAAACTGCAAGGTTTGAAATAATCGCACTCACAACACCTATAAAAATACTTTGCGGGATTGCTACTAAGCCTGCACCGGGAGTGATTGCCACAAGACCGACAACTGCTCCGATACAAAATCCTAATACTGACGGTTTTTTACCCCTTAGAACGTCGAAGAACATCCATGACAAACCTGCCGCAGCTGCTGCAATATTAGTTGTTGCGAAAGCAGAAACAGCTAATGCATTTGCGCCCAGGGCTGAACCCGCATTAAAGCCGAACCATCCGAACCATAGTAAACCCGTACCTATTAATACATAAGGAATGTTAGCGGGTGGTATTTCCCGGTGTTCCATATGGACCCTGCGGCGCTTCAGCACTAAAGCCCCGGCTAAGGCCGCCATTCCGGCAGAAATATGAACGACTGTTCCACCGGCGAAATCAAACACACCCATTTTGAACAGAAACCCTTCCGGATGCCAGGTCCAATGAGCAAGCGGTGCATAAACCAATAAACTAAACAGGCATATAAAAAGAATATATGAAGTAAAACGAATACGTTCAGCTACGGCCCCTACTACAAGGCCAGGAGTAATAATTGCAAACATCAACTGAAATAGCGCAAATAAGGTTAAAGGTATCGTTGGCGCTAAACTCCACGGAGCCCCCGAATTTACACCTTTAAAAAACAAAAAAGTCGTTGGGTCACCAATAAATCCGCCCTGGGTATCGCCAAAAGCAAGACTGAATCCAACTGTAACCCACAGGATGCTGACCACGCCAGCCGCAACCACACTTTTAATCATAGTTGAGATGACGTTTTTACGATGTACCATCCCGCCATAAAAGAATGCCAACCCCGGCGTCATCAGGAAAACGAGCGCCGTAGCAACAAGTACCCACGCGATATCCGCTGCATTATATTTTCCTCCATCATCGAAATTGGGCAAAGAGGTCGCAAAAAGCGAAGCTATGGCAACTGCGGATAAAACTAAAAAAGGAGCTACATGTCTTAAGTGAATTTTATTCATTTCATTCTAATTTATTTGGTTAAACATTAAAAACAAATATTATACTACCAAAAATAGAAATAAAATCGGCAAAATCTAAATTAAAATGAAAAAATTAAAACTATTTTCACTAAAAATAGATAAGACACCCTAAAATAATCAAAATATTAACCAATAGGCAAACATTTAATGACAAAACACGCCGATTTATTATAATTATAGTTAAAAACTCAATATCAATAAGGGCTAATTGAAATTAAAGTCAAATTTTATATTAAAAAAGTCAAAAAGATCAAATATGGAGATTAGTTCAAGCTAAGAGACGACAGATAAAAAAGTCTGGGGTAGCGGATGCGAATCAGTTAGATCAGTTAGTATCGGCTACGAATGGTCGGGGCTATTTTTTTTTCGCCTGGATGAGGGAGATCACGGCAGTGTGCCTGACAGTGCAGCAATTAAATGCTCAAAACAAAATTTGGGATATAATTACTGCCCTGAACTACTCCCATTTGTTCCAGTCGCTTATCAATATAACTTTGAATCTGTGATTTTTTCATTCCCCAGTTAGGTGCAATAAGAAGATCGAAATCGGCGAGGCCAAACAGGCGCTGTAAAACTATATCGGGGCGTAAAAGGGGAATAAATTCAGCAATAAACGTGGTATATTCATCAATTGTGAATACCTTAAAAGGCTCGCGGGCAAATCTCGAGCCCATAATAGACCCTTTTACAATATGAAGATGATGCAGTTTGACAAATTTAATCTGGGGAAACTTGTTTATTTCATCCGCATAACGCAACATCATATCATGTGTTTCCCAGGGAAATCCAAAAATAGTGTGTACACAGATATCTATTTTTGAGCTATTGGCCAGCTGCAAGGCACTAACCAGTTCCTGATGGGTACAGCCACGGTTGATTTTCATCAGGGTTTCATCGTAGATCGACTCCATTCCCATTTCCAGATCTACATCAAAGCGGTCTGCGTAGCTTTCAAGCAAAGCGACTTTCTCATAATCAATACAATCAGGACGGGTCCCTACAGAAAGGCCAACTATATTTTGAGGATTTATACTTAACGCCTCATCATACAGCATCTTTAAGTAATGAGCTGGAGCGTATGTATTTGTATTTGGCTGAAAATAAATAATGAATTTTTCTGCTTTATAGTTTTTGAAAGCACGTTCCATTCCCTGCTCTATCTGCTCCTTGATTGTTGGCAGCTTACGGGACAACTCCGGGGTAAAGGAATCCACGTTACAATAGGTGCAACCTCCGTATCCCTTACTGCCATCCCGGTTAGGACAGGTAAACCCGGCATCGGCTATGATCTTATAAACACGCTGGCCGTCATACTTTTTTTTCAGGAATGCACCGTAATGGTTATAATTCTTCTGCCCGTAATCTAAAGGTGTACCCAAAACTTTTATTTTTTGCAAAGATACAAATTCGTAGTTAAAGCGAAATTGGCAATATCAATCAAACAAATTCGACATTCCAGCATTATACATACAGGCATAATCATCCTATAAATAAGAACAATGAAAACACCTGTGAAAAACAAATCGAACGAGGATCAACAGGGTTCATCCAGCTCGAACCAGGCTTTTAAGTCCGGGAAAGAAGATCAGAAACAAAGGGGCATATCTAACAGCGGCGGGCAGATGTCATATCAAACCGATAATAAACAGTCTACTGTAAATAAGGGTAATCAAAACCCTAATGTTCAGGGCAAAAAGCAAGCTCCGCAAATGCCGTCAAAACATAGCCCTAAGAAAGGTTAACAAGGGGCTTATTTGTGAAGGGGGAATTTATCCCCCTCCTTTCTTTAATCCTGGTCTTTCCTCAGGCTGTTCCTTCAAGGCCAAATATTCTTACCTTTACCTATTCATAAAAAAGGTAATGACCGAAGCTTACAAACCCAAACATAAATTACGATTTGTTACTGCCGCTGCCTTATTTGACGGGCATGATGCAACGATAAATATTATGCGGCGCATTTTGCAGTCGTCCGGAGCCGAGGTGATACACCTAGGTCATAACCGTTCTGTCCAGGAGGTTGTCAATTGCGCAATCCAAGAGGATGTTCAGGGTATCGCCATGACCTCTTACCAGGGCGGGCACGTCGAATATCTTAAATATATGTATGACCTGCTCCAGGAAAAGGGGGCAAAACACATCAAGATCTTTGCAGGAGGAGGCGGGGTTATCCTGCCTTATGAGATCGAAGAACTTAAAGAATACGGTATTACACAAATTTACTCCCCTGACGATGGCAGGAAGATGGGCCTGCAAGGCATGATCAATGACATGCTTAAAGAATGCGATTTCCTTACCAGGGATGAACTGAATGGCGAGCTTTCAGGAATTGGCAAAAAGGATTCAAAAGCAATTGCCTCCGCGATCACCTTGGCTGAAAACCATCCGGATAAAACTTCTGGCTTTCTCCAGGAAATTTCAAGGCTGAACAGTGGTCGCACCATTCCGGTTGTCGGTATAACCGGCACGGGCGGCGCCGGCAAATCTTCTTTGATCGATGAACTTGTCCGGCGTTTCCTGACACAAACCGACAAAAGCGTAGCTATTATTTCCGTGGATCCATCCAAGCGTAAAACCGGTGGAGCGCTTTTAGGAGACAGGATCCGGATGAATTCGATTGATAATCCCAGGGTTTATATGCGCTCGCTCGCCACGCGGCAGGCAAATCTGGCCCTTTCCAAATACGTTAAAGAGTCGATTGACATCTGTAAAGCCGCAGGT
>JBBJNR010000052.1:19647-26407 GCA_037719315.1 Daejeonella sp.
GCCGCAGGTTATGAGCTGATCATTGTTGAGACATCGGGCATCGGGCAGTCTGACACCGAAATAACAGACCACGCAGATCTATCCCTGTATGTGATGACCCCGGAATTTGGCGCTGCAACCCAACTGGAAAAAATAGACATGCTTGACTTCGCCGATCTGGTCGCAATCAATAAATTCGATAAACGGGGCGCCCTTGATGCAATACGTGACGTACGCAAGCAATTTAAACGTAACCATCAGCTGTTTGATGCCGCAGACGAGGATTTGCCGGTGATCGGAACTATGGCATCGCAATTCAATGACCCCGGGATGAATGCCTTGTTTTCAAAACTTATGGGCCTCATAAAAACCAAAACGGAGGTGGATTATTCTCCCGGTGCTATTTTCGGGGAGGGCCTGCAGGAAAAAAATTATATCATACCCCCTGACCGGGTCCGGTATCTGGCTGAAATCGTCGAAGGAAATATTGAATATGCAGCATGGGTTAATGCGCAATGCAAAATTGCGCAGCAGTTATTCCAGGTTAATGGCGTTCTCGATCTGGCAGAAAATGCTGAGTTGTCCGGAACACTCAGGGAAATGTATAATACCCTCGAATCAAGCCTTGACAAAGATTCTAAAAGATTATTGGATGAATGGCCGGAAACCATCACCAGGTATGAAGCTGATGAATTTATTTTCAAGGTGCGGGATAAGGAGATCCGGCAATCTCTTTATTCGGAATCTCTATCAAAGCTAAGAATACCAAAAATATCTTTGCCAAAGTACGAGTCCTGGGGGGATATATTGCGCTGGCTACTCAAAGAAAATGTCCCCGGGGAGTTTCCTTTCGCAGCGGGGGTTTTTCCATTAAAGCGTGAGGGGGAAGATCCTACCCGTATGTTTGCCGGCGAGGGCGGGCCGGAAAGAACCAACAAGCGCTTTCATTACGTATCACTCGGTCAGCCGGCACATCGCTTATCCACCGCTTTTGACTCGGTGACCCTTTACGGAGAGGATCCGCATGTACGCCCGGATATCTATGGTAAGATCGGCAATTCTGGTGTCAGCATCGCAACTATTGATGATGCTAAAAAATTGTATTCAGGCTTTGACCTTTGCCACGCATCCACTTCCGTCTCCATGACGATAAATGGGCCCGCCCCGATGCTCCTTGGTTTTTTTATGAATGCCGCGATCGATCAGCAATGCGAAAAATACATTATTAAGAAGGGCCTGGAACACGACGTAAGTAAAAAAATAGATCAGATCTATAAAGCCAAAGGGACCCCACGACCCGCATACCAGGGAGAACTCCCCGAGGGAAATGATGGGTTAGGCCTTATGCTTTTAGGTGTTACCGGCGACCAGGTATTACCGGAAGAAGTCTACAACGAGATCAAAGCCTACGCAATTGCCAGTGTCAGAGGAACAGTTCAGGCTGATATCCTGAAAGAAGACCAGGCGCAAAACACCTGTATCTTTTCAACAGAATTTGCTTTGCGAATGATGGGCGATATCCAAAAATATTTTATTGATCATAAGATACGGAACTTTTACTCCGTTTCGATATCGGGCTACCACATTGCAGAGGCTGGGGCAAATCCCATTTCGCAACTTGCCTTTACGCTGAGCAATGGCTTTACATTTGTAGAGTATTACTTAAGCCGGGGCATGCATATCGACGATTTTGCTCCTAACCTTTCTTTCTTTTTCTCAAACGGGATCGATCCGGAGTACTCAGTGATTGGACGGGTAGCGAGGTTGATCTGGGCTAAGGCAATTAAATATAAATACAACGGAAACGACAGATCCCAGAAATTAAAGTATCATATTCAAACTTCTGGTCGTTCTTTGCACGCCCAGGAGATAGATTTCAACGACATCCGAACCACGCTGCAGGCCCTGTACGCCATTTATGATAATTGTAATTCGTTGCACACCAATGCCTATGACGAAGCGATAACTACGCCAACGGAAGAATCTGTACGGCGGGCAATGGCCATTCAACTGATTATAAACCGGGAATTAGGCTTGGCAAAGAATGAAAATCCAATCCAGGGATCTTTTATTATCGAGGAACTAACGGAACTTGTTGAGCAGGCCGTACTGGAAGAATTCAAGCGTATCAACGACCGGGGAGGCGTTCTGGGAGCTATGGAAACGATGTACCAGAGAAGCCGGATCCAGGAAGAATCCCTGCATTATGAAACCCTTAAACATTCCGGGGCATTCCCGATAGTCGGGGTAAATACCTTTCTGAATAAAAATGGCTCGCCCACAATTATCCCTTCTGAAGTTATCCGCGCTACCGCCGAAGAAAAACAATTCCAGATAGCTGAACTTCAGCGCTTTCGTGAACGAAATCGTACTCAGTCAGAAGAGATGCTTCAGGATCTTCAGAGAAAAGCGCTGGCCGGTGGAAATATTTTCGAAAGCCTGATGGAAGTCTGCAAATATTGCTCTTTAGGGCAGATATCCCATGCCTTGTATGAAGTCGGAGGACAATACCGGAGAAATATGTAAAATATTTGGGAGGAAGGAACTTATGTAAAATTTACATATAATTGTCCGGAGATATCTAATTATTTATCAAAATAACGTAACTTGAAAATTGTAAGATGCTGTATCGTGTAAATTGCCATTCAGCGCCGGTTTCTTAAATAAACCATGCATAAACTTTAAATATTTACAATGAAGAATCTATTTATCTTGGTGTGCTTCTTTTTCATTTCAGCCGGAGTAACCACTTTAAAACCTCGAAAACTATTTAACGGCAAAGATTTGAAGGGGTGGACAGTCCATGGCACCGAAAAATGGTATGTTGAGAATGGGGAGCTGGTTTGCGAAAGTGGTCCTGAAAAACAATACGGTTATTTATCCACTGACAAATCTTACAAAAACTTCATATTAGAGTATGATTTCAAGCTTGAAGCTAACGGCAATAGCGGTGTATTTATACGTTCAAGCATCGATGGAACTAAGATCAGCGGCTGGCAGGTTGAAGTTGCGCCTCCCGGAAGCAGTACCGGAGGTATCTATGAATCGTACGGAAGGGGCTGGCTCATAAAACCAAGCAAGGAAGATGAAAAAATATTGAGTCCTGATGGCTGGAATAAAGGCAAGATCCGCGTTAGCAATGATGAAGTCACCACTTGGCTGAACGGAAAACAAATGGTACATCTTAAGGATAGCAAAATTGGACAGGGCAATGGATTTATTGCTCTGCAGATCCATGATGGCGGTGGAATAAAAGTAAGATGGAAAAATATTCGGATCACTAAGCTAAATTAACGTCTTGTTCGCTCTAAAAACTAGAATATTGGTAAAGCCTCACCGGCTCCTAAACTTAATAATTCACAAATGAAAGAAAATTCTGAATCCTCGAGACGGGGCTTTATTAAAAAGCTGGCTACCTCCACAGCGGCCGTTGCTGTAGGCACCAATGTATTTGCCGAAACATCTGAAAGCAAATCTGTTGAGTTTAAGATCCATAAAAGACAATTTTCAGGATCTAATGATAACATAAATATCGCACTGATCGGGGCCGGGGGAATGGGTACCCAAGACACTATTACTGCATTACAGGTACCCGGATCGAAGCTGGTTGCCGTATGCGATCTCTACCAGGGTCGTCTGGATGATGCGAAAAAAAGATGTGGCCAGGATATCTATACTACCCGGGTCTACAAGGAACTATTAACCCGTCCGGATATTGATGCCGTGATCGTCGCTACTCCGGACCATTGGCACCAGCAAATATCGATTGATGCGATGCGCGCCGGAAAGCATGTCTATTGCGAGAAACCTATGGTTCATTCCATTACAGAAGGGCCTGCGGTGATCAAAGCGCAAAAAGAGACTGGAAAAGTTTTCCAGGTAGGTAGCCAGGGAGTATCGTCGCTGGGCAACGAAAAGGCTAAGGAATTACTGAAGGAGGGAGCCATTGGCCAGCTCAATTTTGCCGAAGGCTTCTGGGCAAGAAATTCTCCGACTGGTGCATGGCAATACCCCATCCCGGCTGATGCATCACCTTCCACAGTAGACTGGGAAACATTTATTAGTAATACTACAAAAAGACCGTTTGATGCGACGCGGTTCTTCCGCTGGAGAAACTATCGCGATTACGGTACCGGTATGGCTGGTGATCTGTTTGTGCATCTTTTCTCAAGTTTGCACTTTATAACGAATTCCTTCGGTCCGGAAAAGGTTTATGCTTCCGGAGGCTTGAGGTACTGGAAGGACGGCCGTGAAGTTCCGGACGTGCTCTTAGGCGTTTTCGATTATCCTGAACACGCACAGGTACATCCTGCTTTTAACCTTTCACTGAGGTGTAATTTTGTGGATGGCACCAGCGGTACTACCTATTTAAAGCTGGTAGGAAGCGAAGGTTCCATGGATATCGGTTGGGATAGCGTTACCCTAAAAAGAAACAAGAACGTATCGTCTGATGATCCATTTTTTATCGAGCAAATGAAAAAAGCAGGTACTCCAGTTACAGGCCGCAAAAGGATCCTGGCTCCGGAGGAATTCACCTTTGCAGCTGAAAAAGGCTATCTTGGTGGTCCTTACGATCACTTTGTTAATTTCTTTAATGCCATAAAGAACAATGGTAAAGTAGCTGAAGATGCTGTATTCGGATATCGTGCGGCTGCACCTGCGCTGTTATGTAATGACAGTTACAATAATGATACGGCCATCTTATGGAATCCTGAAAAAATGCAACTAATAAAAAAATAAATATGAAAACAAATTTTCTTAGAAACGCAAGTTTAGTTATGGCAGCATGCGCAATCGTATCATGCAGTAATGCGTCCGAGTCGGCATCAGATAGCGATTCAAGCGTTAATGATACAAGTGCCGTGGCATCTGTGGGCACAGAAGTAAGCTTATTTGACGGCAGAACCCTTGCAGGCTGGCATGCATTCAATAAAACCGGTGAAATAAAAAACTGGACGATAATAGACGGAGCGCTGGTTTGTCTTGGAGCGGCTAAGGGCGATATGGGTGGCGATATTGTATCAGATAAAGAATATGACAACTTCGAGCTTAGCTGGGATTGGAAGATTGATAAGGGAGGAAATAGCGGAGTGATGTATCACGTTGTTGAAGATCCTAAATATAAAGCACCTTATGAAACAGGTCCCGAGTACCAGATGATCGATGATATCGGATATCCAGGTAAACTTGAGCCTTGGCAGATGACCGGCGCTGATTATGCGATGAACCTGGCTAACGATAAGAAAAAAGTAAATCCTGTGGGTGAATGGAACTCAAGCAAAATCATTTACAATAACGGACATGTAGAGCACTGGCTTAATGGCGAAAAAATTGTAGAGTTTGAAGCGGGAGATGCACAATGGGAGAAAGAAAAGAGTGAAGGCAAATGGAAGGATTATCCTGATTATGGTTCTGTCAAAAATGGCAGGATAGCATTACAGGATCACGGAAATAAAGCCTATTTCAAAAATATTACGATAAAAGAACTATAGGCAAAATAGGAGTATAAAAAAGGGGAACTGAAATCAGCTCCCCTTTTTTATTGGTGTTATCCGGCTATCCAGCTGAATTTATATTCAAGGGTGGGATTTTTCATCCGTTCTGCAACTCTTAACAGACGATCCGGAAGATTCATTACATAGTCGCGGGCTTTTTCACCGGCCTCATTTAAATCTTGCATTTTCTCAATCTGCCAGTCATCAATCAATTGTTTCATGATATCTACATAGTCTATAGCGGTATAAACACCAAGCCGTTGTGCAGCGTCTGTAAAATGACCAAATGTCTGTCCCATTTGTAATCCTACTTCGCGTAGAAAATGGGCTGGCATTACTATTTTGTTACGCATCATATCTTCAAAGGCGATCATCGCTTCGCTTGGATCGACCTCAAATATGCGCATCATAAAATCCTTGTAAGCTTTTGCATGGCGGGCCTCATCGGATGCAATCACACCACACATTTTAGAAAGAAGCGTATCACCATCCTGCTTCGCTAATGAAGCAACGCGGCGGTGGGAAATATTTGTGGCCATTTCCTGGAAACTGGTATAGATAAAATTCCGGTATGGATCGTGACCAGTTCCGATATCGAACCCATCGGCAATAAGGTATTGGGTAGAGATCTCCATTTGTCTCATATCGACACGGCCGGAAAGGTAAAGGTATTTATTCAGCAGATCACCGTGGCGGTTCTCTTCAGCTGTCCAGTGGCGGACCCACTTCATCCATCCTCCTTGTTCGTCTTTAGAAATGCCGTCAACCATGGTTAACCATGATTCATAGGTAGGCAGGGCTTCCTCGGTAATCGTATCGCCAATGAGTACTGCCACAAGATCGTAAGACAGGTCTTTGGCATTCTCTTTAAGGTCTTTTATTTCGGCATAAAATGTATCCCTGGTAGAATCAGGTAAAAAATCTGATGGCTGCCAGTTAGTATCTATAGGTTTCAGGTACTCGTGCATTTTTTCAAGCATATATTTTTCAATATGCATTAATACTTCCCTGCGGGACCCTACATTGATATTCATATGAACTACTTAAGTACACAAATATACGAAAAACCTTGAATTTGACTCTGACAATTTGGATAAAACGCTCCCAGCCTATCAAAGACCACTATAATAACCTTTTTAATGAATAATAGTTCTTTATCCTATCAGATAAAAATAAACGCCAAATTTAGAGGTTATTCCTGGCTCTTGGTTCACAAAAAACCATCGTGCATAAAAAAGCCCTGATCTTTCGACAAGGGCTTTATTAAAATTGGGCACCGACCTACT
>JBBJNR010000053.1:0-26371 GCA_037719315.1 Daejeonella sp.
GTAAAAACAAATATCAAATATTTAAAACAAGCCCAGCTGTTTTCCTGCCGCAGGACTGAAGTGGCTTAGGTCCTGCGGTCTCATAAACCGGCCTTTCATAAACCGGTTGACTGAAATCCGGAACAACTGGTGTATACTTTCAGCAACCTTTCCATCTCCAGTCATCCTGTTGCCCCACCGGCTGTCATTCAGCCTTCCACCGTGGCAATCCGCTATCATGTGTAAAACTTTTTCAGCCCTGTCCGGGTAAGCTTTATGGATCCAGTCTGTAAATATTTCTGCAATAGCCCCATTCAGCCTGACGATTGTAAATGATGCTGCATCCGCACCGGCATCTGCAGCTGCTTTAATAACGGTGGGAATTTCATCACTGTTTAAACCCGGAACAATTGGAGCGTACATCAGGCGTACAGGTATATCAAGTTCAGCAAGTCTGTGAATTAGCCGTATCCTGCTTTGTCCGGTAACGGTCCTGGGCTCGAGTTTTTGCCTGAGGCTCTCATTTAAGGAATTTAGCGTAACAGCCACGTGGACGAGGTCTAACTTAGCCATTTCGGATAGGATATCTGTATCACGTAAGATCAGGTTATTCTTACTTATAATGCTAACCGGGTGTTTGTATTTGAGGAAAACCTCGAGAAGCGCGCGCGTTATTTTTAATTTTCTTTCGACAGGCTGATAACAGTCGGTATTGCCGGACATCATGATAGGAGCAGGAACATAGCCTTTTTTGTTGAAGAATTTTTCAAGCAGCTCAGCAGCATTTCGCTTTACAATTATCTTCCGCTCAAAATCAAGCCCGGCGCTGAAGCCATAATATTCATGTGCATTTCGTGCATAACAATATAAACAGCCGTGCTCGCATCCCTGGTAAGGATTAATGGAAAGCATGAATGGCAGGTCCGGGCTATTAGATTTGCTGACGATAGTCCTGGGGTGCTCGATAAACAATTGAGTGGCCGTATCTTCGATCATAAGCTCGTCAATACCTTCCTCATGATCAGACACATATTTGTTTTTCAGGAACCTGTTATGTGTATTTACCTGGGCCCCGCGACCTTTAAAAAATTCATTGTTTTCTGTGTAAGTCACAACCAAAATTACTAATTTTTTTAGTAAAACTGGGTTTGACACCATTTTTTTATTTTATTTCTACTTTGGCCAGGAATAGTAAAACCGACTATTGTCCTCAAACAAAATCTTAGAACACGCTTCTGCAAGAAGCGTGTGAGGGGAAGGCATTATATAGCCTATTATCCAATCACGACAAGTCTTTTTAATATTTATGTCCTGATTTTTCTCTAAATGAAATTATAATGTATTCGTCCCGATTTTGCGATATTAGTTTCCGGTTAGCATGCGATAAACTTGCACATTTGAGATCAAAAGCCGATTTACTCCGTGTAAATTCCACAACAGAAAAAATTAATTTTTATAGTGAATTACATACGGCAAAAGTCCTGTTCGTTCTAGCATAAATCATTAGTTAAACATACATGAGCATAAACCAGAATACATCTGTAAAATTATTAGTAATACTTTCGGTTGTCCTTATTTTTGGAGCTTCGTTTATCGGCAACTTGTAACCTTGACAGACCAAGAACTGGCTAACCTGATCAGTATCTTCTTTGTTAAAGAAAAAGCATTAAATAAAATTACTGATGAACTTTACGCAGCTTCTCATGTTAAATTTGAAGAATGATTAAACCGTACATATAACCTTTTGCTATGAATTCACGTCGTAATTTTTTACAGAAACTTACTGGTTCAGCACTTGCCTTGTATATACCGTGGGAGGTTTTGGCAAGTAATAAAGAATCTTTCAATCAGTCATATGAGGGTCCTGTTCTTCGGGTTGCAATTATGGGTTTGGGTAGCTACGGTACTAGAGTAGCTGATGCCATGAAAGCCTGTAAAATGGCTAATTTGGTAGGCGTTATTAGCGGTACTCCTTCTAAGATAAAAGATTGGCAGACCAGGTATAATATTCCCGGCAAGAATTGCTATAATTATGAAAATTTCGACCTGATTAAAGACAATCCGGAGATTGATGCGGTATACGTCATCACGCCGAATGCCCTGCATCACGATCAGGTGATACGTTTGGCAAAGGCTGGTAAACACGTTATTTGCGAAAAGCCAATGGCCTTGAATGCTAAAGAAGGGCAGGAAATGATTGAGGCTTGCAAGAAAGCAAAGGTCCAATTGCTGGTAGGGTACCGAATGCATTTTGAGCCTAAGACATTAGAAATCGTCCGGATGAGGAAAGACGGCGAATTGGGGAAAGTTATGTTTTTTCAGGGATTATGCGGCTTCAAAATTGGCGATCCCACTCAATGGAGATTGAATAGGCAACTGGCCGGAGGAGGCTCTATGATGGATATAGGCATTTATGCAATCAATGGGTCACGATATATGGTTGGTGAAGAGCCTGTTTGGGTTACTGCACAGGAAACCAAAACTAATCCCCAGAAATTTAAAGAAGGTGTTGACGAAACCATTCAATTTCAAATGGGATTTCCCGGCGGAGCAATAGCATCTTGTTTGTCAAGCTATAATATGAATAATCTGGATCGTTTTTTCTTGAATGCTGAAAAAGGATTTGCTGAGTTACAGCCCTCTACCGGTTATGGCCCCATCAAAGCCCGCACGAATAAAGGCGAATTAAATCACCCGCATGTCACACACCAAACCATACAAATGGATGAAATGGCGGGTATTATTTTGGATGGACGACAACCCATAGTCCCAGTTAATGGCGAGGAAGCCCTGAAAGACTTGAAAATTATTGACGCGATCTATTTAGCGGTTAAAACGGGTAAGAAGGTAAATTTGACACTGTAGTTAACTTTTAGACGAAGCACTTGTAAAATTCAAAATGCATCTGTTCTTGTGTGCGAAGCGGGAGTAGCACCATGTATTTATATGACTATGGTTACATTAAATTAGTGCTTAAATATAAACTCAATTCAAGCATTCCGAATGTATTGCCGAATTATTTTTTGTTAAGTGGCTCCACAGGCTAAAAACCCCTCGTATACCAATGTCTATGTTTTTTTGTAATTTGGCACCCGTTATTTAACGGATATGGAAATGGTTATTTAACGGGTGGATTATTCATGAGCCTCTCCCTAACTTGTCCGCACGAATATGAATAGAACAAGACGTATTTGTAAATACGCCGGAAATTTAATAAGATGATGAGTAGCAGCACCACTTTACAGGAAGAATACCAGGAACAATATATAATTCAGAAGGCTATTTTGCCAATCGTGCTGAAGTAGAAGAGGCTGTAAGCCTCACTGATCTGGAACTTTTAGTGAGTGATTCAGAAACCGGGCGGCCAATCTCTAAAGCGATGATAAATTTAGATACTTTAGGCAGGACTGCTGTTGGTGATGATCAGGGAAAAGTTTTGATCTGTAAGATCATGACGGGGACTTATCCTGTAGACATCATTGTTCCGGGATACATTGCGCACAGCAGGCAAGTTCATCTTTCAGGTGAAAATTTAAGCCGGCTAACTGTAAAAATGATCAGGAACTGCTGAATATTAGGTTCAGAGCTATTATAATCTGAACACTGAGATCCCCAATCGTATTAAGAGATAATTGATAAGTGACAGCTTCTTCATTTTCTTTGATATTTATGATCAAACGTATTCCCGGAAGATGAAGTTAACATGAAGAATTAAATATTTTTCGGTATAGCGGTTCGCGTCTGTTATGCAGGAACTGATCCGTATGGTACTAACCTTCTAAAAGGAAAACATAAAGTTCTTTGGGGCCATGTGCCCCTAGTACGAGGGTTTTTTCTATATCCGCTGTGCGGCTGGGCCCTGTTATAGTTGAAATCATGGTCGGCAGTGCATCAGGATATCTTTGCTTTAAAAACCTGAAGCCATCTTTAAGGTCCAGAACCAGCTGAGATGTATAGGCAATGACAACGTGTACGTGGGGATAGATACTTAGCCTTCTTCCCGCTTCATTAGCATTTGAGATCAGGACGCTGCCATTTCTGGCGATAAGGGCTTCACAAAGAGTGATTCCCACCTCTGCATTTAAAAAATCGGTGTCAGTACTGTAGAAAGGATATTCGTACGTGGTTAAAAGCTGCTGCAATTTAGGTTCCCAACAATAGATTTTACGCCAGCTTTTTTGCTCTGCAAGCAGCAGCAGATTTTCAATTACCTGGATATCATCCTCGCAAAAAATAAAATTCCCAGCCACTGCTGCTAGCTGTTCAGCAAAGAGCTGATCAAGATGACCCGAGTATTCTTCATAAAGAGGGGTGTCTTCCAGATTCGGGTATGGATTATCCCTTTTCTCAAGCAGGGCCTTGCGGATCTTCTTAAGCATTTTTTCTTTGGAAGTAGTCTCTTTCATGAATACCTGCTTGGAAAACAGGGAATCTGATCTGTGTCAAACCCCCTGTTTATTGGTATTAAAATAATGTTAATCCAGCGCTGACTTGTTCTCGGGCAGGTCTGCATTATGATCTGCAACGCCTTCATGCTGAAGGGCTTCTTTAACAGCGTCATTTGCCGGCTCGATCCCGTTAACGAATTCATCGTATGTAGTGCGATTGTCGAAAGGACGTTTTCCAAGGATTTCCTCCAGATCTGACTGGAACAGGATCTCTTTCTCGAGAAGCTTCTCCGCCAGTTTCTCTAAACCTTCACGCTTATCTGTAAGCAGTTTTTTGGTACGCTGATAAGCAAGATCAATTTGTGAGCGGACTTCAATATCGATCATTTCAGAAGTCTTTTCGGAATAAGGTTTATTGAACTGGTATTCACCCTGGGTATCATTAAAAGATACATTTCCTACTTTTTCATTCATACCGTAGATCGTCACCATGGCATATGATAGCTTAGTGATGCGCTCAAGATCATTCTGAGCTCCTGTAGATATTTTGTTGAACACTATATCTTCCGCAACGCGTCCGCCCAGCGTCATACACATGCCGTCAAGCAGCTGCTCGGTAGTATACAGAAATTGTTCTTTGGGTAAATACTGAGCGTAGCCCAATGCAGCCACTCCGCGCGGAACTATGGATACCTTAACCAGCGGGTCTGCATGTTCAAGGAACCACCCTGCAATTGCATGACCGGCTTCGTGATAGGCAACAATTCTTTTCTCCTCAGGCGAGATGATCTTATTCTTTTTCTCAAGTCCCCCTATAACGCGATCAACAGCATCCTGAAAATCCTGCATATCGACAGCCTCTTTATTACGACGGGCTGCGATCAGCGCTGCTTCATTACAGACGTTGGCAATTTCGGCGCCAGCAAAACCCGGAGTTTGTGCAGATAGCTTTTTCGCATCAACACCTTCTGCCAGTTTCAATGGCTTAAGATGAACTTTAAATATCTGTTCGCGGCCCACAAGATCTGGTTTATCAATGGAGATCTGGCGGTCAAACCGGCCCGGACGCAGCAAGGCAGTGTCGAGAACATCCGGTCTGTTCGTTGCGGCAAGGATTATAATACCGGAATCTGTACCGAACCCATCCATTTCAACCAATAACTGGTTTAGAGTATTTTCCCGCTCATCATTCCCGCCAACAATATTGTTCTTTCCGCGGGCACGTCCGATCGCATCGATCTCATCGATAAAAATGATACATGGGGCCTTGTCTTTAGCTTGCTTGAATAGGTCCCGCACCCTTGATGCCCCAACCCCAACAAACATCTCCACAAAATCAGAACCGGATAGCGAAAAGAAAGGGACTTGCGCCTCACCTGCCACCGCTTTGGCCATCAGGGTTTTGCCGGTTCCGGGAGCGCCGATCAGAAGCGCGCCTTTAGGGATCTTACCCCCCAGGTTTGTATATTTTTTCGGATTTTTAAGGAAATCA
The DNA here is from genome assembly GCA_037719315.1 of Daejeonella sp. Lineage (GTDB taxonomy): Bacteria > Bacteroidota > Bacteroidia > Sphingobacteriales > Sphingobacteriaceae > Daejeonella. Next base: position 5,860 of record JBBJNR010000053.1, read on the forward strand.
ACAATTTCCATAACTTCCTGTTTGGCCTCTTCCAGCCCTGCAACATCATTAAATGTGATGGTTACCTGCGATTCTTTATCAAAAAGTGTGGCTTTAGATTTACCTATATTAAATATTTGTCCCCCGGCACCACCGCCGGCACCACCGCCCATACGTTTCATGATGAAAACCCAGAAGCCGACGAGCAGAAGTACAGGTAAAATAAATGACATAAACCATCCAGCCCACGGACTTTCGCGTGATTCTGAAATTATCGGGGTTCGCTGATCGGCGGGAAGATCTTTTTCAACCTCCATGATCTTCGATTCAAAGCTTTCGTAAGTACCTTGCGAGAAAACATACTGTGGCCCCGTAGAAGACGCATTAAAAGTACCCTTGTTTTTGATATCGTCGTATTTCTTTTGGTCTAAACGATCTTTCTTAATGTATACGTCAACATTATACAAGTCCCCGTTTTTGTAAGCAACCAGTTTCTCAACGTCCCCGGCTTTGAGCATTTCGTTCTCAAATTTCTGATAGTTGATCGTTTTAGCATTGTTACCGCTAAACATATATTGAACCACAAAAAGACCAAATATTATAATACCGTATAGCCACATAATATTAAATTGGGGGGCTTTCGGGACTATTTTTTTACCAGGAATCTTTTTTATGGGTTTCTTAGTATCTAAGTTATTATCTTTCATTTCTGTACAATGTTGTATAGTATTATTAACAAAACGTAAACGTGCCTGGTTTATGCGCTTTTAAAAGATTGCATTTCGGCATCGCCCCAAAGATCTTCAATCCCATAAAACTCACGCTTATCAGTTTTGAAAATATGCACTACCACGTCTACATAGTCAAGAATGATCCAGTCAGCGTTTTGCATGCCTTCTTTTCTCCATGCATCTAACTTAAGGGCTGTGAAAACTTCTTCTTCAACGCTTTGTGCAATAGCTTTTACCTGAGTAGATGATTCGGCATGACAAACAACGAAATAGTCGGCAACCGAGCTATGTATGTTTCTGAGGTCCAAGCGGACTATATCATTTCCTTTTTTTTCCTGGATCCCATGGATCGCCAGTTCTGAGATTGATGTGGATTCTTGAGCTATTTTATTTTTTACCATTAAAAAAAATTAGTTTTGAGAATTATATAAAGCAAATCTTAATTGCAAAATAATATTTTTTCAGGACTCTTTGTAGGACAAAATCTTATTAAGTTAAAAGAGGTAGCCTCGACAAATACCTTTCTAAAGGATGCTTTGTCAAAATCTACGCCATTAATGGACGGTACTGTTATAATGGCAGAGAACCAGTTCGCTGGCAGAGGGCAAACAAACAACAAGTGGCTGAGCGAACCAGGTCAGAACCTTACGTTCAGCGTATTATTGAATCCGTCTTTTTTGCAAATTGATAAACAGTTTGACCTGAATAAAGCTATCAGTCTTGCATTGAACGATGTATTAAGAAATTACGCAGGGAATCAGGCATTAATTAAATGGCCAAACGACTGCTATATAGGGAACAACAAAACAGGCGGGATGCTGATCGAAAATATGGTGAGTGGAAACAGTATCCGCCATGCCATAATCGGGATCGGCTTAAATGTCAATCAAACCGATTTTCCTGCACCGTTCAGAAATGTTACTTCCCTCAAGCAAGTATTACATAAAAATTACGACTTAAATATTTTGTTAGGCGAAATTTGCAGTTCCGTTGAAGCAAGGTATCTTCAGCTTAAGGCAGGCCTGTTCAAAAAACTCACTGCAGAATATACGGAACGTTTATACCTGTTAAACCAATGGTCGGTTTTTAACGTAAATCAAGGGTTTTTAAGAGGTAAAATTACCGGAGTAAGCCCGTCTGGCCAGCTTGAATTGATGACTGCTGACGGTATCAGACTATTTAACAGTCAAGAAATTGAATTTATTAATAATTGATATGAAAAAATTAGCCGGGTTAATTTTGATATTTCTTTGCCTTGGCGCGCAGGCCCAGATAACAGATCTGAATGCTAAGATCTATGACCCTGTCAAGTGGGGCTATAGCTCACAGAAAATAAGCGACAAAGAATTTGATCTCATCATAACAGCAGATATTGAAAAGGGATGGCACGTATATTCCCAATTTATTGAAGAAGGCGGACCTATTCCAACCTCATTTAAGTTCAAGCCATCGCCTGCTTATAGCCTTAAAGGTAAGGTGAGCGAGACACCAAAAGCCGCCTCGGCCTTCGACAAAAACTTTGATATGCAGATCGCCTGGCACAAAGACCGGGTGGTTTTTAAACAGCGCATTATCTTAAATGACGCTAAAGCCACGATCTCGGGGATGCTTGAGTTTATGGTTTGTAATGATGAAAGATGCCTGCCTCCTGCTGAAGTAGATTTTAACATTTCCGTTAGCGGGGGTGTAAAAGAGCCCGTCTTGAACATAGCGCCGGCCGATTCAAGCAGCAATAGTGACAGCATATCGGTAAATGTTAATGCTTCAGATACAATTGCACCAGTAAAGGCATCTATTGTTAAGCCATCTGCTACTGAATCGACAGGGTCGCTATGGGGTATTTTTATAGCGGGCTTTATCGGAGGGCTTGCTGCGTTTTTTATGCCATGCATTTATCCTATGATACCATTAACGGTATCGTTTTTCACTAAAAAGTCAGGGTCGAGATCTAAAGGAATTCAAAGCGCTTTATTTTATGGCATCTCCATTATAGTTATTTATGTTGCCCTTGGCCTGCTAATTACTCTGATATTTGGCGCGTCAGCGTTGAATGAGGCGGCTAGCAGTGCTACTTTTAACCTCCTTTTCTTTGCTGCGCTGATCATTTTTGGCATCTCATTTTTGGGCGCTTTCGAAATAACACTGCCCTCTTCCCTGGTGAATAAAATGGATGAAAAATCAAATCAGAATGGGTTTATCGGGTTGTTCTTCATGGCTTTTACCCTTGCGCTTGTTTCCTTTTCATGCACAGGGCCCATTATCGGGACATTATTGGTTGATGCCGTTTCTAAAGGCTCATACCTGGGGCCGACCGTGGGGATGCTTGGATTTTCATCGGCTTTGGCGATACCTTTCACGCTTTTCGCGATATTTCCTTCCTGGCTTAAGGAAATGCCTAAATCCGGCGGCTGGCTGAATACCGTAAAAGTATCTCTTGGATTCCTGGAAATAGCTCTTGCATTTAAGTTTTTGTCCAACGTGGATCTTGCTTACCATTGGGGTATTTTTAACCGCGATATTTTCTTAGTTATCTGGATCATTGTTTTTGGGTTTTGGGGTTTATATCTTTTGGGCAAGATTCGATTGGCACACGACAGTGAGGTAGGGTTTTTGTCGCTTCCGCGCCTGTTTTTCTCCATGTTCATACTGGGATTTACCCTGTACATGGTACCGGGCTTGTGGGGAGCTCCATTAAAATCAATAAGTGCATGGCTGCCTCCTCAAACTACCCAGGATTTTGATCTTTATTCAAACAGTGTCTCCTATACAACAGATACGGAAACAGCTGGAAAGAAGTATGCAGGGCTATTTCATGCGCCACATGGCCTGGATGCTTTTTATGATTATGAAGAGGGGCTGGCTTATGCAAAAAGTGTAAACAAGCCGGTATTAGTGGATTTCACAGGCTGGAGCTGTGTTAATTGCCGCAAAATGGAAGCCAGTGTCTGGCCGGACAAACAGGTATTAAAGACGCTTAAAGAAGATTACGTTTTAATATCTTTGTACGTTGATGATAAAACCGAACTTGCAGAAAATGAGAAGTATGTTTCACCCTTCAGCGGGAAAAATATCAGGACCATCGGGCAGAAATGGAGCGATTTCCAGGCCACAAAATTTGGAACCAATTCGCAACCTTATTATGTGATTACTGATCATGAAGGCAAAGTTCTGGTACCTCCCCAAGCATTTGATCTGAATATAGATAATTACCTTAATTTTTTAAACAAAGGCAAGCTTGCCTTTGGCGGCAAATAATAACATGACTAAAAGAACAATTCAAAATATTGGAGTTTTTACATCCGGGGGTGATTCTCCCGGAATGAATGCGGCAATAAGAGCCGTAGTGCGTACCGCTTTATATTATAATGTTGAAGTGACTGGCATCCTGCGTGGCTATGATGGATTGATCAGCGGTGATTTTCTACCGATGGAACGTAAGTCAGTTGCAAATATCATCCAGCGCGGAGGTACCGTTTTAAAAACAGCACGAAGCGAGGAATTTCGGACGAAAGCCGGCAGAGAAAAAGCGTATAAACAGATAAAATCCCATAAAATTGACGCCCTGGTTGCAATTGGGGGCGATGGAACTTTTACTGGTGCAAATATATTTTATGATGAATTTAAAGTTCCGGTAATTGGCTTGCCCGGGACAATTGATAACGATTTAATCGGAACCGATTTTACTATCGGCTATGATACGGCAATTAATACTGTAATTGAAGCAGTGGACAAGATCCGCGATACTGCTGAATCACATGACAGGCTTTTTATTGTCGAAGTAATGGGAAGGGATTCGGGATTGATTGCTTTAAGAAGCGGGATAGGCACGGGTGCTGAAGCGATCCTTATCCCTGAGACACGAACTGATATCAATGCATTGCTTGCCCGCTTAGAAGTTAGCAGGAGGGATAAATCATCGAAGATCATTATTGTGGCTGAGGGGGACGATGCGGGAGGCGCGTTTGAAATTGCAAACGTTGTAAAGGATAAGTTTCCCCTGATCGATACCAGAGTATCTATATTGGGCCATATTCAACGGGGAGGCGCCCCCTCCTGCATGGATCGGGTGTTAGCCAGCAGGCTCGGTGTTGCCGCCGTAGAATCCCTGCTGGAAGGTAAAACGGGTGAGATGATCGGGATTGTCCATGGAAAAATACACTTCACGCCATTTGGCCAGGCGATAAAGCATAATACGGATGTAAATTCAGAGCTATTGAAAATTGTTGAGATCCTGTCACTTTAACTAAACAATATGAGACTTTTATTGATCAGAAACCTGTTATTGACGGTTCTTCTAGCGATATCCGTAGCATGTAATACCAATAAGCCGGTTAACAACCAGGAAGCCCCGACTTTTATTGACGCGTATACGACTGAATATATGAAGCTATCTGCAGCCTCGTCAGAGGCACAATGGGCAGCCAATACAAAAATTGTTGAGGGCGACAGTACAAATGCAAAAGAGGTTGAAAGAACAGGGGAGGCTTACGCTGCATTTACAGGGAGTAAAGAAAATATTGAGAAGGCGCAGGAATTTCTCAAGGATCGGCCCGTATTAAGCGCTCTCCAGGCAAAGCAGCTTGATAAGATCCTGTATTTTGCGGCAAACAACCCGCAAACTATTGCGGTCACGGTTAAAGAGCGGATCAAAGCCGAGAATGAGCAGACCGAAAAGCTTTTTGGATTTGATTTTAAGATGGATGGAAGATCCATATCTGCCAACGATATTGATAATGCGTTACGCGAAGAAACTGACCTTGGCAAACGATTACAAATTTGGGAAGCCAGTAAAGAGGTTGGAATCGGATTAAAACCAGGCTTGCTTAATCTGCGAAGGCTTCGTAATGAAACAGTCCAGGCCCTGGGGTATAAAAACTTTTTTGAATACCAGGTTTCCGACTATGGTATGTCAACCGATGAAATGATGAGCCTGATACAGAAGATCAATCAGGAACTTCGGCCGCTTTATCGTGAACTCCATACCTATGCCCGGTATGAACTCGCTAAAAGATATGGGGTCAGTGAAGTCCCCGAATACCTTCCTGCCCATTGGCTGCCAAACAGATGGGGCCAGGATTGGAGCTCGATGGTTACCGTTCAGGGAATGAATTTAGATTCTGTTCTGAAAACCAAATCAGCTGAGTGGATCGTAAAGGACGGCGAAGATTTTTATAAAAGCATTGGGTTTAACTCCCTGCCAGCATCTTTCTGGGAAAAATCCAGTCTTTATCCCGCACCGGCTAATGCATCGTATAAAAAGAATAATCATGCGTCTGCATGGCATATGGATTTAAAAGCAGATGTGCGCAGCCTGATGAGTGTTGAACCGAATGCTGAATGGTATGAAACGGCTAACCATGAGCTGGGACACATTTATTATTACATGAGCTATACTAATAATGAGGTTCCTTCCCTGCTGCGGGAGGGCGCTAACCGGGCATATCACGAAGCAATGGGAAGCTTGATGGGTTTGGCATCTGTTCAGAAACCATTCCTTGAGAAGAAGGGACTTATTCCCACTGGAGTGAAATCTGATGAAATTCAGGCATTGCTTAAGGAAGCCTTGAATTATGCGGTGTTTATTCCCTTTTCTGCCGGGACGATGACTGAGTTTGAGAAATCACTGTATGCGGATGATCTTCCTGCAGACCAGGTTAATGCCAAATGGTGGGAGCTGGCAAAAAAATACCAGGGGATTATTCCTCCCACAAACCGCGGTGAAAATTTTGCGGATGCGGCATCGAAAACCCATATAAATGATGATGCGGCGCAGTATTACGATTATGCGCTGTCATTTGTGATCTTATTCCAGCTTCATGACCATATTTCTAAAAACATTCTTAAACAGGATCCTCGGGCCACAAATTACTATGGAAATAAGGAAGTTGGCAAGTTCCTGAAGGAAATCATGGCTCCGGGATCAAGCAGGGACTGGAAAGAGGTATTGAAGGAAAAGACAGGCTCAGATCTGAGCGCCAAACCAATGCTGGATTATTTTGAGCCGCTGATGCAATGGCTCAAAGAACAAAATAAAGACCGAACGCATACGCTGGCGGAGAATATATAAGCATTTAACGGCATGATGGATACAATTAAACAACATTTTACAGAAGCGCAGGATATTTTGACAGTCTTTATCTCTGCTCCTGGGTCTTTTCAAAATATGGAAAGGGCGGGACAGATCCTTGTTAATGCTGTTCAGGGGGGGAATAAGATCATATCATGCGGTAATGGAGGGTCCATGTGCGATGCGATGCATTTCGCAGAAGAGCTTTCAGGCAGGTATAGGAACGACCGGCCAGCGTATCCGGCAATATCCATTTCAGATCCGGCCCATCTTTCTTGTGTTGCAAATGATTATGGTTATGAATTTGTTTTCTCAAGGATGATCGAAGCAATCGGGAAAGATGGCGATGTGCTTTTTGCTTTGAGCACCAGTGGTAATTCTCAAAATATTCTAAATGCAATTCATGCCGCAAAAAAGAAAGGGATGCAGGTTATTGGTCTTACTGGTAAAGACGGAGGTGAGATGGCCCGACTGTGTGATGTTGAAGTCAGGGCGCCAAAATCAGAATATGCTGACAGGGCACAGGAGATCCATATCAAGGTTATCCATTCTTTGATAGATTATGTAGAGAGGAGTGTTTCAGGTTTTAGTCCCGGGTGACAAAATTGTCCAACGATTATTCACTAACTTTCTCCAGGCGATCATTCTCCTATTCGGAAGCAGATTTACCCTATAATAACTTCTCTGCCACTTCTTTCCAGGTATCGACTCTTTCATACTCAGTTAACAACATATTATGCGGAGAAGTAAACAAAATCTTCCTGCCCTCAAAATCAGCAAAATTCTTAATCCGGTCGTCGATGAGGATGTCCACGTTCACGATCTTATGTCCGCAAAATATTATATGCTCCCATCCGATGAACGGAAAATGCTCCCCCAGCCATTCATACTTGTCGTGTAATGAATTCGGAAATTCCATCGCAGCAGACGCAATAAAAACTTCATATTTTTTCTGAAGCTCTCTCATTACTTCAACGCTGTCGGGGATCACTTCCAGATCACGGAAGAAGCCTTTTTCATTAATATATTCGAAAAGTTTTAACCGTGCGTGCTCCGGTACGTGCATGCCCAATTCATTTCCAGGAGAAATTTTCAGGTCAAGTGGCACATCGTAATCTCTGTTGTAAAGTCGTATAAATTTTGCTAAAGGATCGGCTAAAACTTCGTCCATATCCACTGCGATGCGGGGTTTTTTCTCAGACATGCCTCAAAAATAGGGATTTCCATTTTTTAAATCCGATTTTTTTATATCTTTGCATCCCCGCAGAATAGACTCCGGGAATATGTTGAATACATAAACTTGAAAAATGGCAACTAAAATCAGATTGCAAAGATTCGGTAAAAAGGGGAAGCCTTTTTATCACGTAGTGGTAGCAGACGCACGTGCTCCAAGAGATGGTAAGTTCATTGAACGTATCGGTTCTTACAACCCAAATACAAACCCGGCTACTATTGACCTTAATTTCGACAAAGCGTTGGATTGGGTTAACAAAGGAGCTCAGCCTACTGATACTTGTCGCGCAATCCTTTCTTACAAAGGTGTGATGTACAAGAAACATCTTGAAGGTGGTGTTAAAAAAGGTGCCTTAACTGCCGAACAATCTGAAACTAAATTTGCTGAATGGTTAGAAAGCAAAGAAGGTAAGATAGCCGGTAAAAAAGAAAGCCTGACTAAATCGAAAGATGAAGTTAAGAAAACAACTTTAGCTGCTGAAGCTAAGAAGAAAGAGGAAATTGCTGCTGCAATTGCTGCGAAATATACCCCCCCTGCTGATGAAGAAGAAGCCGTAGCTTCAGCGGAGGCTTCCGAAGAAGAAGTTTCTGAAGAAACTGTGGAGGTTGAAGAAACTCCTAAAGCGGAAGAACCTTCAGTTGCGGACGAGGTCGTTGAAGCACCAGTTGTTGAGGAACCAGTTGCTGAGGCACCAGTTACAGAAGAAGTCACTGAAGCACCCGCTGCTGAAGAAGCCTCCGCTGAAGCTACGGCTTCCGAAGGAGAAGTTTCTGAAGAAAATCCGGTTGCTGAAGCTCCTGCTGATGAAGAGGCTCCTGCCGACAAATCTGCTGACGCTGAAGCTCCCGCAGACGAGAAAAAGGCATAATTCTTTTTTAAAATTATTTAACGTCATTGCAAATGCCGTTCTCTACTAGCCCCCGGTTAGGAAAGACACATTCGCAATGACGTTTCTGCTTTAAGCAAATGAAGATTGAAAACTGTTTTTACATCGGTTATATCACCAAAACCAAGGGTTTAAAGGGCGAAGTTCAGATCTATTTTGAATATGATGAACCCCTTGATCTTGTTTTGGATTCTGTTTTTGCAGAGATAAACGGAAAGCTGGTACCTTATTTTGTGTCATCCTATAAACTGCAGAATAACCAAACGGGTAATTTTTATTTTGACGATGTTGATACAATTGAAAAAGCGCAAGCCCTGATCCGGAAAAAGCTTTATCTGCCTGAAGCCCTGAAACCAGTAAGGGATGATGATGAGTTTCTTATTACGGACCTGAAAGGATTTATTGTTCATGATAAGACAGCTGGCGAACTTGGCGGGATCATTGATATCCATGAATATCCCCAGCAGTATGTAGCAGTTGTCCACTATAAATTCAAAGAGATCCTGTTTCCTTTGAATGACGACCTGATCGTTGAGATTGATGAAGAAAATGGTATTCTTAAGGTTGACCTTCCGGAAGGGCTGCTTGATCTTTATTTAGGAGAATAAAGATATCCGACATGCACAATAAACTACTGACCTATAACTGATAACTTTGAACATGCGTTTCGATATTATAACCGTTCTACCCGCCCTGCTTGAAAGTCCTTTTGCGCATTCAATTTTGCAAAGAGCGCAATCAAAAGGGCTTTCTGAAATTGTGGTTCACAATCTCAGGGATTATTCATCAAATAAACAAAAATCTGTAGATGATTACCAGTACGGGGGTGGAAGCGGTATGGTAATGGGTATCGAACCATTTGCGGCTTGTATTGAAAAACTTAAGTGTGAACGGGATTATGATGAAGTGATTTTCATGACGCCTGACGGGGTGACGCTGAACCAAAGCATGGCCAATGAGCTTTCAGGCAAGAAAAATATCATCGTACTTTGCGGTCATTATAAAGGCATTGACCAGCGGATCCGGGATATTTTTGTAACACGTGAAATTTCTATTGGTGATTATGTCTTATCGGGCGGCGAGCTACCTGCTGCTGTGCTTGTTGACAGCATTGTAAGGTTATTGCCAGGAGTTCTGAATGATGAGACATCAGCACTCTCCGATTCGTTCCAGGGAGAGCTCCTGGATGCACCTGTATACACAAGGCCGTCTGATTGGAAAGGGCATAAAGTACCGGATATATTACTTAGTGGTAACGAAGCACTGATTAATGAGTGGAGACATGATCAGGCACTGGAGAGAACTCAAAAGAGGAGACCGGATTTGCTGAAGTGATTAACGCTAACGCACGCGTGTCGCGTGTGACCAGGGAAAGGTTAGAACAATTTAGCTCAATACGATGTAAACATGAGATCACACGCGGCACGCGTGCGGTAGCGGTACGTTCAAACGATAAAATATCTAAACTTCCTTTTAAAAGTTAAAATTTTTTCCTAATATTGCAGTCCGATTTTTACGGGCTAAAAATCGACTTTAAGAGCTTAAAATCATGGATTTAGTAAAATTTGTTGAAGAGCAGGTAATAGTTAAAAAAGAAGTACCCTCATTCAAAGCCGGTGATACGGTAAGCGTTCACTATAAAATTCGCGAAGGAAATAAAGAACGTATCCAAATTTATCAGGGTGTAGTTATTCAACGCAATAGTGTAGGGGTGAACGAAACATTCACTGTACGCAAAATGTCAAACGGAGTAGGTGTAGAACGTATTTTCCCTGTGAATTCTCCTAACATTGATAAGATTGATGTAAACAACCACGGAAAAGTTCGCAGAGCGAAATTATTCTATCTGCGCGAGTTAACGGGAAAAGCGGCTCGTATCAAATCTAAAAGAGTATAATTCATTCATACAGATTTGGCCTCCCGGATACTATCCGGGAGGCTTTTTTGTTTATTAACTATTTGTTTAAACATTTTGACTTTAACCGCTGGAAAGACATTTGCTCATTTAACAAATTTGCTCATTTATTAATTCCGCTCATGGATACTAATTTTCTGAATAGTATATTTTTAGGCAACAGCGTCCGGAATTACCTGCTTTTTATAGGAATTCTGTTATTTGGCTTATTGATCAAGCGCATTTGTTCAAAGCTGCTGAGTAAGTTACTTTTTAAAATGCTGAGCAGCTTTCATTCGGGCACAGATTCAAATGTATTTATCGGCCTTCTTCTACGACCGATCGAGTTGTTGATAGCTTTCATCGTTGTTTATCTGGCATTAAATCAGCTCGACTTCCCTTTACAGGAGGTGATCTTCAGAAGAACGGAGTTGGTTAATAAAGTACCTGTAGTTTATGAAGTTACACTTATTCAGATTATTGATAAGCTGTTTTTACTCCTTTTTATCATTTCAGTTTTCAGGATAATTCTCAGGATCATCGATTTTATAGCTCATATTTTTCTTTACAAAGCTTCGCTGACTGAATCTAAATCAGACGATCAACTGGTTTCATTTGTAAAAGAGCTGGCCAAGATCCTTACGATCATTTTCGCGGTTTTTGTGGTATTTGCAACCATCATCGCCGGTTTGGGGATCGGTGGTATTGCCGTCGCGCTAGCCGCTCAGGATACCTTACAAAACCTTCTAGGGTCTTTTGCCATCTTCGCCGATAAGCCGTTCGTAGTGGGTGATCTGGTGCGTATTGATAAGTATGAGGGAACAATAGAGAAAGTTGGCTTCAGGAGTACACTGATCCGTACCGCCGATAAAACTATGGTGATTATTCCCAACAAGAAAATGGTTGACAGCCCGCTGGAAAACCTTAGCCTTAGAAATTTACAGCGGATGAGATTTGATATTGGCCTCCGCTACGACACTCCCCCAGATCTGATGATGAAGATCTCACAAGAAATTGAGAGATCCATTAATCAGCATCCCGCAATTGGCGAAGACACTCTCGTAAATTTTGAGTCTTTTGGTAGTTCAGCGCTTAACATCCAGGTTCTTTATTTTATAAAGGTCGCTGACGGAAATGATTTCGCAAGGATTCGCGAGGAAATTAACTACGAGATCATGAAGATCGTCTCAGATCACGGTGCAGGCTTTGCCCTGCCCTCTCAGACTGTTTACCACGAGAACAAAGAGGATAGATCCTGGGATGAAAAAACCCCTGAATAACTCATCAGGGTTTTGCAGGATTTTAGATCTTTTTTGCTGGTGCCTTTGGAGCCGCTTTTGCAGTTTTCGCTTCTCCTGAACAACAGGAATCACCTTTTTGACATTCTTTATTAGTAACTGGCTTCGGTGCAGATTTTGGCTTTGTTTGTGCAAATGCAGAAACACTAGCCATCAAATAAGTGAAAATCAATAATACTGATACTTTTTTCATATATCTTTTTTTAGATTATTCAGAATTTTTTAAATGAGCCAGAACCGTTTTTCCCCCTTTAACCATTTGACCAAGTTCAATGTTCACCTCAGTACCGAGTGGTAAAAAAATGTCTACCCGGGAGCCGAACTTAATAAAGCCAAATTGTTCACCCTGGATTGCTTGTTCACCCTCTTTGGAATAACAAACGATCCTTCTGGCTAAAGCACCTGCGATCTGGCGAAATAAAATGAAAATGCCATTGCTGTTTTCAATAACGACTGTCGTGCGCTCGTTCTCAGTAGAAGATTTCGGATGCCAGGCCACCAGAAATTTTCCCGGATGATACTTGAAATATTTAACGATACCGGAAATAGGGTTTCTGTTTACGTGAACATTAATGGGTGACATGAAAACGGAAAGCTGTATGCGCTTATCTTTGAGATACTCTGTTTCTTCCGTTTCTTCTATGACTACAACCTTCCCGTCTGCCGGGCAGATAACCTGATTTTCATTCTGCTCAACATGAATAAACGGACTTCTGAAAAACTGCAGAATAATGATAAAAAGAGTAAAAGAGAGAATATAGATCGTCCAGTGAAGCCATTTCAGATCCGGAAACAGGAACTGAATGACTGCATTGATAATAAAAATAAACAATATACACAGTGCTATGGATGTATATCCTTCCTTGTGAATGGTCATTTTGATTGCTTAGTGTTTAGGCAAAAGTACATTTTTCAGGCAATTTTACTTGGGTACTGCGCGGTAAATATCACGAAGGTTTCTTCCCAGGCCATTATAGTCCAAACCATAACCCACCACGAATTCATCGGGAATCTCAAATCCGACATAGCAGATCTCTTCAAACTTGGTTTTTAATGACTTGGGCTTGAGAAGAAGTGTACAGACATTTACCGACGCCGGATCTTCTTTTTTGATCATATCCAGGATGTAACGCAGTGTATCCCCACTGTCCACAATGTCTTCCACAATGATCACATCCCTTCCTTTCAGGTCCATTTGAAGGCCTATTTCCTTTTTGATCTTCCCTTTGCTTTTATCGCCGTCATAAGATGAAACTTTGACAAAGGTCACTTCCGAAGAAATATCAATTTCCTTGATAAGATCTGCCAGAAAAATGAAGCTGCCGTTTAAAACCCCCACAAATACAGGGATGCGGCTTTCGTAATCAACGTTTAGCTGAATACCGATCAGGCGGATCCTTTTTTTGATCTGCTCGTATTCCAGCATCAGGTCGAAAATCTTTTCGTCTATTTCAATCCTCATCCCTAAATCTAAAAATAAATTCAGTCATTATCATTTTTGCTTGTTGCCTCTCTTTCCCTTCTCCGCTGCTCTCGTTTATCCCGGCGGGTATCTGCAGGGGCAATTATTGTATCCCCAACCGCTTTTGGCTTGCCCAGATCTTTTACACGGACTGTATCGGGACGTTTTTTTAAAAAGATCCGTTCCAGCAGCGTGCTTTCCTCTTCAGGATCGATAGTAAGGAGACTGTCCGCGGTAAGCGAATCAACGAATGGGATCCCTGATCTTAAGCTTTCCTTTAACCTGACGGAATAAAAGCCATAAGCATTCGAATCAGCCGGCGTCATACCTCTGCGGGCCATGATACCGCCTATAAGTCTGAAGTACCCGCGGATCGATGTCCGGAGGCTTCCATCTCCCTCAAACTTGTATAAACCTGATTTGGGCTTGGGTACAATACTCGCTAAATAAATACTCTCGCCAATATCCAGCTGGGAGGGATGTTTCCCAAAATAGTACCTGGATGCTTCTCCGATACCATAGACATTTCTTCCCCATTCGATCAGGTTGAGATATGTTTCGAACATTCGCTTTTTGCTTGACAGATTGCTGTTTTCTATGATCCAAACGATCAGCATTTCTTCAATTTTGCGTGCCATGGTCTTTTGCCGGCTCAAATAGACGTTTTTCACGAGCTGCATAGAGATCGTGCTTCCGCCGCGCTTGAAGGCTTTCGCTTTGAAATTGGTAATAATAGATTTACGAAAAGATTCTTCCACGAAGCCATTGTGACTGTAAAAAGAGGGGTCTTCGGCAGTGAGCAGTGCATTCTTTAGATTCGGCGAGATCTGCTCTATCGGTGTGAAATCAGGATTTGCAGTGCCGATAGTAATATTTCGCATCGGTTTACCATACTCGTAAGGCGTATAAACGAAAGCACCGTTGATCTTCTGAAGATTTGTTTTACCCCATTTTACTACCTTAAATCCTATGTTTTTTAGCTCTGAATTAAAAATAACATCGTCGGGTTTTTTTTCATCCAGGTAAAAATCAAGATCATACTTAACTTTGCCAGTTACCTGCATTCCGTCCAGGGATTCAAAGAGGCCCTGGGGGAAAGAATTAATAAGCTCCTGGGCATCCAGCTCATCGGTATGAACCCTAAGTTCGTAACTCTTGTTTGGGCTTAAGGTATATTTAATGAAGGGATGTATTTCGATCTTCTTCAGGTGGACTGTTGATGTACTATCAATGGAAATAAAATTCTTCCCAATGATCATATCAGCGTCGAGCGCTCCGTCGGGCACAACGATATTGTTGCCCGCAATCCTGGAGTGATTGAGCAGCAGGTTTTTAACCGACCAGGATCCTTTGATTTCCAGCTCGTCCCCGGATTTTCTTACTCCTTTCATCTCGGTTACAACCGTATCAAAGTTGAGTTTCAAACCCATTTTCTTTTCCAGGAAAGGGAGTTCTACTTTTTTATTATCGGCGAACAACATCAGCTTTAGTTGCTGGTCCCCCGGATCGACAGTTCCCTGAATGTGCCAGGTTGATTCATTCCCGTTCACTTTTATGGTGGATTCTACATCGCCATCGTCAATAGTCGCTTTTGTAGTGTAAAAATTAACTTCGCTTTGGCCATCTTTATATTTAATTTCAAAATCCCGCATATCCATATTGTCGGGAATTTTATAAAGCACCTGGTTTATGAGCCTGTTTGCTACTGAAGCAAGGTCGAGCTCAGACTTTGTCTCGGTGCTATCAACAGATTTTTTTCGGAAAATAAAATCGTAATTGCTTAGGGAATCCTTTTTTATCAGGCTTATCCAACCTTTATCCAGTGTGATCTCACCCAATTTAATGTCCCCGAAGAGAAGGGGAAAAAGCCTGACACCAACTTTAAAATTTTCAATGTTTACCAGGCTGTCGCGATTTTCGGGCACTACCGAGATGTTTTTAAAGCTAACAGTGCTTAAGCCGGTAAATGATGCATTGCCTATCGTAACGTTCAGGTCGTAATCCCTTTTGGCTTTTCTGATCCCTCTTTCAATGGCAGATCTTAGCAGTGCTTCACGCTTCATATAGGCAATACTGCCTGCGATAAGAACAATAGCAAGGATACTTACTAAACTTATGAGTGCAATCTTATAATATTTACGGGGTATCTGCATGAGATGATTTCTCGATCGTTTGAAAGATAACGTATTTAGCATAAGAAACGTTTCTCCATATTTTATTTAGAGGGTCAGCCCACTGTAAAAACCATTTGGAGGCTGCTGATAAGCCTGGTGGTTTTATTAGATTTGCGCTAACATATAAATTTATTTTATCTTCTCCTTTTAAAATGATCTCCTCCGAACAGGTTCTTAATGCTTTGCGATATGTTGAAGACCCGGACCTTAAAAAAGATCTGGTCACTTTAAATATGATCGAAGATCTGAAAGTCGATGGTAAGAAGGTGAGCTTTACGGTGGTTCTTACCACTCCTGCTTGCCCGATGAAAGATATGCTGGAAAATGCATGCCGCAATGCGGTCTTGCATTTCGTAAGTAAGGAGGCCGAAATTTCTATAAATATGACATCCCGGGTGACAAGCAGGATGGAGCCCGGTCTTTCCGGAATTAAAAATATTATCGTAGTAGCCTCGGGAAAAGGTGGTGTTGGAAAATCAACAGTAGCAGTTAACCTTGCTCTCGGACTGGCAAAAAAGGGCGCTAAGGTTGGCCTGATCGATGCAGATATCTATGGGCCATCTATACCTATTATGTTTGGGGTGGAGGATGAGCGCCCGAAGGCATCTCAAAATTCCGCGGGAAAGACCAGGATCGAGCCGATCGAAAAATATGGAATTAAACTGCTTTCAATAGGGTTTTTCACAGATCCGAACCAGCCCGTACCCTGGCGGGGGCCTATGGTGTCTACTGCTGTTAAGCAATTATTTAATGATGCCGACTGGGGTGAGCTGGACTATATGATTGTTGACCTTCCCCCGGGAACAGGAGATATTCACATCACCATTACGCAGGGTTTTCCAATTACTGGCGCAGTGATTGTCACCACGCCTCAGAATGTGGCCCTTGCCGACGCGAGAAAAGGGGTGGGAATGTTCCTGATGGATGCGATTAATATTCCCTTACTGGGTGTTATAGAGAACATGTCGTATTTTACACCGGCCGAGCTTCCCCAAAACAAATACTACATCTTCGGACAGAATGGCGGTCAGGCCTTGGCTCAGCAGTACGGAATCCCATTTTTAGGGGAAATACCATTGGTCAAGAGCATCAGCGATTCGGGAGACGGCGGACAACCGGTAATTCTCGATGAAAACGATATGATGTCAGCAGCTTTTATGCAGATTGCAGAACGCGTTGCACAGCAGGTTGCAATCCGGAATGCATCTAAATAGCAATTTTTAAAAAATTCGTATCTTTATAAAAATATTACGCCATGGATTTGTTGCAAAGAGTTGAATCTGCATTGGATACTATCCGGCCTTATCTGGAAGCTGATGGTGGGAATGTGTCAGTCGAGGAAATAACACCTGAAATGGTTGTGCGTCTGCGTTTATTAGGCTCATGCGGGTCTTGCCCGATGAGCATTATGACCCTTAAAGCCGGAATTGAACAGGCGATTAAGAGAGCAGTTCCTGAGATAGAAGGTATTGAAGCCGTGAACCTTACAGATATGGATGATCCTGCGGCTGTGCTTCCGGAACGACTTCAGTAAAACATTTGAAAATTTACATCGTTATTCTAAAAGGGCATAGGTTTTAACACAATTTAACAATGTGTCCGCATCCAATATATTAACTTTGAACATGCGCATCTGGTTATTCCTGCTCTTTCTGTTAAGTACAGTAACCGCTTTTTCACAAAGCTCACAGAAAAATCTTGTGCAATTTTCCGGGGTGATCATGAATCGCGACAGCAATACTGTTGTGCCTTATGTTACTATCACAAATGTTACAGCTAAGAATCAGACATTTTTAGCCAACTACAAGGGGTATTTTTCCTTTGTTGCCAATGAGGGCGATACCCTTCTTTTTACAGCAGTGGGGTTCAAAAGGGAAGGCATCGTGATCCCCTTAAGTGTTACAGATAACAAATATACTATCCTGATGAAATTGCAGCAGGATATTATTAACCTTCCGGGCGTGCGTGTTTATCCATGGGCAAGTACCGATGAGTTTAAGAAGGAATTTATGACCATGAAATTT
This sequence comes from Daejeonella sp., assembly GCA_037719315.1. Taxonomy (GTDB): domain Bacteria; phylum Bacteroidota; class Bacteroidia; order Sphingobacteriales; family Sphingobacteriaceae; genus Daejeonella. The sequence continues at coordinate 23,609 of JBBJNR010000053.1, forward strand.
GCTGATGACGACCTGGAAATAGCGAAGAAAAATGTTTCACGGGAAAGTCTTTCTGCCATGATAGCAAGCCTGCCGAGAGACGGGGCAGAGATGCAGAGCTATAATTTCCAGAATAACCACAACAGGCTTGTCAATAAGAACATCAACCAGCGCTTAGCCAATCCTTTGCTCAATCCATTTGCCTGGGGAGCTCTTATCCAGCAGATTGTAAACGGGGATAAGAGCCGGGATCAATAAACACCTAACGCTTCCCTTTTTTAAGAGCCGGGAATTTCATTTTATAATCCACCTTTATCATTCCTTTTGAGATTGAATCCAGGCGTTTTTTAAGCATAGCTTTACGCAGCGGGCTTAATTTATCAGTAAACAGTTTACCTTCTATATGATCGTATTCATGCTGAATAACCCTCGCCGCTAAGCCTGTATATGTTTCTTCGTGCTGATTCCACATTTCATCAACATAGGATATTCGGACGGTGTCTTGCCTGTGTATATCTTCCCTAATTTCCGGGATACTCAAACAACCCTCATTAAACACCCATTTCTCGCCACTTTCCTCAAGCACCTGTGCATTTATAAAAACCTTTTTGAAATCCTTTAATGCGGGTTCATCTTCAGCAAATGATGTCGCATCAATCACAAATAAACGAAGAGATACGCCTATCTGCGGGGCTGCAAGTCCCACTCCATGAGCGCCATACATTGTCTCAAACATATTCGCTATGAGAGCATCCAGGTCTGGATAACCAGTCGGGATATCTGTAGCTTTTTTGCGTAAGACTGAATCTCCGTAGGCGATGATGGGTAGTTTCATGTTTTAAAAATACAGGATTATTTAGGATGTAAGAAATTGAAGGTAAATAATAGTGTTTAAACCTGCCTGGGATGGGGATAATTTTGAGACATGAGTTCACAACGTATTCTCATCAGCAGGATCGAATATGAGAAAGCTTAATTTACCGGGATCCAACATTTGGTTCGCGATCTCCAGGATCTGAGAAGAGGTGACTGCATTTATTTTAGTAAACACTTCCTCAAGCGAATCAACTTTACCATAATCCAGCAGGCTCTTAGTCATGGAAATTATCAATCCCATCCTGTTCTCTTCGCCTAAGGCGATCTGCCCGATAAATTTCTGTTTAGCTTGTTGCAATTGAAGCGGACCCAGCTTTTGCTCTCTTAATTTTTTAAGCTCGCGTTCCACCAGCTTTAAAGCTTTAGGGGTTTTTTCCGCATCAGTACCAAAGTAGATCGAAAATATACCGGTATCGCTCATGGGAGTATAGCTGGATTCGATGGTATAAGCTATACCGTATTTTTCCCTGATCTCGAGGTTCAGGCGTGAGCTCATCCCGGTTCCGCCAAGCAGGTTATTCAATAGCAGAAAGCCAACCTTATGCTGATGATGCATCGGGTAAGAACGATTGCCGATCACGCAATGCGACTGGTTGATAGGCTTGCTGAAGCGCAACTCTTTTGGAGAATAAAGATTGATTTCTTCCCGTTTTCGCCCGGATCTATTTTCCGGGATCCTGCCGAACAGTTTTTCAGCGATGTGTGCAACGTTTTTAAAGCTATAATCACCGCAAATTCCGATGATGATCTCCTCGGTCCGGTAATTTGCCTGAATGAAGCTTATAATATCTTTTTTGGTAAAACTTTGTACTGATTCGGCGGTACCTAAAATATTTCTGCCGAGGGGATGGCCTTCAAAAAGGAGGTCTTCGAAGTCATCATTGATCGCTTCATCCGGCTGATCCTGGTAAGAGCTGATCTCATCGAGGATAACTTCTTTTTCCTTGATCATTTCATCCTCTGGAAATATCGAATGAAATACAATGTCTTCGAAAAGGTCCAGCGATCGTTCGAGGTGGGGCTTGAGAAAAGATGCGTGAACGCAGGTATATTCTTTGGTGGTATAGGCATTCAGATCTGCCCCAACCAGCTCAAGCCGGTTCAGGATCTGGTTTGTATTTCTTTTTTCCGTCTTTTTAAAGAGAAGGTGTTCAATAAAATGCGCCAAACCGTCTTTTGAATCCGCTTCGTCCCTCGACCCGGCATTGATTATGATGCAGGCATGGGAAATATTTGAAGCTGTGTGTTTATGCAAAACACGTATACCGTTTTGCAGGGTATGTACCTGGTAATCCATGTGGGATAAAGGTAGAGGAAATTACTGGAGAGTAGACTGTGGAAAATTGACAATTCACGGATAGACACTGTGTCCGAAAATTATCCGAAGCAGATTTAGGGATTAGACGCGATGTGAGTATGGTTCTATTCCGGTTGGTGAAGACACCAACCGGGGGTAAAACATGATCAAATTTAAATCTGCTATGAGCCAACACTCAGGAATTCCCTCCTGATTTTATGAAATTTCTTAAGGGATTTAACTTTAAAGAAAAACTGTTCGGACAAGCTTAAACTAGCCGCCCCGGCTTCGGAAAGGTATGGGTAGTGTTCGTATTTGCTTCGAGACAGTTCCGAGAAGGTTTGGGGGAATTCTCGAATGGTTCTTGGAATTGTCTCGGATGTTTCCCTGATCTTTTACGAATTCTTTACAGCCACGATTGAACCGGCATAGGGTTAAGGCCAGGAGAATGTCCACAAGAAATTTGATACTAGAATGAAAACCTTAGGCCGGCATTTCGTTTAAAGTAAGATAAGGGAATTTTATTTTTTAGTTATGCCCCCGGTTGGTGTCTTCACCAATGCTATTAAGTTAGTTTAAATAATTGATTATCAATTATTTATGTTACATTT
>JBBJNR010000054.1:0-25601 GCA_037719315.1 Daejeonella sp.
CAGATTTCATTGTTCCAGGTATCAGAAATCAATGTGACTTACCGACCTAAAGTTAAAGCTTCAGAAAGACCCAAAGTATCAACATCGAAGGAAGTTTATGACATTTTGTTTAATAATTGGGATCTTGATAAAATTGAACTTTTAGAACAGTTTAAAATTCTACTATTGAACAGAGCGAACCGAGTGATAGGGATATATGAGGTTTCATCAGGTGGAATGGCGGGAACGGTAGCTGATCCTAAGTTGATTTTCTCAACCGCATTAAAGGCTTGCGCAAGTTCTATAATCTTAAGCCATTATGTAAAGTGTTTATTTATGTAAAGTGATGCTAGTAATTCATGCTTAAAACACCATTAAACGAACAAATATCATTTCACCACTTTACATAATAATATCAGAATTTTTTCTATCAAAGTGGTTAAATTCAGATTTAGGTCGATATTTATCCATTAAAATTAGAATTTAAATGAAATATAATTTTTGTTATTGATGTTTTTATGTAAAGTGATTCCTATTAAATACACTATGAATGAGCTGGTTATCATTACGACTTTACATAATAAATCACTTTACATAATGGCTTTTATGTAAAGCTTTACATAATTCTCACAATCATCCTTCTGGAAATTTAAAACCAAGTCAGGCAGATATCGCATTGACTCAGAAATTAATAGCCGCCGGAAGCTTTTTGGATATAGCTGTTCTGGATCATGTAATAATGACTTCGGAAGGTTATTATTCATTTGAAGATGAAGGTATTATTTAAGGGGGAAACCCCTTTTTTAGCCTCAAATTAACTTCTTAAGTATTGAGCCAAATTCCGAAATCTTAATCATCAAATCTCACTGCCGGAAAAGCTGGACTATGATAATAGAATTTTCTATTTATTCAAGATAATTTCTGAATACTTCTTTATATTGTCCAATATTTGACAAGTCACCAAATAAATAGACTTAAAATGATTGGCGATAAGATACGCGAACTTAGAGAAAAGAATAATATCCTGCTCCGGCACCTTGCTGCTCAATTGGATATGGATACAGCAATGCTAAGTAAGATGGAACGGGGCGACCGTTTTTTTAGAAAAGAGGATATTCTTGCCTTAGCTAAAATCTTTGAACAACCTGAGCAGGATCTGCTAACCTTATGGTTGGCTGACAAAATTTTAAAAATTATACAGGAAGAAGCATACAAACAACAAGCCCTACAGTTGGCTTTGAAAACATTAAAATAAAACATGTCTAAAGATATGAGCATAGAAAAATTAGATCTTCAATCACCAGATCTTGTAAACGAAAACTTTGAAAAGCTTGCAGCACTTTTCCCCAACTGTGTAACGGAAAGTGCCGAAGGCAAAGCCATCGACTTTGACTTACTAAAGCAGGAACTCAATCATGCTGTAGTAGAAGGCAATAAAGAACGTTACCGCCTAGAATGGCCAGGTAAGCGAGAAGCTATTGTAACCGCCAACCTCCCCACTACTAAAACTTTACGACCTGTTCGGGAAGATTCAGTGAACTTTGATATAACTCAGAATCTTTACATCGAAGGTGATAATCTCGAAGTGCTTAAACTTTTGCAGGAAAGCTATTTAGGGAAAATAAAGATGATTTACATTGACCCACCGTATAACACGGGTAATGATTTTGTATATAAAGACAATTTTACTCAGGATGGTGAAGAATATAACTCCGAAAGCGGCCAAAAAGACGAATACAATCGAAGATTATTCGCAAATGCTGAAACATCCGGACGTTTTCATTCTGATTGGTTGACGATGATATATCCTCGTTTGAAGCTATCTAGAAATCTTTTAAAACAAGATGGTGTTATTTTTATTTCGATTGGCCCAAATGAACTTTCTAATCTCATAAGTCTCTGTGACTCAATATATGGAGAAGTGAATCGAATTGGTGTGGTTGGGAGGCTGGCAAAAGCTGGTGGTAACAAAGGAAGGTTTTTTTCACCTAACATCGAATATTTGTTAGTGTACTCTAAAAATAAAGGAAATACTTCAGAGTTCAGAGATGACATGGATCCTGAGTTGATAAAAAAAGTTTATACAAAGATTCAGATTGGTGGAGAGAGAAATGGAGAGAAGTATAGAGCAATGGGGCTATACCAGTCTTCTTTGGACGCAAGGGCTAATCAAAGATATTTTATTGAAGCTCCTGATGGTTCACTTGTCATTCCACCAGGTTCCGAATTACCGAAAATCTTAAAGGAAGGAGAAAAAGTCGTACCGAAAAATGTAGAAGATGGTTGTTGGCGGTGGACTTATGATACTTATTTAAGAGAAAAGAATAATAACAATATTGAATTCTCTAAAACAAACAATAAAGTCCTAATAGATGAAAATGGAAATTCTTCGGAATGGAATGTTAATACAAAAATTTGGTTGAAAGACAGGGAGGAAGCAGGTCAATTGCCTAACGACTTATTAACTAAATATGAAAATAGACATAGTGCAAAGGAATTGAAGGAATTAGGAATCCCATTTGATTTCGCAAAGCCGAGTGAATTAATCGAATATTTAATTAGAATAGTTGGAATTAAAAACGATGACATTGTGCTAGATTTTTTTTCAGGGTCAGGTACCGCAGCGCATGCACTGCTTAATCATAAGTCTAAGAACTTAGATAGTGCAAATGCAAAGTATATAATGGTACAGCTCCCAGAGTTGATCGAGGAAAGAAGTGAAGCATTTAGATCTGGGTTTAAAAATATATGCGAATTAGGTAAGGAACGTATACGAAGGGCCAGTAAGCAAATTGTAAATAAACGATTGTCAATGCTTGATGGGAAAAAAGCAGAGCTTGTTCAAATGCTCCAAGGGCAATTATCAATGGATGACGATGAGAAAGTAAATGCTCTAAAAACAGAAATTCAAAATCTACAATTAACCATTGATAATTTAGACACTGGTTTTAGGGTTTATCGCCTTGCTGATAGCAATATGGAGGACGTGTACTACAAACCCCAGGAATACCAGCAAGCTAACCTTGATTTTTTTGCAGATAATGTAAAATCAGACAGAACAGCAGATGACCTTTTGGCTCAGGTAATGTTGGATTGGGGCTTACCGTTTTCTTTAAAAATTGAGCAAGCCACCATAAGTGGTAAACAGGTATTTAAAGTAGCCCAAAATTCCCTCTGTGCTTGTTTTGATAAAGATATAGATGAAGACTTTGCCAAAGAAATAGCTAAAGAAAAGCCACTCAGGGTAGTTTTTAGGGATAATGGGTTCAAAGATGATACTGCTAAAACCAACGTTAAGCAGCTTTTAAAGCAACTAAGCCCTGAAACCGAAATGAAAGTGATTTAGATATACGGTAGTAAAACGTGGATATTCTAAATAGTATGGCAAAAGAACTTGTAAAATATAATCAGCAGGAAATTGAGAATCGGATATTCTCTATTCGCGGCATCCAGGTGATGATTGACCGTGATCTGGCGGAAATGTATGAGGTGGAAACAAAGGTGCTTAATCAGGCTGTTAAACGAAATATCGAGCGATTTCCAACCAGGTTTCGATTTCAACTAAAGGAAATGAAAGAAATGAACTGGTCACAAATTGTGACCGATCCCGAATAAAAAGATGAATAAAAAACTTCAATATAACGCAATCATACACACCTTGATTTATTCAGTAAGGGGTGTGCAAGTGATGCTGGACAGGGATTTGGCTAAACTTTATGAAACAGAAACACGTACTCTAAAGCAAGCTGTGAACAGGAATTCTGACCGTTTTCCTCCTGACTTCATGTTAGAACTGACTGAAGAAGAGATTAATGAAATGGTATCACAATCTGTGATACCATCGAAAAGCTTCTTCGGAGGTGCTAAACCCTATGCTTTTACTGAGCAGGGTGTAGCAATGTTAGCATCAGTGCTTAAAACTCCTGTTGCGGTAGATACAAGCCTAAGAATTTTAAGGGCCTTTGTAGAAATGCGAAAACTCATCTCCTCTCATAGCGGTCTGTTGCAGCGCATGGACAGGGTTGAGCAAAAACAAGCCGGGCATGACCAAAGGTTCGAACAAATTTTTAAAGCATTGGAAGCCGGACCAAAACCTATGCAACAAGGTATATTTTTCGACGGACAAACATTTGATGCCTACACTTTTGCGGCAGACCTCATCCGTTCGGCGAAAAAATCCATTCAGTTAATTGATAATTACGTGGATGATTCTGTTCTTACCTTATTAACTAAAAGAAAGAGAGGGGTTTCTGCGACTATTTATACCAAAACCATTTCCAAAATACTGGAGCAGGATGTAAAAAAACACGATACACAATATGAACCGGTCACAATAAAAATATTTGACAAAGCACATGACCGTTTCCTGATTATTGACGACAATATCGTTTATCATATCGGTGCTTCATTGAAAGATCTGGGTAAAAAGTGGTTTGCTTTTTCAATTATAAACAAAGATGCGGTGGCCATTTTGGAAAGAATTTCTAAGCCATGATTAAGAACAACTTTGTATTTTCTCAAGGTGACTCATTTATACCGGGTCGTGGCACTGGTTTCCCTACTATTTACAATTCAATGGAAGTAAATGGTTCGCCTACCCCCGTTTTTAATACGGATGAACAAACCTATGTGTTAGTAACGCTGCCAGTTCATCATCTTGCTAATGACCAAGTTGGTGACCAAGCTGAGCGTCAAGTTAATCATTTAATTTTCAATAGTTTAAATGATATTGTTGCGTTTGGTAACCAAGCTAACGACCAAGCTAACGACCAAGCTAAACGAATCTTGGACGATGCAGTTCATGACAAAGTAATGCCTTTGTTAAATATACTGGATCATCCTCTAAAGCGTGCTGAAATATTTGCGAAGCTGGGGTTAAGAAATCATTCAGATACGCGTAAACGGTATATTGACCCTATGTTACAATACGGGTGGATAGAAATGACAGCTCCTGAATCACCTACTCACCCAAATCAGAAATATAAAATAACAGCATCAGGAATTAGAATATTGAATTTGATAAGCCAGGAATGAAATTACAATTTAAAGAACAAGACTTTCAGGTTCAGGCAGTAAAAGCCATAGTGGATTGTTTCGCAGGGCAGGCACTCAAAACCAACCGCTTTACTCTGGAGCGCAGTAGAGAATTGATCAAGAAAGCGAAACAGGCGGCCTCAGGAGCAATAGAAATAGACTATAGCATCGAAGAAGAGATTGGCTATCGCAACAGTCCTGTTCAAATCCTTGAGAGCCAGGTACTAAAAAATATTCAGTCCGTTCAAAAAAGGAACGACTTACATGAAAGCCAGCAGATAGAACGCCCCAGGGGTGTTAATTTAGGATATAACTTTACCATAGAAATGGAAACAGGTACAGGCAAAACCTATACCTATATCCGTACCATGTACGAATTGCATAAACATTATGGATGGAGCAAGTTTATTGTAATTATTCCCAGCATTGCCATTCGCGAGGGCGTATATAAATCTTTTCAGGTAACCCAGGATCACTTTCAGGAATTGTATGGCCACAAAATCAATCCATTTATTTATAATTCAGGCCGCCCGCAGGATATTGAAAATTTTGCTTCAGACAGCCGCATCAGTGTGATGATCATCAATACCCAGGCATTTAATGCCAGCGGAGCAGACGCCCGAAGGATTTATCAGGAACTTGACCATTTCGGTACAAGAAAACCCATAGATATTATTGCTCAAACCAATCCAATACTGATTATTGACGAACCGCAATCGGTTGATGGGGAAAAAACCTTGAAAAGTATGCAGGATTTTAATCCACTGTTTACTTTACGATATTCAGCAACCCACAAGGTAGATTATAACAAGGTTTATCGTTTAGATGCGCTCGATGCTTACAATAAACGTCTGGTAAAGAAAATACAGGTAAAGGGAATTAATCTAAAAGGCTCTACAGGAACAACAGGGTACCTTTATTTAGAGCAGATTAGCTTAAGTGCTACCAAACCACCCTTTGCCGTAGTTGAATTTGAAAAACGAGTTGGCGATGGTGTTAAAAAACATCGGCAAAAACTAAGTGAAGGAGCCAATCTTTATGAGCTTTCCGGCAATATACCCGCTTATAAAAATCAAACGATTACAGAAATTAACGGCTACCTAAACAAAATTATAGTGGCTGGGGAAGATATTTATCCCGGTGATATACTTAACGATAGAGATGAAAATGCTTTTCGCAGGATACAGATCCGTGAATGTATCATGTCGCACCTGCAAAAGGAGAAACAACTCTTTTTAAAAGGGATTAAAGTGTTATCCCTGTTTTTTATTGATTCGGTTGAAAAATATAGAATATATGATGAAACTGGCGAACAGGCATTAGGCGAGTACGCTAAAATATTTGAAGAAGAATACAATAGTGTACGGAATGATTTTTTAGACCTGTTTCAGCAGGAGTATAATGATTTTTTGAAAGATACAGACCCCGGAAATGTACACAAGGGTTATATGCCTGCTAATTATGGCGAATATTTGAAAAGGGATGATGCGCATAAGGTACATGAGGGATATTTTTCTATTGATAAAAAAGGGAAATCTATAGACCCTTCAGTTAAGCGTGGCAGTGAGGAATCAGACGATATTTCGGCTTATGACCTTATCATGAAAGATAAGGAGCGTTTATTGAGCTTTGAAGAACCCACCCGTTTTATCTTTTCCCATTCCGCCTTAAAAGAGGGCTGGGATAACCCGAACGTGTTTCAGATATGTGCATTAAAAAATGCTGAAAGCGGTAGCCAGACACGCAGAAGGCAGGAGGTTGGCCGTGGTATGCGATTATGTGTGAACAAAAATGGGAATCGGTTGGATTTTGAATCCGTAGGCGATCAGGTGCATGAAATAAATAAGCTTACGGTAATTGCCTCTGAGAGCTATGAAGCCTTTGCCAAAGGTTTACAAAATGAAATTGCAGCAACGCTCAAAGACCGTCCGCAGAAGGCAGAAGTTGAATATTTTGTGGGGAAGTTAGTGAGCAATGAAAAAGAGGAAGACCACCGTCTTACCGAAGATGATGCGAAAAAGCTCAATAAGCTGCTTTATAAACATGATGTAATAGACGAGAACGATAAAATCACTCCCGATGGAAAGGAATTGATTGAACAGAACAAAATGCCACTGCCAGATAATCTTGAGCCTTTCAGAGATTCGATCGGCAAACTCCTGAAGTCTGTTTACACTGGAGAAGCATTTAAGCCTGAAAATGAAAGAGATACTATCGTATTAAATACCAACCATAATTTTACAAAAAAGGAGTTTCAAGCGCTTTGGGAGAAAATTAACCTGAAAACCATTTATGAAGTAAAGTTCGACACTGAAAAGCTGATTGGCGATAGCAAAACCCTTATAAATGCCCAGCTGAATATTGGCGACAGAGTTTACGAAGTAAAAACCGGTGAATTGCAGGATGGCACCAAAGAGCAGATGCAGGAAGGCAGTTTGGTAAAAGAATCAGAACGCCAGTACTTGAAACTTAAAAATGACCTCTATAGCAATGCTGTGTACGATATTGTGGGAGAAGTGGAGGTGCTCACCAACCTGACCAGGGGTACTATTGTAGCTATCCTAAAATCTATAAAGGAGGAAAAGTTCTTACTGCTTCGTAAAAATCCGGAAGAGTTCATTGCCAAATGCAGTAAACTCATAAACGAAGCTAAGGCGAGCCTGATTATTAATAATATCGTGTATCATAAAACCGAAGATAAACATGATGCCCGAACAGTTTTTACGAATGATAAATTTGCGCTGCGCAATTCAGACTTATTAAAGAAACACATTTATGATTACCTGACTTCTGATTCTAAGATCGAATCAGATTTTGCAAAAGCACTGGAGAACAGCACGGAAGTAGTGGTATACGCAAAGCTTCCAAAGAGCTTTTACATATCCACCCCCATAGCCAATTATAGCCCTGATTGGGCCATCGTGTTTGATAAGGACAAGGTTCGGCATATTTATTTCGTCACGGAAACTAAGGGTTCGGACTCTGATATGGACTTGAGGGAAATTGAAAAGTTGAAAATTCACTGTGCTACCGAACACTTTAAAGAGATAAGCGGGCACGAAGTAAAATTTGAAAAAGTAAGCAGCTATGAGAAATTGATGGAGATAGTACAATTAAAATAGGCACATGAAGCTGATTGATAATGTAAATAGTCGATTAGGGGATGATTTAAAAGCGAGCATCCGTAAAGGCAGTAAGCTCAGCGTCGCAGCATCTTCCTTTTCCATATATGCTTATGAAGAATTAAAAAAGGAACTTGGTAAAATTGACGAATTACGTTTCATCTTCAGCTCTCCCACATTTATAGAAGAAAATTTAAAAAAATACAGCCGTCTGTTTTATATTCCCCATATCTATAAAGAGACTGATTTATGTGGCGGAGAATTTGAACTTCGCCTTAAAAATCAGCTAACGCAAAGAGCCATTGCCAGAGAATGCTCCAAATGGGTAAACGATAAGGTAGTATTTAAGTCCAATAAACATCACAACTTACCCCTAAATGGGATAATTCATGTAAAAAATCAAGATAATGAGGAATATGCTTATTCCAACGTAAGTGGTTTCACTACTTCTGATTTAGGTATAACGCATAAAAAAGGTTTCCCAACCTTAATCCAAAAGGCGGATTTTCCCGATAGCAAAGCTTATTTAGAGTGGTTCAACCAGGTATGGGAGAACGAAGAAGATCTTCAGGATGTAACCAAAAAAGTTCAGGACTACTTTGAAAGTGCCTTTAAAGAGAATAGTCCTGAATTTATTTACTTCATTACGCTCTATAATATCTTCAATGAATTTTTGGAAGATCTATCGTTGGATAATCTTCCGAATGATCAGATTGGCTTTAAGGATACGGTAATTTGGAGTAAGCTTTATAATTTCCAGAAGGATGCTGTTATTGGCGCTATCAACAAACTTGAAAAATATAAAGGCTGTATTCTGGCAGATAGTGTAGGCTTGGGCAAGACTTTCTCCGCCCTTGGTGTAATTAAATACTATGAAATGCGGAACAAAGATGTTTTGGTCCTTTGTCCTAAAAAGTTGGAAGCCAACTGGAACGCCTACCGCCATAATGATAAAACCAATTTTTTATCCGGCGACCGGCTGCGATACGATGTGCTTTTTCATACCGACCTTACCAGAGAACGGGGAGTGAGCAACGGCCGTCAATTGGAGAATGTGAATTGGGGAAATTATGGGCTTGTAGTTATTGATGAATCTCACAACTTTAGAAACAATAACCCGAATGCCGACAGAGAAAACAGGTATCAGCGGCTACTTAGAAAAATCATTCAGGAAGGGATAGAAACAAAAGTATTAATGCTCTCCGCAACCCCCGTAAATAATAAATTTAACGATTTAAGAAATCAATTGGCATTAGCATATGAAGGTGAGCCTGCCAATATTGACCCAAAGTTAGATACAGAAAGAAGCATTGATCAAATATTTAAGCGAGCACAGCAAGCGTTCAATATCTGGAGCAAACATGAAACAGCAGAAAGAACAACAGATAAGTTGTTAGATATGCTTGATTTTGATTTCTTTGAAATTTTAGATTCATTGACTATTGCAAGGTCTCGAAAACACATTACTACCTATTACGATACCACGGCTATTGGTAAATTTCCCGAAAGAAATAAACCAGTTTCAATTGAAAGCGCACTTACAGATTTTGGAGACATTACTTACGAATCTATAGCCGAGCAGCTTATACTGCTGAATTTATCGATTTATACTCCGCTGAATTATATTTTGGCAAGCCGGGTTCAATTATATGCGGACTTATACGATAAAGAAGTAAGGTCAGGTTCAGCTAAGTTGTCTCAATTTGACCGGGACAATAGCTTAAGGATTTTAATGAGAATAAACCTTCTCAAACGTTTAGAAAGCTCGGTAGATTCATTCCGCATTACGTTAGAAGGTATTATTACTCAGATAGAACAAGCTATTAAAACTATTGAACGTGGTGAAAAAGAAGACTTCGAAGGTATACAGGCTAAATTAAATGATGAAGAATTTGACTGGGAAGCGGAATGGGGTGATGAAGAAAATGTTATTGGCAGAAAAATCAAGATTCATATCGCCGATATGGACACGACTAAATGGCGTGAAGATTTAACTGAAGATCTAACTGTGCTGAACGACCTTTGGAGCCACATAGTAGATATACGAGGGAAAAAAGATACTAAGCTTCAACATTTTATTTCGCTGTTGGATACGAAAATTAAGGAACCCTTTAATCCGGGAAACAAGAAAGTAATTGTATTTACCGCCTTTGCAGATACTGCAAACTACTTATATGAGAATATTCATGGCCACCTAAAAGAAAACTATGGGTTAAATACGGCATTAATTACAGGGTCACGCAAAATTAGTTCCTCGAAAAATATTCCTGCAGATCTGAATGCTCTACTTACCTGCTTTTCGCCATTATCAAAAGACAAAGCGCAATTATTTCCATATTTAAATGATTCTATCGATTTATTGATAGCAACGGACTGTATTTCTGAAGGCCAAAACTTACAGGATTGTGATTACCTCATCAATTATGATATTCACTGGAATCCGGTGCGAATTATTCAACGCTTTGGTCGTATTGACCGAATAGGTTCAAAAAATGATAGCATTACTATGGTCAATTTTTGGCCCGATGTAACCCTGGATGCCTATATCAATCTCAAACAACGGGTTGAAAGCAAGATGTTGATTAGCAACATGGCCAGCACCGGGGATGATAATATTCTCAATACAGATGAAAAGGATTTAGAATACAGAAAAATACAACTGCAAAAATTGAAGGATGAGGTTGTTGATCTTGAAGATTTAAGAGAGGGAGTTAGTATTACAGACCTCGGCTTAAACGATTTTAGAATTGACCTTAGCAATCTTGTCAAAGTATACGGAGAATTAAACAATATCCCGGAAGGGCTTCATGCCGTAGTGAAGTCCACAGAAATATTGCAGCCTGGGGTTATTTTCGTGCTTAAGAATGTAAACTCCAGTGTGAATATAAACAAGCTTAATCGTTTACACCCTTACTACTTGATTTATACAAAATCATCCGGGGAGTTATTGATTAATCATGTGGATTCAAAGAAGATACTGGATGCTATGCGTATGTTGTGTAATGGGAAAACTGACCCAATTACAGACTTATGTAAAGAGTTGAGCATTGAAACAGATGAATATAACGAAATGGAGGCTTATTCTCATTTGCTAAAACAGAGTATCGGAACCATTCTTCAAAAGGAGGAAGAAAAAGAAGTATTAAGCTTATTTAGGTCAGGTGGCACAACAGCCCTCCGGGAAAAAATTAAAGGAATTGAAGATTTTAATTTAATATCGTTTTTAATCATCCGGTAAATGGATTACTTCCAACTTCCACCTACAACCAATGTTCAAAGAATAATTTCAAAGAATAATTTTGATTCCTACACGAATACCAAGCAAAAAAAACTGTTTACTGATAAGATCACAAGGATTACCTGGAATCAAAAGCTTTCCACAGAAACTGTCAATCTGGAATCCAATGAAATAAAGGAGATACAGATTTTTACAATTGAATTAAAAGTAAAAGAAGAAATTTCACCAGTTCTGGATATCATAGATAAGGCAATACCCTATCATATAATCTTCATAGTAAGATACCAGGATCATCTATACTTATCCACCTCGAAAAAACATTCAAACCCAACCAATGAAAACAGCTCAGTAATTGACTGGACTTTTAAATCAAGCTGGTTTCCGAGGATTAAATCAAAATACCAGCTGAATTTAAAGCAAAGCATTGATGCTGTTTTTAAAGATTTCTGTATTCAGTTATCTGGAAGATTTGATTTGGCTAACCAACCATTAGATTCAATTATTGAAACGCAGAAACAAATAAATTCTCTTAAAAAGGAAATAGCAGTGCTAAAATCAAGTATTTCCAAGAGTAAGCAATTTAATAGGAAGGTTGAGTTGAATTTAATCTTACAAAAAAAAGAGGTCGCACTTCTGCAATTTGTAAATAATGACCTTTGAAATATCATCCCTGAAGGTTTCTTGTTTCTACAGGAGTGGATGTTCACACATTGGTTAATCTTACTACAATATCGAATGGTACTATTTTTGCAAACAAAAATTTAACCATTCGTTAAAACCGATTGTTAAATGTAATAATCTTAAACTCTGAGTTATGACAGTAGCTGATTATAAAGACAAAAACCTGGTGGTGAAAATTCTTGCTAATTCATTTTATACGAACCAAAGTGTAAACTATATCGTACAACAGGGTGAAAAAAGGCTTGAAAGAATTAAATCACTGATGGATTACTCCTTTGAGATCTGCTATGCTTTTGGAAAGGTTTTTTTGTCTGATGATAAGAAGGCATGTGCTTTAGTGTTATTTCCAGATCTAAAGAGAACAACGATAAAGTCGATGCTGTTAGATGCCAAACTGATATATTCATGCATAGGCATTGGTAATATGAAGAAAGCAATGAGTAGGGAATCGAAGATTAAAAACCTTCAGCCAAATGGCCCGATGTATTATTTGTGGTTTATTGGAGTTGATCCTATATATCAGGGTTCAGGAATTGGAACTGAACTTATGCATGAAATAATTGAGGATAGCCAGAATCAACAACGATCTGTATATCTGGAAACTTCAACATTAGAAAATCTTCCGTGGTATAAAAAGTTTGGCTTTGAAATATATAATGAGTTAGACCTATCCTATAAACTCTATTTCTTAAAACTGGAACTGGCAAAACGCTAAGCTTATGAAAGTGTTTGGTACAGAGATGCTCCTGATAACATTCATTTTCGCAGTTAACTGGCTCAGCTAACATCATCAAGCTTATAAATGAGGTAAACAGGCAAAAAATAATTGTTTTCATGTTTTAATTTATATGGTAATGTAGTGATAGTTTAAACGAAATCAGCGGCTAAATTTAATAAAACACCCTATGTTAATCTTCTTACTGATGTATAAATCGATAGAAAGACTTTTCTCTTTTGATCAAACAATCCCGAAATTTAATTCAACCAAATCCATTTTCTGGCCGGGAAGTAAAAGGCAGTGTGTAACCGGCATGAGTTATCTAGCGAATGGCCTCAGTTCCGGATCTTTAGAAATTTTATTTTTATCTTACCGCAGCATCTCCTAAATAACGATCATGGAACAAAATGCCCAGCTTGAACTGGCTTTTAATTTTGTGCAATTCACAGACAGGAATATCTTTCTGACCGGTAAAGCAGGCACCGGCAAGACGACCTTTCTGCATGAGCTGAAAAAAACATCGCCTAAGCGTATGGCTGTAGTTGCCCCGACAGGTGTGGCTGCAATCAATGCAGGCGGTGTTACAATAAATTCATTTTTTCAGCTTCCGTTCGGGCCTTATGTTCCGGGTTCCGCTGATAAAAACGGCATGTACAAACGATTCAGCAAGGATAAAATAAACCTGATCAGAAGCCTTGATCTGCTGGTTATTGATGAAATCAGTATGGTTAGGGCGGATACACTCGATCACATCGATGAGGTGTTGAGGCGCTATAAAAATCATTCTAAGCCGTTTGGGGGGGTGCAGCTTCTAATGATCGGCGATCTTCACCAGCTCTCGCCTGTTGTCAAGGACGAGGACTGGATGATCCTAAGGGATTTTTATTCCAATCTCTTTTTTTTCAGCAGCAGGGCTTTAATGCTCACCAAACCTGTTAGCGTTGAGCTAAAACATATTTACCGTCAGTCTGACACGAAGTTTATTGATCTTTTGAACAGTGTGCGAAAGAACCAGATCAATGAGACAGTTTTGACAAAACTTAATGAGCGCTACCTTCCTGATTTTAATCCTTCTGACAAAGAGGGTTATATCACCCTCACTACACATAATAAATCTGCACTCGATATCAACGAGACAAAATTAGCACAAATAGCTGCACCGGGAACGGTATTTAGCGCACGTATCCAGGATGATTTTCCGGAGTACTCTTATCCTACAATTGCTGAGCTTGAAGTTAAAAAAGGGGCGCAGGTGATGTTTGTTAAGAATGACAGTTCGCGCGAGCGGCTTTTCTACAATGGAAAGATAGGTATCGTAACAGAAATAGCTGACGACGTGATTTTCGTAAAATGTTCCGGGGACCATTCAGAAATAGCTGTTAGCCCCCTCGAGTGGACTAACATTAAGTATGAGCTTGACCCGCACACGAAAGAAGTGAAAGAAAAAGTTATCGGCACCTTCACCCAGTACCCTCTCAAGCTTGCCTGGGCTATAACAATCCATAAAAGCCAGGGATTAACTTTTGAAAAAGCGATCATTGACGCGAATCTGGCATTTGCACATGGCCAGGTTTATGTGGCACTTAGCAGGTGCAAAACATTCGAAGGAATGGTATTACGCTCACGTATCTCTTCTAAGAGTGTTAAAACTGATGGTACCGTCACAGAATATACAAAGAACGCTAGCGACAATGAGCCTACGGCGCAAGACCTCGATGCTGCTAAAATCGCTTTCCAACAGGGTCTGCTGCATGAACTTTTTGATTTCACACAGGTAAAAGGCAGCTTCTACCAGTTAAATAAAATTTTTGAAGATCATCACACCATACTTGACCCGGGCTTTAGCGAGGCTTTAACTGCACTGAAGTCTTCCTGCGACCGTGAGATCTATGAAGTTGCAGAAACATTTAAACGACAATTAGCACATTTGCTTACTCTAAGTTCCATTCCTGAAGAAAATGTGGAATTGCAAAACCGGATCAGGAAAGCTTCGGTATACTTTAATGATAAAATAGCCTCGGTACTTTACGCGGGGCTGCAAAATCTGAATACGGATACCGATAACAGGGCTGTAAGGTCAGCTATCGGTGTGGTAATGGATGACTTTTTTAAAGAAATAGCTGTTAAAAGGGCTTTAATGATACTCTGTTCTACCGGGTTTTCAACAGTGTCGTATTTGAAAACAAAAGCGAATGCTGAAATTGACTATAAGCCGTCAAAAGATACCGGCGGTACGAGCGGCAAAGCGTCAAAACCTATAACTCATCCGGAACTCTATCATGCCCTTAAAACATGGAGGGATGACCTTGCTGCCGAAAGGCTGGTTCCAGTTTATCTTGTTCTCGCTCAAAAATCTATTCTGGAGCTAATCAAACTTCTTCCTTCAAGCCATTCTGAACTGGAAAATATCAAAGGACTCGGAAAAATAAAGGTGAAGCAATACGGAACAGAAATACTGGAAATAATTAATCATTATTGCAGCAATTATGGTATTGAGCGAAGTGCTCAGGGAATGCATTTTAAGGAAGAGCCGAAAAAAATTAATACAAAACATATTACGCTGGATCTGTTCAAATCAGGGAAAACCGTTTTAGAAATTGCAATAGAGAGGGGTTTGACAGCTGCTACAATTGAAGGCCATCTTGCCTATTTTATACATTCCGGAGATATCTCTGTTTTCGATCTGGTAACCAAGTTGAAAGTAGCTAAAATAATGGCCTACATTGTTCAAAACCCAGGTAAGTCTACCAACGAAAAAAAATTAGGGCTGGGAGAAAGCATTTCTTATGCGGAACTGAAGGCAGTGATGAATCATTTGGAATATATTCATAGTCAGGATTTTTGAGTTAAACGTTGTACGTTCTACGTTTTACGCTGCACTGCATCGAAATTGAGATATTTTTATTCCGCTCATGCAACCCCGGGTCTGTTACCAACGTCTTTTAGTAAAGCGATTCCATTAGTATTTACCAATCAAACCGTTATGAAAAAGGGCATTTTCTCTATCATCTTTATTTTTCTTCTAACTGCTATTGTCCCGGAGGCAAAAAGCGAATTAGTAGCCACTAACAGTTCCAGAGATTTAATCCAACTATTCATTGGAAAAAGCGAAAGCGGCAGGTGGGTCAGCAAGCGGGTGAAGAAACGCAAGCTTAAAAAAGCAGTGCGTAAAGTAGCCAGGGTTTACCGGGATGTGAAGCCGGATCGCCAGAGCAAGAAAAAATCCAGAAAAATCCAACGGAAAGCTAGAAGGATCATTAATTTCTTTTGATACCGGGTGTGTCAGGATAATTCCTGCACAAGGGAAATGATCCGGTCCTTGCAGACCGGATCAGCAATTAGTTTGCATTCCAGCTATTATTCGCAGAATTTGAATCCGGCAATACTTTATCCGGATCGGATATAACAGATGCGATCTCTTCCGTTGAAGGGTAAAGAAACGTATATCGAAGGTTACGTTCCCATACTTCGACAGGCAGCTTGATCCTGCTGATCTTACCGCTCTTGGTCTGGATCTGAAGGATCGTAGGCATCGCCATTTTTTCCAAATTATCCAGGGTGATCAACGCGCCCTGTTTTGGATCATTTTTCACATAAGAAACATTCGATACAGCCTGGTCTAGCTTCCAGTTGTTCAGGAACCATCCGCGCCAGAACCAGCTTAGATTTTCGCCGGAAACGTTTTCCATGGTCCGGAAAAAATCATCTGGCATAGGGTGTTTGTAGGCCCATCGCTCGATATAGGTCTTAAAGGCCCGGTCAAATCGTTCAGGTCCGATCACTTGCTCCCTTAGAAGGGTCAGGCCGGCCGCAGGCTTATAGTAAGCCAGGTAACCAATACTGGATTCCTTCATATTGTCCGGACTGCTCATGACAGGCTCGAATGCCGTATTCGTTAGCAATTTTCCGTACGCGTGCCAATCGATAAGTTTCGGACTATACTCTCCGTTATTAAAATCACGTGAGGCCAGCGTGTTAATAAAGGTATTGAAGCCTTCATCCATCCAGGCGTGCAAACGCTCATTTGAACCGACGATCATCGGGAACCAGGTATGGCCAAATTCATGATCTGTGACGCCCCACAATCCTGCGGTTTTCGCGGATGCGCCGCAAAACACAATACCGGGGTATTCCATCCCGCCCACATTAGAAGCAACGTTGGTTGCCGCAGGGTATGGGTATTCCAGCCATTTCTTAGAATTAAATTCATTGGAGGCTTTATTATATTCAGTTGATCTTCCCCAGGCTCCGGGACCGTCACTCTCCACCGGATACGCAGAGATAGCCATGGACTTTTTACCGCTGGGAAGATTTATCCTTGCTGCGTCAATAATAAAAGCGGATGAGGATGCAAAAGCTACATCACGTGCGTTCTTCATTGAAAACCGCCAGGTAAGTTCTGGCTTACCGCCCGGCCTGGAATCTGCATTCATAACTTCAGAAGCTGACCTGATGATCACTGTCTTATCGCTTTGCGCCGCTGCCGCCCAACGCTTCTGCTGCTCTGGGGTATAAACTTCCCTGGCATTTAACAATTCGCCGGAACTTACTACGATATGACCCGCTGGTACGGTAATACTGATATCATAATCGCCGTATTCAAGGTAAAACTCGCTTGGGCCGATATATGGGATTGTATTCCACCCGGAAACATCGTCGTAAACGCACATCCTGGGATAAAATTGAGCAACCGAAAATATTTTACCGTTTTTTGTAGTTAATATACCCATTCTATCTGAGCCGTACTGGGGTGAAATAAAAGTATATTCGACCTTCACCTGTAATTTCCCACCCGAAGCAGCAAGTTCAGAAGGCAAATATATCTGCATCCTGGTATCCTCAATCAGATATTCCAGATCCTTCTCTACCGTCTTTCCACCTTCATTTCCCAGGATCTTAACTGATTTGATCTTATATCCTGCATCGAACTTCTGACCACGGGCACCGCTTCTGCTACCTCCGGGAGGTACTAAAGCTTGTCCGCGGGAATCTTCTTTAAATAGATTCTGGTCAAGCTGCATCCAGATGAAAGACATTTTATCCGGACTATTATTAGTATAGGTCAGGATCTCGGTTCCGGTTATTTCATTGGTTTGCTCATTGAGCCGCACTGATAGCTTGTAATCTGCACGGTTCTGCCAATATTTTGGTCCTGGCTGTCCCCCTGCCGATCTGTAATCATTCCCATTTTTGGTATAGAAAATTGGCCCAAAAGTATCGTGATAGTCGTACTTCGAAGCCGAGGGTTGATTAGGAGCTAACTGCTGTGCTGAAACGTCTGCAAAAACGATTAGAGCCGACAAAAAACTGAATAAATAGCTAAGCTTGTTCATTTAATATTAAGTATTAAAAAAATAATTGGTTGCCGGAAGGAATTCTAACAGCTGGGTACGATGCTACAAAAATAACTCCATGTTTTGAATAATGCAGTCTGAATTAAAAAATTAAACTTTGTTCATAAAACAGCTTCAGTGCTGTGGCTCTACTCGGCAGGCTTGAAAGTTGTTTTTCCGAACCTGTACATTACACCAAATCCTAAATAATCTGCTTGTGATTTATGTACGTAACCTTTTCCCTGAACCGCAACGGAAGAACTCAAATAATATTTAAATCCAGCATTCCAGTAGGTTTTAACATCATATTTCCCATTAAACTTTAAATAATATCCATAATTCGTCATCAGGGCAACTTTCCCAAACCAAATATCAGAGCCTGCACTTAGTCCATAACGCCATGGATCGAATGAGGTAGCAAAATATTGATCCGTTTCAGCGCTGCCGTCAAACGTCGTGTAATAATAGACCGCATCCGCCCCTACCTTCATACTGATTGTAGGGTTTATTTTGCGATTATAACCCAGATAAAATCCTGATTTCCAGTTACCAGAGTGAGTCTTGTAGGTACCCCTTCGACCCACATCAACGCCGGCCTCAAAGAAGCTTTTTAAATTATCCCCAACTGCTTTAGCGCCCGAGGCTTTCACTGACCTTTCTTTTAAGTCTTTAATAACCCCCAGGGATACTTCAAATGAATTTACGCCATTATTAGGTACCCTGATCGCAATATTTGAGTAATGGAATATATTTGAGGATGCGACAATAGAAGTGTGCCCTGACAACTTGGTTTGAAATTTCAAACCAAGTTTGGGCGAGAAGTTTATCCTGCTTGAAACGATAGGATTTCCGTCGATAAAATAGCTTGAGCTTGAATACGTAAATCCGGCATCTGAGGTTAAAAGTAGTTTTGTCTGCTCAGATCTTAAAAGGGAAATATTCATTCGCGCCGACAAAGTATATACATCTCCTAAAAAGCCTTTGCTTTCCACGCTATCCCGTATCAACACCCCGCCCATATTGCGATAGCCCGCTGTGATACCAATTGCGTCCACACGGAGTCGTTTTACCCAATCAGCATTTTTGTCTGCCATCGATAAATTGTAACCAATTTCAGCACCATAGCTTTTCCCTGTTATCAACACATGGCCGGGAGAAAAAACATTTAAACCGGAAAGCATAGAGAACTCCAAAGAGTTTTGAGAATAGACTGACTGAAAACCGCAAGACAAGAAAATTGCAAAAAGTGTGATTAAACGAAAATGCATTCCGCGGTTTTGATTGTCTGAGTATTTAGTAAAGCAAATTAAGAAATATTATGATATCATGCGGCCTATTGCAAACCAAACAATTTTTTATAAGCAGCTTCATCAAAGCCCGTTAATATGTCTTTGTCCGTTTCGATTACAGGACGTTTGATAACGCTTGTTTTTTCCTGCATGAGCTTAAAAGCTTCCTGCTTGGAATTTACGCGCCTCTGAATTTCAGGACCAAGCTGCTTCCAGGTAGTTCCACGCTTGTTAACAAGTGGCTCCCATCCTAATTTAGAAGACCATTCCTCAAGCTTGATTTCACTAATACCCAACTTTTTGAAATCGTGAAACTCATATTCTATATTATTCCTACCAAACCAATCGAGCGCTTTCTTGACCGTACTGCAATTCTTAATACCATATATTTTCATGGTGACAAATATAGAAATTACCAACAGGCCCGTTTGAAGAAAAAGGAGCAAAATTAGCTGCCTTATTTATTAAACCGCGTCATAGTCAATTCTGCACCCACAGTAATAAAGCTTTTAATCATTTCGATAGATCTGTCTATGAGGGCCGGCAATTCAGGCTGTTCATCATCATCAAAGCCACTTAGAACATAATCTACCTGGCGACCTTTTTGGAAACTGTCGCCTACTCCAAAACGAAGCCTGGCGTAATCTGCGTTTCCGAGTGCTAACTCTATGCTTTTAAGTCCGTTATGCCCGCCGGCGCTTCCTTTGGGCTTCAGCCTTAAAGTTCCCAGGGGCAAGGCAATTTCATCCACGAGCACAAGAATATTTTCGGCAGGGATCTTCAGATCCTGCATCCAGTAGTTGAGTGCTTTCCCGCTTAAATTCATGTAGGTAGTGGGTTTGATCAGATGTACCTTTCTCCCTTTATGGCTAAACTCGGTATAATAAGCAAGGCGCATATTGAAAAATGAGGAATGCTCTTGTTTGGCAAACTCATCTGCAACCATAAAACCGATATTGTGACGGGTATCTGCGTATTCGGGACCGATGTTTCCTAAACCTATGATCAGGTATTTCATCTGTTTATTTTTTGCTTTTTAATGGTGATGAAGCGATCATAATTTAATAGTCATACCCTGCGGGTTTTGGCAAAATTATGATGGTTTCATTAATTCTTCTTTGATAGCAATCGCAAAGATATGCCGCTAAGGTTTACCTGCGCACTATCAGATAGTTTATATTTAAAATTTTTTATATGAATATTATCCAGGGTCATCACACTTCTGTTCTGCAGATCCATATCGGCCGACAATATCTTATTGGAATTATCAAGTTCTATTGAAGAGCGGCTCGAGTCCTGGGAACCAATATTTGCCTTTAAAAACTTGAAGTTATTATCTTTCAGAAATACCGTGCTTGCGTTGTTCATTACGAGTGAAAATTCATTCTGGTTAAATCCTTTGATTAATACCTGTCCACCTTTCAATCGGTCCTGCTGAGCCGCCCTTGAGAGCACCGGTTTGCCATTCAAAAGGAATTTCGCATCAGTCTCAACTTCTTTAAGTACCGGACATTTAATGATCAAAGCACGTTTAGTATATCCATGCTGATAAGGATCCTTCTGAGTGTCAAAGTTTACAATAAGACGTTTTCCTTTTTGTGTAATCTTTGCATCCCTTACCCACATATGCAGCTTTACATCAAAGGTGTCACTCCGGATTATTTCTGTATTGATCCGGTTTGAAGCTACGACCTCAATGGTATCGAAATCTTTAAATTGCATGGTATTATAATCCCTCCAGGGATTTGTATAATCGTGTTTTAAATACTGTTTTTGCACCGCAAAATCATATGCTGCTGTTGTTCCAAATATTATGATTATTGCCAGCATCAGCAATTTATAGCTCGTTTTCATAAATTAAAGATTATGATGAATAATTAGATTTAAATACTTCAAATCTCTTTAATATCTCTTCTGCGTCGATGCCCAGCAAGTGCATGGTTTTAAATAATTCCGGGAGATCCGAACCTAAAAAACTTTCCCTCTTATATTTTTTTATCTTCCCGACTGCGCCCTTGCCTACAAAGAAACCCAGTCCACGTTTGGAATAAATGATCTGCTGATTTTCCAAAAACTCATACGTCCGTATAACTGTATTGGGATTGACTTGCATCTCTAAAGCGAGATCTCTTACGGAGGGGATCTTACTGTCTTCAACCCACTTTCCAAGAAGTATATTTTCGCTTACGTTATTAGCTATCTGAAGATAAATAGCTTCATTATCTCTGAACTCTATTCCCATCGTTATACTTGTTTTTCGCGTAAAAGACAGAAAGTTGCAGTCCACAAAGCTAGGGTTGAGCCAATCAATACCATGCCGGTGTAAACCAAATGTTGAGATTCTCCGAGCAGAACATTGTAGGAAACACCTGAATCTATCTTAAAGCTAAGTCCGCCTTTTAAGGGTATCGTAAAAATTACCTTATACGGAATTAAGGCTTTCAGAATCCACAAATGGTAGGTGCAAAGAATCCCAAAAAAGGCAAAAATACAGGATGCAGTTTTGATAAAATGAACACTTCGAAAGTACAGCGCTCCATATAACATCATGCTATGCAGGAAAGCAAAATAAACGAACATAGAAAAGGGAAAACCCTCATCACTTAACAGTTTAATCAGGCTTCTTTTATCTGTCGCCTCACTAAAGGGTATAAAAGTGTAATCCACAGCTGCATAAACCAAACAATAAATGATAGTATAGATCAAAAACGAATACATCCACCCTACCAGGAATTTCTCAAAATGGGACGTGGGCAAGGTCAGCGATGAAATGGCTTTTCTTTTCTGGCCATAGTCTGAAAATATTGAACTTGTGAAAATGCATCCGGCCAGCACGTAAAATATATATAAACCAATCTTCCTCATCTCTGCATTTCTAACATCAATTCCAAGTACAAATAAAAAGTAGAAGACAGCAAGCATTCCAAATAGCACTACGACAGATATGAGATAGTTCCTGTAATTTTCAACCGTTTGCTTTCTGAACAGCTGGCCGAATCGCGAAGCATTAAAAACATTATTCATAACGGGTTGGATTTAATTCATGCATAATTTGGTTCTTATTATCTATAAGCCCGTTAAACAACAGTTCAAGATCAACCTTGCTGCTTCTTCCGGATGTATTGGGGATGATCACAGAATAACCTTTTATTGTATTTTCAGAATATAGCACTTCTTGATTTTCAAGAGAACTCAACGTAGAAAATAATAGCTTCTGAGCTATGTCATCCACAGATGAATTTAGAATTATACGGCGCTCACTTAAAATAATTAAAGCATCTATGAGATTATCCAGGTCACGCACCTGATGTGTAGATATAATCATGCAGCGATTTTCAGTTAGTGCACCTGATACTATCTTACGGAACTGGGCCTTGGATGGAATGTCCAGTCCGTTAGTAGGCTCGTCTATGATAAGAACATCAGTATTGGTTGCTAAGGCAAATGCGATCATCACCTTTTTCTGCTGCCCGAAAGACAAACTTGAAATGTTGTCATCCATATCCAGATCAAACTCCTTCAGGCAGTGTATAAACTCGCTCTCCTTAAATTTTGGATAAAATCCTCCCGTACTTCTCATGAATTTTTCAATTTTGATTGTGGGAAGATATATTTCTTCAGGAATTAGAAAAAAGTCTTGCAACAGATCGGGGGATCTTTGGCTGGAATCACGCCCGTTTATTGTACAAATCCCTTTCTCCGGAAATACAAGACCTGTAATATTCTTAATCAGGGTTGATTTGCCCGCGCCGTTCCGGCCCAGCAGCCCGTAGATATGACCCGGCTTTAAGGAGATGTTGAGATCCTCAAACAAGATTTTCCCTTTTTTATAAGCAAATGTGACGTTATTAATTTCAACCATAGTGATCTACTTATATAGTACACTACAATAGTAAATTTAATAATTGAGAATGAAAAATATTTTTCAAAAAAAAATCCCGCATGTGCGGGACTTTCTTAATACATTCTAAACTAATTTATTTCTTAGCTTCAGTTTCTGCTTGTTTCAATGCACGAGACATGGTGACAGAAACGATCGTATCTTCAGGGTTATTAGTAACCTTAAATTTATCAAACGTTAATTCTCCAACTCCTACAGATTTACCTACATCAAGCTTTTCTATGCTCACCTCAACAAACTGAGGCATGTCTTTAGGCAAAGCCTTCACACGCAGTTTACGCAATTTCTGAACCAGTTTACCGCCGGTTTTCACACCTGGTGAAGTTCCGGTAAGTTTCACCGGAATCTGCATCACAACCGGCTTTTTCTCATCCAGCTCTAAAAAGTCCACATGAAGTGGCTGATCGGTTAATGGGTGGAAATGCACATCCTGGATGATGGCCTGTGCTTTTACACCATCGACATCCAGCGCAACGAATGAAACGTCCGGTGTAAACACCAAACTTCTCAAATCAGATGCAGACACAGAAAAGTGGATTTGATTTTTTCCACCATAAAGAACTGCTGGCACTTTGCCTTCGTAACGCAGCTCTTTAGCGTCTCTTTTCCCTACGTTCTCTCTTGGAGAACCGCTAATAGCAATTGATTTCATTTTTATATTTATTATTGTTTATTTTCCCTTTTAACAGCTGCCTGCTGCCAGGCTAACGTGATACAAATTGTTTATTCTCAGCAATTTATATCAATTTTAGTTTCTTGAGTCTTCACTTATTCTTTCGCAGCGCTTTGTCTTGATTCTTGGCTCTTCGTTCTTTACTCCCCCTCCGTCCACCATCCTATCATCCTATCATCCTATATATCCTAGTTCAGACAATTTCATCTTAATCAATATTAAACAACGCACTCATCGAACCATGCTCATTCACATTTGCTATCGCTTTGCTAAAAAGATCTGCAGTTGACAGAACTTTAATTTTCGGGCTTTGTTTCTTCGATGCGATCGTATCTGTTACGATCATTTCTGCAAGGGCTGAATTTTCGATTGTTTTGTATGCATCTCCTGATAATACAGGATGTGTACAAACCGCTCTTACACTATTTGCCCCATTTTCCATGATCAGTTCTGCGGCTTTTGCCAAAGTCCTGGCGGTATCACAGATATCATCTATCAAAACCACATCCCTTCCCTTTACGTCCCCTATTATAGACATTGATTCAATTTCATTCGCCCGCTTTCTCTGTTTATCACAGATAACAACTTCCGCATTGAAATATTTTGCAAAGGTCCTCGCCCGGTATGATCCACCCATATCTGGTGATGCGATCGTAAGATTTGGCAGGTCCAGGCTTTTAATATGCGGTACAAAAATAATCGAGGCATCCAGATGATCCACTGGAATATCGAAAAAACCCTGGATCTGTGCCGCATGCAGGTCCATGGTCATAATCCGGTGGGCTCCCGAAGCTGTGATCAGGTTTGCCATAAGCTTTGCCCCGATGGCAACTCTTGGCTTGTCCTTTCTGTCCTGTCTGGCTAAACCGAAATACGGAACCACCACTGTAATGTAATGGGCAGATGCCCTTTTGGCGGCATCTGTCATTAATAACAGCTCAACAAGGTTATCATTCGGCTGATTCGTAGATTGTATCAAAAACACGTCGCAACCACGTACCGTTTCATTAAAATGCGGCTGAAATTCTCCGTCGCTGAACCTTGAAAGAGT
Organism: Daejeonella sp.; assembly: GCA_037719315.1. GTDB lineage: Bacteria > Bacteroidota > Bacteroidia > Sphingobacteriales > Sphingobacteriaceae > Daejeonella. Next base: position 25,020 of record JBBJNR010000054.1, read on the forward strand.
AACATCACCCAGTTTTTTACCATAAGATTCCGCGATTTTCGTCGCCAGATCTATAGTCCCGGAGCCGGCAAATAACTTGATCGGATTAAATGATAATGGCATCTGCGTTTCGGATATCGAAATTGATTTCGGATTAAAAACAGGTATTCAATACTTTAGACCAACAAACGGCCTTATTTACTTAATTCCGAAACTCGAAATTTGTGTTGGTTGCCCGACCAGGATTCGAACCTAGACAAACTGCACCAAAAACAGTTGTACTACCATTATACTATCGGGCAATCAAAATCAAAAAGAAGCTCCTTTTGAAATGGAATGCAAATATAGCGGGATATACTATAAAGTGCAAGTGAAAATTGTTTTTTGTTAAACGGAGGTCTGAGGTCTGAGCACGACGGATAAATCAAAATCCAATTTATCTCAACGAAACTTCCTACAATGATGCCGATGAATTGACTATTGCTTACCTTCTAAAAATGCCATTTACAAAAATCCGCCCATGGGATAGCAGTTTAGAGGTGAGAAATCAATAGTGTCCTAAACGTTTCAGTATTTTCAAAAATAGTTGAATGGATTGAAAAT
>JBBJNR010000121.1:0-5867 GCA_037719315.1 Daejeonella sp.
CCAGGACTGCTTTTTAAAACATAAAAATGGCCGGAATTTCTTCCGACCATGACTGCCCTCAGGACGGCTTTTTTGTGAAACTATTTGCAACATCTATCAAACATTCCAGTGGCTTGGGTGTATAATATAAAAACGGTCAGTCTGGATAATAAACCCATTCTCCTTTACTCCATTCGTCTATTTCGTAAGAATGAAATATTGTAAATTAAGATCTGCGAGATGAAGATAGCTATTACCGGTGCAAATGGATTTGTTGGCGCTTCGCTTTGCAGGTATTTTAATAAGGCAGGCCATGAGATCATAGCAATAGGAAATCACGATAATCCTAATCCTAATTTATTTAAAGTTGCAAGGTATATCCAGGCAGATATTTGTGGTGTAATTCCTGAAATTGAAGCCGATGTATGCATCCATGCGGCGGCTCTGACATCTGATACAGATACGTACAAGAATCTTATTTTGAGTAATGTTGAGGGAACCCTGAATGTTGTGGAAGCGGCAAAAAACTGCCGGTTCTTTATTCATATCTCCTCGTCTTCCGTCTATCAGTTTAAAAAAGGCCCGGTGACAGAGGACGACGCAACGATCAATTCCCAATTAAGCGATTATGGAGAAACCCGGCTGCTCGCCGAAGATATTGTCGTTCTGGATATTCCAGCCCACCAGAAACGATTGATCCTCAGACCCAGGGCAATTTATGGTATTGGTGACCGGATCCTTCTGCCACGGCTTATCAGCCTGATCAAAGGAAAATTTCTCTTGTGCCCGTTTAAGAAATCAATACAGGGATCTCTTACCCACATTGATAATATTGGATATGCAATCGATCTTTACCTGGCCCAAAAAGATCAGGCGCAACTGAACATCTTTAATATTACTGATGAAAAGCCTTACTTTCTGAAAGAGATTGCCCTGGAATGCCTTTCTGCGGTGGAAAAAAAGAGGTTATTGCCGCTCGAAATCCCATCCCCGCTGTTAAAAATATTGCTGATGATCAATTCAAAGACGAACATCCTTAAAAATATGAGCAGGCCAGTGCTTAATTCGTTCAGCCAGAATGCAGTACTGGATATCTCCAGGATACAGCAGGAATTAAAATATATGCCCTCAAGAAATTTCCAGAACTCCTGCTCTGAAATTGCCGTCTGGATCAACTCTTTTGGAAGTTCCCAGGCCTATATGAAGCAGCTTGCTGATGCTCCGTGGAAGGTGAAAATTTAAATGCCGTTTCTACTTTCCCATGACAATCCCCACCGCTGAAACCAGTATATTTGTATACACAAAAAGGAAGTTTATTCATTAACAACTACTCTTACAGTAATATTTAACTAACTTATACGTTTAGCATATTAAACTGAAGAATTATATGAAGAAATACTCGATTTGGGGTCTTGGCGCCCTTCTTTTAATCTCGACTTTACCAACGATAAGCTGGGTCTCTGCCAGAAAATCTCAACTTCAGTTTTTTGATAACCAGGCAGATTCAGCGTCAGCAAAGGTCCCTTTGATTACTTTCTCGACTACGCAGCTTTTCGACCAGTTTGTGAATTCTATTTATAGTCAGGCGGGTTTGGAGGCCACAGGCTTGGACGCATCTGTATTCAGAAAAGCATTGGTAGGATATTATAATTTCAAGAAAACACAATTAATATCTCCTGAGCGTCAAATCCTGACTATCATTGATTTTAACAGGAAAAGCTCCCAAAAACGTCTGTGGATTGTGGATCTTGCTGATAATAAGTTGTTGTTTAATACTTTAGTAGCACATGGTCAGGGGAGTGGAGGCGATATGGCTACGAATTTTTCTAACCTGACAGATTCACATCAAAGCAGCCTTGGTTTCTACATAACCAGTGAAACGTATTTTGGCAAACATGGCTTCTCGATGAAACTTGAAGGAATGGATAAAGGATTTAATACGAACGCCCGGGACCGTGCAGTAGTGGTTCATGGAGCAGACTATGTAAGTCAGTCGTTTATTAATCAGCATGGCAGGTTAGGAAGAAGCCATGGATGTCCCGCACTTCCCGTTGAACTTACTAATACAATTATCAATACAATTAAAGGTCAGACATGCCTGTTTATAAACGGCCCTGAGTCAAATTACAATTCAAATTATCTTGATCAGGACCTGGCTGTTTCTAACTTTATTTCTGAAGATAATACCTTAAAGGCTAGTATCTAGATAAGGTTCTGCTTATAAAAAAAAAAGAGAGATCTGCTAGGGCGATCTCTCTTTTCTTTTTATACAGGATTTTTTTGCGAGGCTGCCTGGGTGTCCTGCATATTTCCGTTCCGATAGCTAGTTTGCTATTATTTAAGGTAAGCTATATGCTCATGCAGGATTTATATCTTTGCATTCATGATTCAAAACCTGGAGAATTTCCTGATTCGATATCCTACCCGGGCATTTTCCTTGTTATTGTTGCTTGCTTTACCTGCCTTTTTTATTAATCTGGGATTGCTGCCTCTTTTTGCTGACGAACCCACGCGTGCAAATGTAGCGTTGGAGATGATCCTCACAGAAAACTATTCTATCCCAACCATCGGCGGTGAATATTATTATAACAAGCCTCCTTTTTATAACTGGATATTAGCCGGAGTCTATAATCTGACGAACAGCTTTTCCGAGTTTTCAACACGGCTTCCGGCGATCATACCCATGTTCTTGTTTGCCATAACTATTTTTTTAACAACAAGCTATTTCCTGAAGGACAAACTAATCGGAGCTTTAAGCGGAATACTTTTTTTGGTAAATGGTAGAATGCTGATTTATGATTCAATGCTGGGCCATATTGACATTTTTTATTCCTGGCTAACCTATGGATCATTCATGCTGATTTTTTTATTTTATCAAAGGCAAAAATGGTTTTGGCTGTTCTTCGCTTCTTACCTGATCACAGCGATTACATTTTTATGCAAGGGGCTTCCCTCCGTAGTTTTCCAGGGATTGACGCTCATCGCTTTAATGGCTTATACAAATAACCTGAAGAAATTGCTGAGCTGGCAGCATATTACCGGCGGTGTTTTCTGCCTGATGATCATTGGCGCCTATTTCCTGAACTATTACCACTATAATCCAAACCTGGAGGGTTATTTCGCCACAATATGGGACCAAAGCAGCAAGCGTACAGCCACGGAATTTGGTATCCTGGCTACTGCTTCACATGTAGTTATATTTCCATTTGAACATGCAGGCCACCTTTTTCCGGCCAGCCTACTTCTCTTTTTCTGCTTTCATAAAGATTTTCTAAGCGGGATTAAAAATAACCCTTTCTTAAAATATATAGCGATAATTTTTCTGGTTAATATCTGGGTATACTGGCTTTCGCCTCAGACAAGACCACGCTACCTGATGATGCTTTACCCTTTACTATTCATCATCTGGAGCCATGCGTATTTTACCTATAAGAGTAAATTATACCTGCCTGACAAAATAGTTGACGCCATTCTATTGGTTCTCGCCATTCTGGTAACTATCTCAATTCCAGCGGTATTGTTTTTCGACCTGCGTGATTACGTGGCTTATTTTGAATTAAAAATTCTCCTGGTTTTTGTTTTTTGTGGTTTTTTCACCTGGCTAATTTACCGCTTCAAAACCCAGAAGCTGATGGCATTTACAGGTTTTTTAATTGTCGTACGTTTAGGTTTCAGTTTTTTTGTCCTCCCCCATCGTGCGCACGATACGGAGGGAAATTATTATAAAAATGCAGCAATAGAAATGGGACGAATAAGTAAAGACGAACCGTTTTTCTTTTATCAGTATCATCCGGATGAACCCGCTATCCCATTTCATGACAGGCTGATATTTTACATCCAGCGCACCCGGATGAAACCAGTGAAATTCACCGAAAATAAGGTGAAACCAGGTTATTATTTTACATTTGACCGGGATATTCAGGACCGGGATGCAGTACTGATAAAGGCATACCACAACCTAAAATTGTATAAGGTAAAATGAGGGAACTCTCAGTAATAGTCACGGTGTTGAATGAAAAGGACAATATTGTTCCTCTTCTCAAGGAAATCCGGAACTCATTGAGCAATATCGATTACGAAGTAATATTTGTAGATGATGGCTCAAGTGACGGGACTCAACAGCAGATACAGGAAAATGCCGATGAGCGCAACAGCCTGGTAGAGCTTCGTAAAAATTACGGGCAGAGTACAGCCATGACAGCCGGAATAGACCACGCGAGCGGCAGATATGTGGCGCTCATCGATGGGGACCTTCAAAATGACCCTTCCGATATACCCTTTATGCTAAACAAATTAAAGGATGAAGACTGGGATGTTGTTGCGGGAAACAGGTCAAACCGCCAGGATGGAGTGTTTCTTAGGAAGATCCCCTCCAGAATAGCAAATGCAATCATTCGTCGGATGACTGGTGTCTATATTAAAGATTATGGCTGCACCCTCAAGCTTTTCAAGCGTGAGATCGCCGAAGATCTCGGCCTTTACGGCGAACTTCACCGCTTTATTCCGGTGCTGGCGAAACTTCAGGGCGCAAGCATCACACAGGTTGATGTTAAGCACCATGCCCGCATCCATGGCGCTTCAAAATATGGGTTGGGACGAACATTTAAAGTTATGGCCGATCTGATCACCATGGTTTTTTTCAGGAAATACATCCAGAAACCGATGCATCTTTTCGGCACAATGGGCTTCATTTCCTTGGCAGTGGGAATTCTTATTAATTTCTATCTGCTCGTCCTTAAGCTTATGGGACAAGACATCTGGGGAAAACCAATTCTTATCCTGGGCCTTATCTTTTTAATCGCAGGAATTCAGTTGATAACATTTGGAATACTCGCAGAAATAAACGTGCGCACTTATTTTGAGGGCACCAATAGAAAAACTTACCAGGTTAGACGAATTTTTAATGGACAAAGCGAAAACCTGGTACATAGTTAAACTTCTGTTAAAAATCTCTGTTACCGGATTATCCTTATACCTGGTATCCAGAAAGGTGGAGCTGCAGGACCTTAAAGATGCTTTCAGCAAGTCGAACGCCCTATATCTATTTTTTGCCCTTATCGCGTTCGTGATCTCACAGATCATATCCGCATCCCGCTTGAACACATTTTTCAGGGCGATAGGGCTTAAGATATCTGAAGCTTTTAATTTCAAAATATATCTACTCGGAATGTTCTACAATTTGTTCCTTCCCGGAGGAATCGGCGGTGACGGCTACAAAATTTTTTTATTAAGGAAAAAGTTTCAGATAAAAGGCAGAAAGCTTTTCCAGGCTATATTCTTTGACCGGTTAAGCGGACTATGGGCATTAGGGCTGATCATATCGATGCTTGTTGTTTTCATACCTCACCTGGGTATCCCGAATTGGGTACCTGTGCTTGTTGTTATTCCCGGATCCGTTATCTACTATCTTGTCATTAGAAGATACTTTGGCGATTACAGCAGCAATTTCCTTCTTACACATGTGAAAGCATTGATGGTTCAGTCTATGCAGGTAATTTCGGTAATAATTTTACTTTACGCCTTAAATTTTGACGGGAAATTCTCCCCCTACCTGCTCATGTTCCTGCTATCATCTCTGGTGGCTATTTTCCCGTTCACCGTAGGCGGACTAGGTGCCAGAGAATTGGTTTTTGTATATGGAGCGCAGTATTTTAATATGGACCAGCATCTCGCAGTCATAATCAGTCTTCTTTTTTACTGCATTTCTGCCATGCTGTCTTTCAGCGGAATATATTTTGTGTTTAATCCAAAGGAACTGGGGGAGAAGAAAATTGAACTGAAATAAGTTTTTCGAGTTATGTGTTGTGAGTTCTGGTACGCTAGCCTCGTAACACATAACTCGTGACATTAAATTTGCGTTTTGAGATACCAATCATAGAACTTTTCAA
>JBBJNR010000055.1:0-11175 GCA_037719315.1 Daejeonella sp.
ATACTACAAATGCTTTTACAGATTATGCAATAAAATTTATGCAGGATCAGAAAGACGATAAACCCTTCTTTTTATACCTGGCATATAACGCAGCTCACACGCCTTTGCTGGCAAAAGAGGAAGACAAAGCAAAAGTGAAAGGGTTGTATGATAAAGGTTGGGACGTTGTCAGGAATAATCGTTTTGAAAAAGTAAAACAATTAGGCCTCGTTCCAAAAGATTTAAAGCTTTCAGCGGAGGCTATGAAACCATGGGCGGAGCTTCCAAAGGATAAACAAAAAGAAGAGATAAGGCAAATGACCACTTACGCCGCCATGATCAGTAATATGGATAAAAATATTGGCAGGGTAACAGAATATCTTAAAGCATCAGGCAAACTGGACAATACTTTAATTATTTACCTTTCAGATAATGGAGCAACTTTTCATACAGATTACTGGAATATGTGCAATGCTCCCTTTACCGGGCATAAACGCGATACTTATGAAGGCGGGATTGCTGCGCACTGCATTATATCATGGCCAAAAGTTATTACCGGCCAACAGGGGAAAATTACTCAATCCCCTGCAGATATAATTGATATTATGCCCACTTTTTTACAGGTTTCGGGTGCCGCTTATCCTACTGTATTTAATAAGCATAAAATACAGCCGTTGGAGGGGCATAGCCTTGTCCCGATCTTTAGCGCAGGTACCCGCGAAGAACCTGAATGGTTTTTCTGGGAGCATGACGAAAACTATGCGGTTAAAAATTTAGATTGGAAGGCCGTTAAACCAAATGACGGCAAGAACTGGGAATTGTATAATATAAAAAATGATCGTGGTGAAACTAAGGATTTGGCAGCTGCCAATCCTGCCCAGCTTACCAAACTAACAACACAATGGCAAAAATGGGCAGATACGCACCATGTTTTTCCAAAAGGAACGGCATCAAGCGATAGCACAGACTTTTAAAAAATAGCTATCAAGATAAAAAAAGTATGTGCAGCGATTTGTCAGAGTTCTTAGGTTTCTATAATCTGTACAGAAGGCATGGCTCACTAAGGAAAGAATTAAACGTAAGAACACCTTTTCATGCCATAGAAAAGTGGTACGGACTGAGCCCAGAACTATTTAAAATAACCCCTGAGAGTTTTAAAAATAAACTGTTAAATTTGAAACAGCAATAGTCAACTTTTATCTACAACCTTGTGAAACTTGACAAGTAACAATAGTTTTGTTTAGAAATAGCCAGTACAAAAGCATTGCTTTTAATCACTTAAATTAAACCATTACGGTTAGAATCATCTAACACATAAACTCAAAATTCATGAAGAGACTAATTTATCTTTTATTTCTATTGCCCTTATTTAGTATCGGGCAAACAAAAAAACCGAACATAATTATAATACTTGCAGATGATCTTGGCTGGGGCGATGTTGGGTTCCACGGAAGTTCAATTAAAACCCCTAATATTGATCAGTTAGCTAAAGATGGCGTTATTTTAAACCGTTATTATACCGCTCCTATCTGTTCGCCAACAAGGGCGGGTTTAATGACAGGCCGTTACCCTAACCGGGTAGGTATCCGTGAAACCACTATACCACCATGGAGCGATTTTGGCTTAGATACTTCAGAACAATTATTGCCCCAGATGTTAGCTGAAGCCGGCTATAAAAACCGTGCGATGATCGGAAAATGGCATTTAGGCCATAACACATTACCGTATCATCCCATGAGAAGAGGCTTTACTCATTTCTACGGACATTTAAATGGCGCTATTGATTATTTTACCCATAAAAGAGAAGGCGAAGTGGATTGGCATAATGATTACGAGCCGTCAAAAGATAAAGGATATACAACTAATCTATTATCTGCCGAAGCTGTAAAATGTATTAAAACCTATTCAAAAGATTCGGCTCCCTTCTTTATGTATGTAGCTTACAATGCTCCTCATGGCCCATTGCAGGCTCCGGATGAGGATCTTAAAGAAAACGGTTTCGATCCGTCTAAACCAAGATTTCATGGTACGGAAGGAGGGGATGAAGGCTCTGATAGCGGTGATTTGGGGCATGGAAATACTCCTAAACAAACCTATGCTGCTATGGTAACTAACCTGGATAAAGGGATTGGAAAAATTTTGCAGGCATTAAAAGATCGGAAAATCGATGAAAATACGCTCATTCTTTTCCATAGCGATAACGGAGCAGCCGGAAACGGATCTGTAAATTCGCACGGAGAACTTAGAGGATACAAATTTGACGAATGGGAAGGCGGAATAAGGTCCCCTGCTATAATTAAATGGCCTGCGGCAAATTTAGTTGGCGGCAGGCAAATTGAACAGGTAATGGGATATGTGGATGTTTTTCCAACCTTTAAAGAAATTGCCGGAGTAAAATCACCAGCCAAAAAACCCTTTGATGGAGTAAGCATGTGGCCTGTTTTAAGCGGTAAAACCCAAAAAATAGATCGCGAATTTTATTTAGGGCACGGTGCTATAATTAATGGGGATTGGAAATTGATAAAAGACATGGGCATCCGCAAAATGCAAATGAAAGAAGGCGATATGCTGTTTAATATACCTCCTGATTTTTCGGAGAAAACCAATTTAAAGGCATCCAACCCAGAAATGTATAATAAATTAAAGGCTGCTGTTGCTCCTTACGATTCGATTAAAGCTAAAAGAGAAATATTAACTAAAGGGCCTAAAAAAGGATTTGTTGCGCCAAAAGACTGGAAGATTACTAAAGAAAAATAATCTTATTTTTTCAAACCAATAAAGATCCTATGATTTGTTTACCAGGCAAAAATCGTTACATAGTTGCATTTGTGGCTTGCTTGTACTATATCATCGGTGGAAGGATATAATATGCCTAATGCAGCATATTGAGTATATTTGTTATCAACAAGCAACAACATTATTTGGTTTATTTTGGTGGTGACCTATTCGGTGACCTCCGAAGATTATAAAAACATAAAGAGTTGATTTATAGCGACAAATTTAACAATAGTCGTTCTCTCCGGCTCCACATTGCCCGCCCCAGCTTCAGCTACGGCGGGCTTTTAATTTTAAGACCCGTGTTATGTTCAGGCGATAATTCGGTTTGTTTTTTTGGCGACGGATCCAGCTATTAATCTCCAATTTCTATCCACACCGGTCCGTGGTCACTCGATTTCTCCCAGCCCCTTACATGCCGGTCAACGCCCGCAGCAACCAGGCGGCTTTCCACTTGCGGACTAAGCAAGAAATGATCAATCCGTAATCCCGCATCACGACCGTAAGCATTACGAAAATAATCCCAGAATGTATAGATCGTTTGATCAGGGTATAGTTTGCGTATAGCATCAGTCCAGCCTTGCCCTACAAGTATTTTAAAGGCTTTACGGGTTTCAGGACGGAATAATGCATCGTTCACCCACCGCTCAGGCTTGTAAACGTCCATTTCCGTTGGCATCACATTATAATCTCCTGTCAAAACTACAGGCAAACCCGTAGCAAGCAGTTCAGCTCCGTGAACAATCAGGCGTTCAAACCATTGTAGCTTATAATCGAATTTCGGTCCCGGGGCGGGGTTACCGTTTGGAAGGTAAAGGCAGCCGATAACCGTATTATTGATCCATGCTTCGATATAACGGCTATGGGTATCTTCCGGATCTCCCGGCAAAACCCGTCTCAGCTCTTTGATCTCCATACCACGGGCCAGAATAGCAACACCATTCCAGCTTTTCTGACCGTGCCAGATCGCATTATATCCTGCATCCTGAATTGCTTGTAATGGGAATTTGTCTTCCGGGGCTTTCAACTCCTGAAGACAGACTACATCGGGCTGCGTTTCCTGGAGCCACCTCAGTAAAACAGGTAGGCGTCCGTTCACGCCATTGACATTATAAGTGGCAATTTTCATTTAATAGACTTATCTTCCCTTGAAAACAATATGATTGTTGTAGAAATATTGGAAGCAGCAAAAAAGAGTGCCAGAACAGGAAAAGCCGTAAAACTTAATTAGAGCAATTTACTTTCCGAAACTCAATATTAAACACAGAACCGTCCGAAAAAACTTCCCTCCCGGTTTTTGGATCTACTGTATAATTTTTCTGAACTAATTTATCGCCGCTTAACCTAAATTCTACTGCCAGGGTATCGTTCATGCCTTCCTGCATGTAAATCCATATACCTTTGATCAGATCATTCTTTTTAACAGCACTGATAGTTCCGACCCGACTGTCTTTTTGATAAGGATAATGGGCAAAATCCCCGCTAACTTCTTCTCCATTAATCGTGAGACTTAATGAAGTGGTATCCTGATTTGATGTTCCACCCAGTTTCTGAAAGCATAGGGTTTGCATCGAAGGCTCCGAAGGGTCATCGTCGGCTGCATTTTCTGTCAGGGAATCGCTGGAACCGCCCGTATTATTTTCTGGCGTGGTTGTACAAGCCCCTAGACCTACGGATATGGCAAATAAAATCAGTAAACGTTTCATATCGTCAATTTAGATATTCTTAAGCAATTACCTTGCCTTTAACTATAAAGATTTGGGTTCGTCAAAAAATTTGTCGCTGAAATTAACGAGGAATAGCTCATTTGTAGAACGTGTGACGCCTGTGTACAGCCATCTCAAAAACTCTGTATTCAGCATTTCGTCAGTCAGGTATCCCTGATCAATAAACACTACCGGCCATTGCCCGCCCTGTGCTTTATGACAGGTAACGGCAAATGCAAATTTTATCTGAAGAGCATTGTAGAAAGGGTTCTTTTTCATCTCCTCCATCCTAAGTTTTTTATTTTCAATATGCATATAGTCCGCTTGAACAGCTTCGAACAGGCGTTTACTGTCCGTGCCTGATAAGCTTGGAGTTTCCGCATAAAGCGTATCCAGCAAGACCTTACAGGTCAAAGGCTCCTCATCGGGGTAATCCAGCAGTTCAATTACGACATCAGCGAAACGAAAGCCGTATTGTTCTTCCATTCGCTTAACCTTACGGATCCTGGCGATATCGCCATTGGCGATAAAGCCGCCATTGTTGTCCTCTGCCTGCAGCCAGAAATAGTTGTTTCTTACCACCATAATAAAATCGCCGCCAGTGATTTCCTCTTCCCTGAAAAGGATACGGTTCCGTATATTTTGATTATAGGCGTTCGCACTTTTATTCGACCGGCAGATCACAATCGAATTTTCGATCCCGTATTTATCATAAGCGTAGCTTAGCCCTTCAACCAATCGCTCACCCGTCATCTTGAAAATATCTTTAAATCCTTTTAAATTTAATTTGGGGAAATCATTTTTATTCTTGCGGATCAGTTCACGTAATTCTGTTGCGTTGTAGAGTATTCCCGATTCTTTCTCCTGCCTGACCACATCAGTAAGCTCATACCCAAACAGCGTTAATCCAAACTGGTCAGTCAGGATCTTTGGGTCCAGTGCCGGACTCTGATCAGATCCAACGGGAGGAAGCTGCGCCGTATCCCCGACAAGCATGAGCTTACAATTTTTACCATTGTAAACATAGCTGATCAGATCCTTCAGCAGGCTATGCCCGCTGTAATCATGCACCTGATCTGAAATCATGGAAGCTTCATCAACTATAAAAACAGTGTTCTCTGCAAGGTTATCTGCCAGAACAAAATTCATTTCAAGACTTACAGCTACTTTCTTGCGATAAATCCTCTTGTGGATCGTAAACGCTTTCCTTCCTGAATAACTGCTGATCACTTTAGCAGCCCGGCCGGTTGGGGCAAGTAGTACTGACTTGAGCTTTACCTTGGGCAAGGCTTTGACAAGGGCGCTGATCAATGTAGTCTTTCCAGTTCCTGCATATCCTTTCAAAAGAAAACATTCATGCCCCTCACCCATCGGAAGAAATTTTTCGAGCAGCATAAACACATCCCTCTGCTGAAGGGTTGGGACTTTTCCAAAATTGTGTTCCAGCAGATCCTGAATAATCATCCCTGCAATTTGCAAAATTCATTAGTATCTATGGCCCGGAAAGCTAAAAACAACGAAAAATAATTGTAAGTTTAAATCACCCCACCATAAATGAATATTGAACAGAAACTATACTTTTGTCTTTGATGAATAAACTGTTCTATCTTTCAGACGACGAAGTTCAATCCCAGCTTGCGGCAAAATGTGATCTTTTGGTCCACGTCGGCATGGAAACTTTTCAATATGCAGTGATCGATGCCGTCAGGGACCGCGTCAAAGTTTTGGCCGAATTTGATATATCTGAATTAAACAGCACAAATGATCGTATAAACGCAATTGAGAGCCTTCCTGAGGCCACTAAACTGTTTAAATATAGCTTCAACAAGATTAAGGTGTCCTTCGATACATTTAACTACACATTTATACCCTCGGCGCTCTTTCTTGATAAAGATGAAAGCGAATATGGGAAATTTGTGAAGCCGGAGGAAAACAGTCAATTGCTCATTAATTACATCCGTTCTGCCGATATTAAAAATATAAGCGCAATGGATTTTGAGCTCAATGCAGCTGTAAACAGAATATTTCATAATCCAAGGATCTTTAACCAGGCCACGTCATTTGTAGAAGGCATTAAGAAGATAGTTAATGGTGATCCTGGGCCATCGCTGTTTATTGATGTCCAACGCATACACATTCAAATAGGTATGGTAAAAAATGCTGAGCTGATATTTTACAACATATTTGATTGCATCAGCGCAGATGAATTTAATTACTATCTGTTGAATGTAATAGAGCAGCTGAATATTGATACTACACAGATACAACTATGCTTATCAGGAATTATATCTGAAGGCGACGAGACCTATCGCAGGATTCAGAAATATTTTAACCATATCGCTTTCACAGATACCAGGCGAGTCGTGAAGTACGCCGAAAAACTGGAACAAGTAATTCCTCATACTTACTTCTCATTAATCAGCCTGGATCTATGCGAATAATTGGCGGGATCTTAAAAGGCCTGCGCTTAAGCCCTTCATCTAAGTTACCTGTCAGGCCAACTACCGACGTTTCTAAAGAAGCGCTTTTTAATATCCTGTATAATCAATTTGATTTTGATAAAATCCGGGTGCTTGACCTTTTTAGCGGCACAGGAAATATTTCGCTGGAATTTGCATCCCGCGGTGTTCTTTCTGTAACTTCTGTTGACAGAGATTTCGGATGTTACCAGTACCTTAAAAACACGGCTTTACAGCATGGTCTCGAGGCTATCCAGCCAAATAAAGCTGACGTATTTAAATTCCTGGAGTTGGAAAATGAAAAGTACGACCTGATATTCGCAGATCCTCCGTATGACCTGCCACAAATGAATATCCTAGCCCCTACCATTTTCAAGATCGGCATACTTAACCCTGAAGGATATCTTATTATAGAACACCCAAGCATGAAAAAACTGGATAACGATCCTCATTTTATCGAGCAGAGAAAATACGGATCCTCATCGTTCAGCTTTTTTGGACATAATATGCCCGAATAATTAAATGCTAACTTTCAGATTAGAATATTTATCCCTTATTTTTATATGATGAAGATTGCCTTATTTCCGGGATCATTTGATCCGGTAACCAAAGCTCATGTTGACATACTGAGACGTTCCATTGGACTTTTCGATAAAGTTGTTATTGGAATAGGGCTTAATAGTACGAAAGCAGCATTTCTGGATATTGAAACAAGAAAAAAAATGCTTAAAGCTGTTTTTGCTGATGAAAAAAAGGTTGAAGTTGTTACTTATGAAGGCCTTACGGTAGAGTTCTGTAAAAAAATAAATGCTGCTTATATGATCAGAGGGATCAGGACTGTTTCTGATTTTGAATACGAAAAAGCAATTGCACAAATGAATCATGCACTGGTACCGGAAATTGAAAGTATTTTTATTGTAAGCAAACCCGGCTACTCATCCATCAGTTCGACAATTGTTCGGGATATATTAAGAAATAATGGAGATGTCAGGCAATTTATTCCTAAAGAAGCATTTGAACTTCTCTGATCATAACATCATTATTTTAAACCTGTGGTCCTTAGTCAGGGGATCCCGGGTCTATGCCCGGGAAGGCTAAGCCCAATCCTATCATCCTAAAATCCTATGCATCCTAATCCAGACTAGCCTCCTGTTAGTACTCAATAATCTTAATCACATCTCGTATCAACGGATAAGTATTCTCCCTGACCAGCATAAAATCTCCGGCAGCCAGCCATCGCGCATCAGTAATATCTTCTTCTATCTGCGGAATAAGTTCCGGTTGCTTATCGGCCCGCATCCAGTACCACACAGTTTTTTTCATCACCGGCTCCCCTTCCACTTCATAAATATGATAGGTCTTACAGATTTTATCTCCACTGCTGTTTATCGTTATCCCGCATTCTTCTTCTACCTCCCTCACGGCTGCAATCCTGAACGTTTCCCCCTTATCGAGTTTCCCTTTAGGAAGGTCCCATTTCCCTTTCCTGAAGATAAATAAATACTTGTTTTCTTCATTGCTTACTAATCCCCCTGCAGCCTTAATTGTCGTCATCGATTTTTTTATTCTTTTGAACTCCTCTTTGAAATCCTGCGCTAAGAGTAAAAATATTTTCGGGTTCCGCTGAAGCTTTATTTTACTGTAGAACTTGAAAAATTTAAATTCGCGTTGGTTAACTTCCTGGTAATCTTCTATATCAGATGGGACGGAGTCTGTAAGGATTAAAACTGTTTCATTGATATATATTTTATAAATTTGAGCCATGAGTTACAAAAGTGAGGTTGAACAAAAGGTAGCAGAATTCCTGCTGCAAATTAAAGCAATTAAATTGCAACCGGGTAATCCATTTACCTGGGCTTCCGGGTGGAAATCTCCTATATATTGCGATAACCGTATTACTCTTTCTCATCCGGCTATCCGGACTTACATACGTCAAAAATTAACAGCTTTAGTCCAGGAAGAGTTCGGTTCCGTTTCGGTAATTGCAGGTGTAGCTACTGCTGGGATCCCTCAGGGCGTTCTGGTAGCCCAGGAACTCGGACTTCCTTTCATTTATGTACGCTCGAAAGCAAAGGAGCACGGTACAGGAAGCCTGATAGAAGGTGAATTTTCGCCAGGTCAACGGGTTGTTGTTGTCGAAGATCTTATTTCCACCGGAAAAAGCAGTCTGCAGGCAGTCAGCGCTCTACGCGATGCCGGATGCGTGGTTGCTGGCCTTGTTGGAATATTCCATTATGGTTTCGATGCTGCCGATGAGAATTTCAAACAGGCCAAGTGCCCGTTTTATACACTCTCTAACTATAAAGCGCTCATCGATTACGCAGAAAAACACAGTTTTGTTGCTGCGCAAGACCTGAAATTATTAAGAAAATGGCGTGAAGACCCTCAGGCATGGGGAGATACCACCAAAGCGTAAAGTATGACAGTTATAGAAAGCAAGGTTACAGTTAAAAAACCGGCGAGTGAGGTATATTCTTTTCTGGCCGACCTTAATAACCATCAGCAGCTTATGCCTGAAAATATTTATAACTGGTCTTCCACTAAAGATGAAGCTAAGTTTACCATTCAAAATATGGCAAAATTGGCGTTAAAAGTCTCTTCAAGAACAAAAAATCAGGAAATCACGGCAATCCCCTTTGAAGAAGCCC
Source organism: Daejeonella sp. (assembly GCA_037719315.1). Classification (GTDB taxonomy): domain Bacteria; phylum Bacteroidota; class Bacteroidia; order Sphingobacteriales; family Sphingobacteriaceae; genus Daejeonella. The sequence goes on from JBBJNR010000055.1 coordinate 9,568, forward strand.
CGTTCGGAATTGAATTAAAATGGGTCGTGAGCGATAATGGCGACGGCACGACCGATGTGATTTATGCAATTTCTGCTGAGCTAAACATGATGATGAAAATGCTGGCTGCGGGCCCATTGCAAAAGCTGGTGGATCATGAAACAGGGGCTTTGAAGAAGGTGCTGGAGAAGTAATTAGCAAATTATCGTCGAGCCAATGCGATAGATTTTCTTTCAGGATTATTGCGACCGGGCAATTCTCTGATTATCAGACAAAAATTCAGTGTAAACTATTAAATATCAGTCATTTAGTCCGTTATAAATAATTCTTCACGACAAATCTTCCGGTTAGTTATGTCCAGAATTTATGGTCTTTGTTTTGATAACAAAGAGATATGAATCTTAATAATTTCACAATAAAAGCACAGGAAGCGATCCAAAAGGCTTCCGAAATAACGGCTGGCAACCAGCAGCAGGCTATCGAAACTGCTCATATACTGAAAGGCTTATTGACGGTTGACGAAAATGTGATCAGTTATCTGCTTAAAAAACTGAATGCGAATATTAATCGCATTTCCGAAGTTCTTGATGCACAAATCCAAAGCTTCCCGAAGGTTAGCGGAACTGAAATTTACCTTGCGTCTGGTGGGAACAGTGCTTTACAAAAAGCCCAATCTTACCTGAAAGAATTTAAGGATGAATTTGTATCGGTAGAGCATATCCTTTTAGGTCTTTTAAGCACCGGTGATAAGGTGAGTTCCATTCTAAAGGACGCCGGTGTGAATGATAAAGACCTAAAGAAGGCGATTTTGGAGCTTAGGGGAAATACCCGCGTTACTGATCAGAATGCTGAAGCTAGCTATAATGCACTAAACAAATACGCCCGAAACCTGAATGAATATGCTGAATCAGGTAAGCTTGATCCGGTAATTGGCCGTGATGAAGAGATCAGAAGGGTTATTCAGATCCTTTCGCGCCGTACAAAAAATAACCCGATTTTGATTGGAGAACCCGGCGTGGGCAAGACAGCGATTGCGGAAGGCATTGCATTCAGGATAATTCAGGGCGATGTACCGGAAAACCTGAAAAGCAAAACTGTTTTTTCCCTCGACATGGGGGCACTCATTGCGGGAGCTAAATACAAAGGTGAATTTGAAGAACGTTTAAAAGCTGTAATTAAAGAAGTTACTCAAAGCGATGGAGAAATAATTCTCTTTATTGATGAGATCCATACACTGGTTGGCGCAGGCGGTGGCGAAGGTGCTATGGATGCCGCCAACATTCTGAAACCTGCCCTTGCCAGGGGTGAGCTGCGGGCAATTGGTGCAACAACCTTGAATGAATATCAGAAATACTTCGAAAAAGACAAAGCCCTGGAGCGCCGGTTCCAAAAGGTGTTGGTTGACGAGCCAAGCACCCAGGATGCAATTTCCATCCTGAGAGGGCTTAAAGAACGTTATGAGACGCATCATAAGGTCAGGATCAAAGATGAGGCTATTATTGCTGCCGTTGAGCTGTCACAACGTTATATTTCTGATCGTTTCCTGCCAGACAAGGCAATTGACCTGATGGATGAGGCAGCTTCAAAATTACGTTTAGAAATGGATTCGGTGCCAGAAGCGGTGGACGA
>JBBJNR010000055.1:11185-24351 GCA_037719315.1 Daejeonella sp.
GCTTAACCGTAAGATCATGCAACTGGAGATAGAACGCGAGGCAATCAAGCGCGAAAATGACAACAAAAAGGTTAAAGAACTCTCCGAAGAAATAGCAAATCTCTCGGGAGAGCGCGATTCTTTGCGTGCACGCTGGCAGTCGGAAAAGGACCTGGTGGATTCAATAAATAACCAGAGCGGACTAATAGAGAATTACAAGCTTGAAGCAGATCAGGCAGAACGTGCCGGTGATTACGGAAAAGTAGCTGAGCTAAGGTACGGAAAGATTAAGGAAGCCCAGGATCAGACCGAAGAACTTAAGAGGCAGCTGTCGGAAACACAATCTGATAACCGCATGCTGAAAGAGGAAGTCACCTCAGAAGACATTGCCGGAGTGGTATCCCGCTGGACGGGTGTTCCCGTTACCAAAATGATCCAGAGTGAGCGTGAGAAGCTGCTTCAAATGGAACAAGAGCTACATAAGCGTGTTGCGGGTCAGCATGAGGCTATTGAGGCCATTTCTGATGCCATCAGACGCTCCCGAGCCGGATTACAGGATAAGCGTAAACCCATCGGATCCTTTATTTTCCTGGGTACAACCGGTGTGGGAAAAACAGAGCTGGCTAAAGCCCTCGCAGAATATCTTTTCAACGACGAGCACGCCATGATCAGAATAGATATGAGTGAATACCAGGAAAGACATGCTGTTTCCCGGCTGATCGGTGCCCCTCCGGGATATGTTGGCTATGATGAAGGGGGACAGCTTACGGAAGCCGTTCGCAGGAAACCGTATTCTGTCATTCTATTAGATGAGATCGAAAAAGCACATCCCGATGTATTTAACATCCTTTTACAGGTTTTGGATGACGGAAGACTGACCGATAATAAAGGTCGTTTGGTTGATTTTAAGAATTCGATCATCATCATGACATCAAATATAGGTTCTCATCTGATCCAGGAAAATTTTAAAGACCTGGACGAAGTAAACCGTGAAGAGGTGATCGCGAGGACCAAAGGTGAATTATTTGATCTGCTAAAACAAACTATCCGACCGGAGTTTCTAAACCGGATCGATGAACTGATCATGTTCACTCCGCTCAACAGGGATGAGTTAAGGGATATTGTTTCGCTCCAGTTTAAAGGCGTACAAGATACATTATCAGAAATGGGTATCGAGCTGGAAGCATCAGACGAGGCCCTGGACTGGCTCGCTCAACTCGGCTATGATCCCCAATTTGGCGCCCGCCCCCTGAAGCGTGTGATACAGAAGCGCATCCTGAATGAACTTTCAAAAAATATCCTTTCAGGCAAAGTTGACAAAGATAGCAGGATCAAACTGGATATGTTTGAAAACCAGTTCGTCTTTTTAAATACAGTAAGGGGAAAATAAGCGCGCGGGAAGGCTTAAGCACCCTATTATAAAAAAAGCAGCTCTGATTTGAATCGGAGCTGCTTTTCCTGTTGGGGATGTAATATTTAAAGTACTGGGTAGAATTAGGCCAATCTCACATTTACTGCGCTCAGGCCTTTTTTACCTTCTTCTACTTCAAATTCTACTTTGTCATTTTGTCTTATATCCTGTTTAAGTCCGCTAACGTGAACAAAAATTTCTTTGCCATCCTCTTGGGTAATAAATCCGAATCCTTTGGACTCGTTGAAAAATTTTACTGTACCGGTTTCCATTAAATTAATTGTTTAGTTATTAAATAGTTTAAGTGTTTCATGCAAATTAGTTAAATAATTGCAATAAGTAAATATATAAAAATGATAATAATTATATGATCACCGGATTTAGTCAATTAAGTACAAAATACATACGTCGAGCTGCCTCCCGGGATAACCGTTTAATCGATCATTTATGCATTAACTATTGAGCGCTAACTGCATGACCATGAATGATGGTTATTGACCTCCATGATCTTTCAGCACCAGCGACTTGTATTTTCCCATGAAATAGATCGCAGAAAATATGGTCAATGCTAGTCCGGCTACGGAAAGAGCCATAACACTATTAGAAAAGAAAGTCACCCAGTTAAGCTGAACTTTGAATATTTCCTTACTCATAAGAACACCTATACTTCCCACATAACCAAAAGAATCGGCCAGATAGATCAGGAAGCCAACATTTCCGGCGTGTTTAAACGTGGCAATAAGTCGATCAAAAAAGACGGAATTAAACGGAATATAAACCATGTACAATCCCAGTCCGACGATGGTCATCCACCATACCGGTGAAAGTATCCCGCTCACGAAAAAGTAGGATGACATACCGGCCAGGATAAATCCGAGGGCGATAAAAAGGTGTGAGAGCATCAACGCTTTAAAGCTATTCCGGATTAAAACCATGCTACCGATGAGAATAAGAACAGTAATTGTTATAGGAATTTCGGTTTGCGCAAATAGTTCGGGTTTATCAAAGAATCCCATCTCCTTCCACATTTCAGCTCCAAAATTATCCCGGATATCGCGAAATATGGTCGCAAAACAATAGATGAGGATACATGCCGCCAAGCCCGGTAAGAATAATTTTATGAACGCTTTCCGGTCTTCAGCTGACATGGGGACGCGGTTCATCCGGGCGGCAATATCCTCCCTGTCGGGATCCGGTATTTTCTCAATCATGTAAACAAAAACAAGAAGTGGTCCCGCGAAAACCAGTCCTGTGTAAAAGGGGACCCAGAATTCTGTAATTCCAAAGCTCACCATTAGCCAGGCGCCGACGGTTTTAACAAATCCGGAAGCGAAAATAAAGCTTACTGCCAGAGTTGCGCCTATAAAGTCTGTGCTTCTGCGACCTTCTACATAGGAAAATACCACTCCCCATAGCATTCCTAATGGAAATCCATTGATGAAAAGGAAAGCAATATTATAAGGAGGGGGTACCAGGGCGAAAAAAAGCCAGCTAAGCCAGGAGATTGCAGTAAGTAAAATAATTATCCGCCCTCGGCCATGTCGCTGCAGTTCTGAAATATATTTAATCCCGTAAAACTTAGCGAGCATATATCCGAGCATCTGGCTAAGTACCAGGATTGTTTTATAACTATAGCCGGCTACTGCAACACCGTCAAAAGTTGCTACTGTAAATGATTTTCTGAAACCGAAAACCATTGTATATGTAAGGAAGACTGTTAACGCAGAGTAAATGCCAATCTGTAAAGAGCTTCCTTTGACGTGTTTTGGATTTAAGAAGCTCATAACTATTAATATGTAAGAAAACTGTTAATTTAAAGAAAGGTAGTAAATCATTTCACAATGACGCCCGAAATATTGAACCCAGTTTCTGCTGAAAGCCTGGAGATGAATAAAAAGAAGATATGGCTTGGGCGCCAGCCAGTTAAAGTTGATGAGTGGCTTCAATAGAGGGGCCGGGCTTGATCGGTTTCCGGAAGGGAAATCAGGACGGCTGGAATAGTTAAAGAAAACAAGGAGTAGCTGAATTTTTGCCACGAAAGATAAAATCTGCAGAATATTCGGAGATGTGTGACTATTGTACCGGGCCTACAGACCAAGATATAAAAGGGCTATTTCCTATGTCGGGGAAATAGCCTTAGGTTCTCAAAGTCAGATGTCGTTATTCTTATTAAGTTCATCTTCGGATGTGCCCCCGGTGTTTTCTACATGATTGTAACCTTTCTTCGGGTATGCAATCTCTTTGCCATCATTGTTCTGATTGCCAGGCTTGTTCGGATTTATTTCGTTCGGAGCATACGCGCCATCTGCCTGTTTTTGGCGGCCTACTGAATGATTTTCTTCATTTTCGCGAATACCGCGCTCGTTAACCGGATCACCTTCTTTAACACGTTCGGTCATTTTATGAAAACTGCCTTTTGATTCTCTTTCAACTCCTCCGGCGCCTCCTAATGTTCCGTTATTATTGCGGGAATTGTCAGAATCTTTTTCTGAAAATCCCTTATTCTTCTCTTCTGTTGTCATGATCTTAAGTTTATTACTCATTTTATAACAGCAGTATATCCAGATTGTTCAGAATAATAATGGGACGCTTTATCCTGGTTTGGGGCCCCGCTTATAAATAACAAGACCGTTCAGAAAGTTTCTCAGGATCTGGTCGCCGCAGGGCTTAAAGTTTTCGTGTTCTTTATTACGGAATATTGCTGCAAGTTCAGATTTTGTAATGGAAAAATCTACAAGCTTAAGGATCTCAACTATTTCCTGATCGTTTAGCTGGAGCGCTACCCGAAGCTTTTTCATGATGTCATTGTTGCTCATAATTACCTGGAAATTTCAATTTTAACACGTTTATTTTTTATTTTTTCATCCTTAAGAGATTTTACGAGCCTGTCTATCTTGCTTCGGTCCACTGCCGCATATGATGAAGAATCCTGTACTTCTATGAGGCCGAGTTCATCTTTAGACAGCTTTCCTTTCTGAAGTAACAGTCCTACGATATCTATTTTATTGATCTTGTCTTTTTTTCCAGCGCCGATATATAAGGTTACCCAAGGAGTATGATCAGGCAGTTTATCCTTTTCGGGCAGTTCTTCAATTTCCGTTTTATCAGTTAAAAATACAGGGTTCTCATCTTCCGTAAGTATTACATAGGCTGTGCCTTTAGCACTCATCCGGGCCGTACGGCCGTTACGATGCAGAAAAGCTTCTTCATTATGAGGTAATTGATAATGAATAACAAATTCAATTTCAGGTATATCCAGTCCCCTGGAAGCCAGATCTGTAGTAATAAGTATCCTGTAACTGCCATTTCTGAATTTCATAAGCGCTTTTTCGCGATCCTCCTGCTCCATCCCACCATGAAATATTCCATGATCCAACTGCATATCAGATAGCACGCCACTTATCCGGTCAACGGCCTCCCGATGATTACAAAAGACTAATGTGGATTTATTTCCTATCTTACAGATCAGTGAAAACAAGGTTTCAAGCTTATCCGCAGCTGCTGAAATAACGCGTTTGACCTTCAGATCAGGTGCGATATTAGTATCCTTCAAAAAATTGACCTCAACCGGCTTTTTTAAACCTGCAAACGCTGGGATCTCCTGCATTTTAGTAGCAGATGTTAAGATACGGCGTTTTAGATTTTTAAACCTGCTGATGATAAAAGCCATATCTTCTTCGAATCCAAATTCAAGGGCTTTATCAAATTCATCCAAAACCAGCGTATGCACTGAATCCGGACTGAAATTTTCATTACGAAGGTGATAAGCTATCCGGCCAGGCGTTCCGATCAAAACTGCCGGGGGCTGGACGAGATTATTCCTTTCAGTTTTCACTGGATGGCCGCCATAACAGCAATTAACTTTAAAGCCTGTGCCCATGGTTTTGAAAACCTGTTCGATTTGAAGTGCAAGTTCCCTTGAGGGAACAAGTATAAGGCCCTGCACTCCGGTTAGGTGTGATTGCAGGAAGGAAAAAACCGGAAGTAAAAATCCAAGCGTCTTACCCGAACCTGTTGGTGACAGTAAAATGGTATCATTATTTGCAGCCGCCTGAATAGCTGCATGCTGCATCTCATTCAGGGAGGCAATTTTTAAATTTTTCAATACATTCTCCACCATCCAACAAAGGTAATGGAATTATTCTCAATGAGTTTACAGGCACCGGGAAACAAAATTAAGTGATAAATGGAAATTAATTTTCTTATTTTCGTCACCTGGAAAACAAACCAATCTACCCTACGTTGAAGTACATGATCAAAAAATTAATTCTCTTATGTCTGAGCGGTGCCTTGTTCCTCAATGCCTGCCAGTCTAATTCTAAATCCGTAAACGCTTCTGATAGCTTAACCGTTGATCAACCCGTCGAAAACCCTGCACCAGGGGAAACAAACCCCGAAGAAGTTTCCCAACAAAAAAGTGGAAAGATAGCCAGTGCTGCTGAAATTCTGGCCCGGCCCCAGGTACCGATATTGTGTTATCACCAGATAAGAAACTGGACAGCGTCAGACGGGAAAGTCGGGAAAGATTACATCGTTCCCACGGCTGAATTCAGATCACAAATGAAGATGCTCGCAGACAGCGGTTATCATACCATTCTACCTGACCAGCTTTACAATTATTTAGCGTACGGGGCAAAGCTTCCTTCCAAGCCCATCATGTTAACATTTGATGATACTAAACTGGATCAGTGGACTGTGGCCATTCCCGAGCTTAAAAAATATGGCTTCAAAGGCGTTTTCTTTATTATGACTGTGTCCCTGGGGCGACCGAACTATCTTAGTAAGGCCCAGGTTAAAGAAATGTCTGATGCGGGGCATGCTATCGGATCTCACACTTACGACCACCAAAACGTTAAGAAATATCAGGGTGATGATTGGGTCACTCAAATAGAAAAACCTACAAAAACCCTGCAGGAAGTAACCGGCAAAGAAATCAAATATTTTGCCTATCCCTTTGGATTATGGAATAAAGAGGCAATTCCCGAGTTAAAAAAACGAGGGTTTAGCTCAGCATTTATTCTGGCAGAAAAACGCGACGAAAAAGATCCGCTGTTCACCGTGCGAAGAATTATAGCAAGTGGATACTGGAACACAAAAACGCTGCATAACAGCATTGTTAAAAGTTTTTAATTGGTAACAATTTCAAAGCCAGGGCTCCAAATATCTAACAAAGCTTTATATTGGTGCTAACAAACCCAATTATAGAAACATGCATCGGTCACGGGCCACTAAAGCCGGGCAACTGGATGTATTTTCGTACAAATTTAATAAATTAACACAGATGAAAAAATTATTCTCATTCATCCTCATTGCAGGATTGATTACCAGTTTCAGTGCATCCGCACAACAGGATAAAAGCAAACGGCCAAGCCCGCCTGCTAAGGTATCCCAAACTCTTTCCTCAGGGGCTGAAGTATCGATTGACTACAGCCGTCCGTCTGTAAAGGGAAGATCAATGACTGAGCTTACCCCCGCAGGGAAAGTTTGGCGCACAGGGGCTAATGAAGCTACTGTTTTTGAAACAAGTAAAGATGTTGAGATAGAAGGTAAAAACTTACCCGCAGGAAAATATAGTGTATACAGTATCCCTGGTGAAAAAGAATGGACCATCATTTTCAATAAAACCTGGAAACAATCAGGAACTGTGTACAAAGATACCGAAGATGCTTTAAGAGTAAATATTAAACCCGGAAAGGCTGCAAACTTTACGGAAATGATGACCTTTGATATTGATAAAGGGGGTAAAGTATCTCTTGCATGGGCTGACACACAAGTAGATTTTAAAGTTAAATAGAAAATTTTATTATATTAGAAGGGCTTAAGTAGTGTACTTAAGCCCTTTTTTATTTGCATCATATCCCAAAAAAATTTAAACAAATATGAAGCTCGCTAGCGGCTATTTTCTGATTACTTTAATGACCATATTCTCTTTCAGTTCATGCAGATCCGGATCAGTAAATTCCAATAGTCTTAACGGGAATTACCTGGATAACGACTTTAAGCCGGATGAGTTTTACCCGGGCGGACAGGTGGAGATCCAGGTCCCGTCCGCCGGATCTACGATGTACGGGCTTGCCTATACTGCAGATGGAAAGGGGCCCCACCCTACACTTGTACTTCTACATGGGCTTCCTGGGAATGAACGAAGCCTTGATCTGGCCCAAAGTCTAAGGCGGACTGGCTATAACGTTATTTATTTTAATTATCGTGGCACCTGGGGAAGTAAAGGGACTTTTGGCTTCCAAAATGCGATCGATGACGCGAAGGCAATGGTGGATTATCTGACAGATTCTCTGAACAGTACAACCTTAAAGGTAGATCCGGACCGGATTGCATTTTACGGGCACAGCATGGGCGCCGGTATATCAATACTTTCCGGGCTGAAGGACCCGAGAGTTAAGGGTATAATCGGAATTTCTGTATTTAATCCGTACACTCTACTGCAAGGAGAATCTGCCAGAGGTACCTTGATAAGCCTTAAAGAATATCTTCTTACGCTGGGTATGCTAAATTGTAACCCTGACAAATTTTTGAATGATATTCTCGCGGGAATAAATGATTATGATATCGGCAGGTTAATTTCCCGATCAAAAAAACCTATTCTTGTGATCGATGAGCATATGAATAATACGGAGTTCACTGATTTCAATAAGAGACCGAATTTTACCTATAAGCTGTGGAATACTGACCATGCATTTTCTAACAGGCGTATTGCATTGACCAGGGAAGTAAAAAACTGGCTGGATAAAACATTGCCGGCAAAGGAAATTCCTCGAGAATAATGTTACTCGATCTTTTCAATCCGGAAATTTTTCCCATTGAACAGAAATTCAACTCCTTCTCTTTGCTTCATAAGCTTTACCCCGATGGGCGATACAGAAGACACGGCAAAATAGTTTTTTCCGTCTACCCGCATCTGGCCCTTACTGATACTGATGTAAAATATACCGAAATTGGTAGTCACAAGACTGCCGTTCTGTATCGTATCAGTAATTTTTGACGCGTCGATATGATCTAATACGAGTTTAAGCTTTTGAGATTCTTCAAGTTGCTTCCGATTCCTGTCAATTTCCTGCTGCATCATTTCTCTACCCGTTTCGTATTTATCCCCGGCGCTGCTTTTGGTATCGTCGTTTGCTGATTCACGGGCCGCTCTTATTGCCTGTTCTGCACTGGCAATGCGTTCGCCAACATAATCCATACAAAGTTTATGAAGTTTTTCTTTGGTATCCGTCATCACTGCAAAAGACGCATATTTTTTAAAGATAACCGAGCGATCCCCAAACTTAATTGTGATATTATTAACTAAACCTAATCCATTCTGCATCAGGCATAGCTTTAATTTTCAAGGAAAAACCGTACCTTTGCGCTTCATTTTACACTATGATAACAGTATCAAATTTATCTTTACGCTACGGAAAAAGAACCCTTTTTGAAGAAGTAAATTTAAAATTTACACCCGGAAATTGCTATGGAATTATTGGAGCTAATGGTGCCGGTAAATCCACTTTCCTGAAAATTCTTTCTAAAGAAATCGATCCCTCAAGCGGGTCTGTTTCCTTCACTCCTGGTGAGCGTATGGCAGTCTTAAGTCAGAATCACTATGCTTTTGATGAATTCCCTGTTATCGAAACCGTAATGATGGGTCATAAAGAACTTTACGGCATTATGAGTGAGAAGGACGCCTTATATGCCAAGGATGATTTCACCGAAAAAGATGGGGAACGCGCGGGTGAATTAGAAAATATATTTGCGGAAATGGATGGGTGGAATGCGGAGAATAATGCTGCAACCATGTTAAGCAATCTGGGCATTAAAGAAGAATTTCATTATAAACTACTGAAGGAACTTGACGGCAATCAAAAAGTCAGAATTTTACTAGCTCAGGCCCTTTTTGGAAAACCGGATATCTTATTGCTCGATGAGCCCACGAATGATCTTGACATCCATACTATTGCGTGGCTTGAAGATTTTCTAGCATCATATGAAGGTATTATCCTTGTTGTTTCGCACGACAGGCACTTTCTTGACACCGTGTGTACCCACGTGTTAGATATTGATTTCAGCAAGATGAATATTTATACCGGAAACTACACATTCTGGTATGAATCAAGTCAGCTTGCATTGAAACAGCGTGCCGATCAAAATAAAAAGACTGAGGAGCGTGTTAAAGAATTACAGGATTTTATCCGTCGTTTCAGCGCAAATGCTTCCAAGTCTAAGCAGGCTACGAGCAGGAAAAAAGCGCTTGATAAAATTAACATAGATGAGATCAAACCGTCTAACCGTAAATACCCAGGAATTATTTTTAATCACCAGGGACGTGAGGCTGGCGATCAGATCCTTCAAATTGAAAAGCTGAGGAAAGAATTGAACGGGGAATTGTTGTTCTCAGGAATCAACCTGATGGTAAATAAAGGAGATAAAATTGCAGTCTTGTCTGAAAACAGCTTGGCTACGACCGCATTTTATGATATTCTTGCTGGACGGGATACTGATTTCAAAGGATCTTTCAAATGGGGTGTTACTATAAATACTGCTGACATTCCTAATGATAATTCTGACTATTTCAAAGGCAAGGACACCAATCTTGTTGACTGGTTACGTGAGTATTCTGAAGGTGATAAAGACGAGCAATTCATCCGGGGTTTCCTAGGACGGATGTTATTTTCGGGAGAAGAGGTGTTAAAGCAGTCTTCTGTACTTTCAGGAGGTGAAAAAATGCGTTGCATGTTTTCAAGAATGATGCTACAGCAGGCGAATCTATTGATGTTTGACGAGCCAACCAACCATCTTGATCTGGAATCTATCACTGCTCTTAATAATGGGATGAAAGATTTTAAGGGCGTAATTCTATTTACTTCCAGAGATCATGAGCTCACAGAGACAGTCGCTAATCGCATTGTTGAATTAACTCCTGGCGGGATCATTGATAAACTGATGACTTATGATGAGTATATTAACAGCGATGTTGTGAAGCAGCAGCGCGAAGAATTATATTCCCTGGTATAATCTTACTATTATTCAAAAAACAAAGCCCATTGGATCTTTCCAATGGGCTTCTGTTTTAAAGGCAACGATGATTAAAATCTGGCGCGGGTTTTCAATTCAGAAATCGGCATTGTCAACATCCTCCCAACGGGATCCTTACCTTTATAAGTTATTACTTTCAGCTGAACTGCATCTACTGGCGCAATCAATGGAGTAGTATATTTAGGATAAAATCTGTCTGGAAACGAATTGTCAAAGCTGTAATAGATATCTAATCCTGTAACTTCGGTACTAAGCTCTACCTTGAGACGGTTGTCAGGAGTTTTACTGGCTTTAAATATAGGATCGTAAACACTTGGCGCATATTTAATTTCCGCAAGATCCATACGTTTAAAATGGCTTTCCACCCTGCCAAAGAAATCCGGCCAGTCCTTCCTTCCTTTGGGAGACCATACGGATTCTGCAATAGCTAAGCCTCTTGGCCATGTCATATACTCAGCCTGGCGAATGTTGTAGATCTGCTCCGTCCACAAGTTGGCCTGACCGCCTTTAATATACTGCGGATCAACACCATCCGGAACAGGCTCAAACTCATACGATTTATTTAAGCGAAGAGATGCATAAACTCTGGGTTCAGAAATGGCATCAGACTGCATGTAATCAATATACGCAAATGTAGTAGGGCTCATAACTACCTGGTGCTTATCATGGGCGGCTTCGATTCCGTATTTCATGCCGCGCCAGCTCATCACTGCCGTTGCAGGACTCACACCTCCTTCAAGAATTTCATCCCAACCCATAAATTTCTTACCTTTTGACTCTACGATCTTCTCCATCCTACGGGTGAAATATCCCTGCACTTCCTTGATATCCTTCATTCCCTCACGTACCATTAGAGCTTTTACCTGCTCGTTTTTCTGCCAGTAATTTATTGGGGCCTCGTCGCCGCCAAGATGGATATAATCGAATGGGAAAAGCTTCGCCACCTGACTGACCACAGTATCCATAAAAGTATAAACCTTTTCATTTGCAGGACATAGCGTGTTATCAATCAGCGCCTTTGGCGGCGCTCCACCGGACCAGTCCATGATCTTCTCACCTGAGCGGACTTTATAATTTACTGCTTCAGGCGTACATGATAGTTCGGGATATGAAGCAATAGCAGCTAAACTGTGTCCTGGAACATCTATCTCTGGCAAAATATCCACAAAACGCTCTTTCGCGTACTTAACCAGTTCTTTAATATCTTCCTGTGTATAGAAACCTCCATAGTTACGCGGTTCGGCCGCAGTAGGCGGAATGAAATCTCCAAAAGTTCCTATTCTCTTAACATTCCACGCTCCCACTTCAGTTAGCTTAGGCAAGCCTTTAATTTCTATCCTCCAGCCCTCATCATCAGTAAGGTGCAGGTGAAGCAAATTGTATTTATACCTCACCATGGCGTCGATGTATTGTTTAACCTCATCTTTTGTAAAAAAGTGACGGGCGACATCGAACATGAGACCTCTCCATCCCAGCTTTGGATGGTCAGTAATTTCTACAACAGGAGCAGTCCAACTCACATTATTCACCTGCACTTTACTTTCAATTTGTACAGGCAACAGTTGAATAAAACTTTGAATTCCATAAAATAATCCAGCTGCCCGGTTAGCTCTGATTGTCACCTGTGTCGGTGTAACAGACAGCTTGTAGCCTTCGTTTCCCAGGTCGGCATCAGCGAGAGAATTCAATTGTAGTTTAACTGTGGGTGCTGGAGAGCTACTAACCGAGATCACCCGGTACCCTGTCGGTTCAGATAACCTGTCCCGCAAAGTAGCAATTGCGGTGCTTAGCTCCGGAGAACTCGGCGCCTGGATAACTACATTTTTCGGTAATGTGAAATGGCCTGCTCCTTTAACCAGAGAAACTGGTTGCGGGATAATTGCAATTTTGTCCGGAGACTGACCAAAGGCGCCAAATGAAATTACCAAGCAGCATAATAATTGAACTATTTTATTCATAACAATGTATTATAATTTTAGATGACTGTACTTCCCTATGCAATTTATATAATTATGCAGATTTTCCAGTTATCGAACGGGGAATCCGGCAGGCTGAGTAGAAATTATTTAGAATTTTAACGATAAGTTAATAAGCTAACCCGGTAACAGGCTTATCTTAGTGTTCTGCATGTCCGTCGGCGCCATGGGCATGTCCATGAGACAACTCTTCGCTGGTAGCTTCCCTTACAGACAGGATCTTACCGATAAAATGAAGGTCCTGGCCTGCCATTGGATGGTTTAGATCAACCGTCACCGCTGACTCAGAAATATCTTTCACCTTAGCTCTGAACTGATTACCGTCATTGTCCTGTAGTGGCAGGGTAGCTCCAATCTCAGGTTTTTCCATTTCGCCAAACATGTCCAGAGGTAATTCAGCTATGGCCGTATCGTCTTTGGCGCCGTAAGCATCTTCTGCTATAAGATGAAAATCATAATTGTCCCCGGCCGACATACCTTGTAAATTCTCTTCAAATTTTGGCAGCATCATTCCCACATCGTACAAAAATACAAGTGGATTCTGCTCGTCTGCTTTTTCAACGAATACATCCTCGTCGTTCTCTTTTGTATACAAATCGTAAGTAAGCGCTACCACGCTATTTGGTTGAATTTTCATAAATAAATATATGTTTAGATGGAATTACAGTTTATGGTTAGCAAGAATCTGTAAAATATAGCTAAGCTCATTTAGTTTTATTGAATTAGGCTATTGACTAATAATCATTTTATATGTAAAGGGTGGTTTG
>JBBJNR010000122.1:0-5593 GCA_037719315.1 Daejeonella sp.
ACTTCGTCAAGGAAAGATTGCTCGGCATAGGCCAGAAAATTAGTTATCGGGGCCCGCCACGCCCCTGTAGTTATCGGTGATTTATGCTCTACAGAATCGATCAGTAAATTATCAACAGCGCCGGAAGGGAAGTTATTCTCCCGGGTTGAATTGCCTGAATTAATTCCTACTCCCCTTAGCTTATACCCGATCATATTGCCGCTTGCATCCAGCGCCGCCTCAAAACGATAGCGAACGGCAGGGCGATAAGAACCACCAGTCATATCATCTTCTTTAGTCCACATCAGCTTTATAGGAGCTTTCATGATGCTGGACAATTGGGCGGCTTCAGTGGCGTAATCGCTCTGCAACCTTCTGCCAAACCCACCACCTAAGCGCGTAAGCTGAAGTGTTATCTTATCCTCAGGTATATTTAACAGTTTTGAAACATCGGCCCTGGCCCTGGCAGGCGTCTGCGTTGGTCCCACCAGCTCAATACCGTCAGGCCTGACATCGGCAAAGAAGTTCATTGGCTCCATCGGACTGTGCGAAAGAAACGGGCACTGATACTCACCTTTGACAACCTTCGCAGCATTTTTAAAAGCTGCATCCACATCACCGTCTTTCCGTCTGACTGTAGGAGCGCCGGTGTCCATTAACGATACGAAAAGTTTATCATGACTTTCGGTACTTTCTAGTTCGGTACCTTTTTCATATTCTATTTTTAATAGTTTTCTTGCTTTCAGTACCTGCCAGGTGGATTTACCAACAACTGCCACATTATCTTTAAATGTAACCACATCCACAATACCCGGCATGGCTTTCGCGGCTGCGGAATCGACGGATTTAACTTTCATCCCAAAGGACTCCGGACGCTGAATCATCGCATAAAGCATTCCTTCGCGATAAAAATCTAACCCGAACAGTGGTTTCCCGGTTACGATCTTTTTATTCTCTACATTTCTGACCAGGGTTCCAATTAGCTTGAAGTCCTTTCTGTCCTTTAATTTCACACCGGTTGGGACAGGTATTTTTGAAGCTGCCTCAGCAAGAGCGCCATAACTAAGTTTTTTACCTGATTTTGCATGAAGCACAAAACCCATGGATGCACTACATTCCTCAGCCGGAACTGACCATTGATTTGCGGCTGCCTGAACCAACATCGCTTTAGCGGTTGCTCCCGCAGTTCTCAGCAATTTCCATGAATGAGGAACCGCTCCGCTACCGCCTGTCAACTGCCGTTCAAATTTATTGTCCAGGTTAGCCTGCAATACCTTCACGTTGGTCCAGTCGGCCTCCAGTTCTTCCGCTACGACCATCGGAAATGAGGTCATAATATTCTGTCCGAGCTCCGGATTCGGCGACATAATGGTCACAACGCCGTCAGGAGCGATCAACAGGTAACTGTTAAATCCTAAAGCTGCCGAGGTACCGGATATGAGAACCGGAGCCGCTTCAGCGCTGAACCAATTAAATCCCAGAACCAATCCGCTGCCAGCGATAGCGGACATTTTTATAAAATCGCGCCTGCTGTTATTAGTTACACTTCTCATAAGGATCAGGCTTTAGTTGTTGCTAATTTAACTGCATCACGAATGCGGTGGTAAGCCCCGCAGCGGCATATATTTCCATGCATCGTATTTTCTATCTCTTCATCTGAAGGTTTTGGCGTTTTCTTAAGTAAAGCCGCGGCAGTCATGATCTGCCCTGCCTGGCAATATCCGCACTGCGCCACATCGACTTCATCCCATGCTAACTGCAGCGGATGGTCCCCGTTTTCCGATAAGCCTTCAATAGTAATAACCGGCGAAGTCCCTACTGCGGAAATTGGGTAAACACATGAACGGATTGCGCCACCATTTACGTGGACGGTGCAGGCGCCGCATTGCGCTATTCCACAGCCATATTTTGTCCCAACTAATCCAAGATGGTCTCTTAATACCCATAAAAGAGGAGTATCCGGTTCAACATCTGCCTGTAGCGCCTTGCCGTTGATCTGAAGTTTGTAATTGGCCATAACTATGAACTTTCTTAAAGCTAAAATAATCAAAAAAGCCAGCCTTATTCTGTAACAATAACCTTACTTATCTCATACACAGCTCTGAACAAAGATTTTAAAAGATAAAACAAGAATCATATAATCTACACAAAAAAACTTATATTTAATCTGAAATTAAGTAGCATAGTTAATACAATCTCCATTTACAGGAGATTCACCGGGTTAGTATTATTATTCATGTTTAAAATCGTTTTATAGAGATGCCAATATCGACGTATACAGGATCTTTTGGTAAACCAGAGTTGATCCATCTGCTAAAACGCTCTCTGTTCGGTGTAAAACAGACCGATATTGCGCTGTTCTCAGGCAAAACGCTGAACGATTCAGTAGATCTTCTCCTGGGCATCGAAGCAGCTCCGCCGCCGCCGGTGAATAACTACAATGATGGTACGTTCACAGATCCCGCAGTAGCTGAGGGACAACCTTGGGTAACTGCCGCTTACGGAAACGGGACAGCTAACAGTCGGAGGACAGCATCATTTACTTCGTGGTGGACAGGTAATTTAATCGGCCAGGCAGCATCCCTGCGTGAGAAAATGACTCTTTTCTGGCACAATCATTTTGCTACAGAAACCGCTACCGTTGGCGATGCCAGATATTCATATAAGACCAATGAGTTACTCCGTACCTATTGCTTCGGTAATTTCCGCGAACTTGTGAAGCAGGTTACCCTTGATCCCGGCATGCTGAAGTATTTAAACGGATATGTAAATACCAAAACTGCGCCGGATGAAAATTACGCGCGTGAATTACAGGAGTTATTTACTCTCGGAAAAGGCCCTGGTTCCCGGTATACCGAAGGCGACGTCAAGGCGGCGGCAAAAGTTCTGACAGGATACAGGCTTGATGCTGCTGCTATCAAGTCGGTTTTTGATCCTGTAAGGCACGATACTACGGACAAGCAATTTTCTTCATTCTTTAATAATACCGTAATCAAAGGAAAAGCGGGCACGGATGGTTCTAAGGAGCTTGACGAAATGCTAAATATGATCTTTCTCCAAAACGAAGTGAGTTTATTTATTTGCCGCAAACTCTACCGGTTCTTTATTTACTATTCCATCAGCGCTGAAGTAGAAAGCTCTTTTATCGTGCCGCTGGCGGAAATCTTCCGGGCAGGTAATTATGAAATAAAACCGGTTTTAAAGGTGCTCCTCACAAGCGATCATTTTTTCACGGAGCAAAACCGCGGATGCATGATTAAAAGTCCGGCTGACCTAACCATCGGTCTCTGCAGGGAATTTGATATTATTTTTCCTGATAAAAGCGATTATGTTAATCAGTACTACATGTGGGCTTATATAAAAAGTCAGTCAGCAGCTTTTCAGCAGGATATTGGAGATCCACCCAACGTATCAGGATGGCCGGCATACTATCAGGAACCTCAATTTTATGAGCTATGGATAAATTCTGATACAATATCTAAACGAAATGCATTTTCCGACAGGTTCATCGCAGCAGGTTATACCCGTAATGGAAAAAAGATCAGCATCGATCCTTTGGCTTATACATCAAAATTTACGAATCCCGCAGATCCGAATGCACTGATCAGTGAGGCACTCGAACAGCTTTACCGGATCGATGTTTCCGCCTCAACGCGGACGTTTTTGAAGAGTATTCTGCTCAGCAACCAGGTTACTGATTTTTACTGGACGAATGCCTGGAACGACTACAAAAACGATCCCGGAAGCGCTTCCAAAAAGAACATAGTTAATTCACGTTTGCAGGCCATGTATAAGTACATGATGAACCTTGCAGAATATCAGCTATCATGAAAAGAAGAGATTTCCTGGCTAAAGCCATTCCCGCTGGAGTGGTGATGCCATCTCTGATCAATGGCCTGACCTTTAAGGCATTTGGCTCGTCGCCTTTGATGGCCGCTCTGACCGCAGCGGGAGAAGATTCTGATCATGTTTTGGTAATCATTCAAATGAATGGTGGAAATGATGGGTTAAATACGGTCATTCCTCTTGATCAGTACGATAACCTGGTTAATGCCCGGTCAAATATAATACTCCCGAACAACAAAATTTTAAAACTGGGCAACTTTGACACTGCACTTCATCCTTCTATGCAGGGTTTAAATGCTTTATATAAAGAAGGTAAATTACAGGTAATTCAGTCTGTAGGATATCCGCAGCCAAGCTTTAGTCACTTCAGGGCCACCGATATCTGGCTCACCGCATCAGACTCCACACAAGTCTTAAACAGCGGATGGACGGGGAGATACCTGGATCAGGAATTCTCAGGATATCCAATTGGGTTTCCCAACTCCGTTATGCCGGATCCGCTCGCTATTCAAATTGGTTCATTTATTTCTCCGGCATTTCAGGGCCCTTCCGTGGGAATGGGATTAGCCATATCCGATCCCGTTAATTTCTACAATCTCATAAATGGGATTCAGTACCCTGCTCCAAATACGAACGCAGGGAAAGAGCTGACCTATATCCGACAGGTTTCACAGCAAACACAGCAATATAGTACTGCCATCAAAAGTGCAGCTTCAAAAGTTACTGTACAAGGCGCATATCCCACAGGCAATTCACTTGCTGATCAGCTTAAAATAGTGTCGCGGTTAATAGCCGGAGGTTTAAAGACCAGAATCTACATGGTCAATATTGGAGGCTTTGATACTCATGCTGCCCAGGTAAATGCCGGAGCGACGGACACAGGCAGTCACGCCAATCTTTTGATGAAGGTCAGCGATGCGGTTAAAGCCTTTATGGATGACCTTAAATTTCAAAAAGCTTCTAAGAGGGTGATAGGAATGACCTTTTCTGAATTTGGAAGGCGAATTCAATCAAATTCCAGCGGAGGCACCGATCATGGCGCTGCAGCGCCTCTATTTATTTTTGGCGATTACGTCCAGAGTGGGGTTCTTGGGAAGAATCCAATTATTCCCAGCCAGGTAACTTCAAATGATAACGTACCCATGCAATATGATTTCAGGTCTGTATATGCATCAATATTGCAAAAATGGTTCTGTGTGTCAGATACCACTCTGCAAACAGTCATGTTAAAAAACTTCCAGAGCCTTCCAATAATAAGCAGCCGTGCTCCCTGTACAACAGGAACGATTGCTGATTTGAATGAAGCAAACGATAGCATCCTTATATCCAATTATCCTAATCCTTTTCAGTCTTACACCAACATCACTTACAAGTCTAAAGGAGGCCACGTACTTATCCAGATATTTGATATTCAGGGACGGTTAGTGAGAACTGTAGTTGATGAGCTTAGCACCGCAGGTGACCATGCTTTTACGCTCGACAATCCTGGCTATGCCCCTGGATTATATTACGCACGCTTCCAGAATCAGGAATTACAACAAGTCCGCACGATGATGGTGGCACGATAACGGCCAGGAAGGTAATAATACCAAGGATCTCTATTCCTTGGCTTGTTAATCCCTTGCCAGATGCTACTTATCCTTGGTTCCTGATCCCAAATGAGATCTTTCAACCATTGGGGCTCCATTCACAAGCCGCCTGATTTCGGACACCTATTTAGGGCTTGGTGAAAAATATATATACAATTGATTATCAATAATTTACATGT
>JBBJNR010000056.1:0-23324 GCA_037719315.1 Daejeonella sp.
GCAAATTGAAAACCGATTCTTTATAGGGGACAAAATTTATAGCAATAAGGAGTATCTTTTAACCCTTGATTCGCATTAATACGTAAGCTTTAAAATATGGATTTTAATGGACACGTCCTATATGGGATTTTTGAAAATCATCAATTACCCTTTGGAATCGTTTCAAATGATCACCAAAGAAAGGCTACATGTACATTTATTCCAAATAACTTAAAGAAACTTCTAATTGAGATTGAAGATAAAAGATTCTATTACCATCATGGATTAGATTGTCACAAAAATCGAAAGAATCTTAATGGCACAGTTTGCCCAGAATCTTCAAATATC
This sequence comes from Daejeonella sp., assembly GCA_037719315.1. Lineage (GTDB taxonomy): Bacteria > Bacteroidota > Bacteroidia > Sphingobacteriales > Sphingobacteriaceae > Daejeonella. The sequence continues at coordinate 328 of JBBJNR010000056.1, forward strand.
AACCTTTTAGAAGGTGGCTCAATTTGCCCAGATTCACTGGCTAAGCCTTTCCCAATTGCTTCAATCTTAATTTGTGAAAACCCAAACAATCATCCTTAGACCAGAGTTAAGTATTATTATGTTAGCCCATGAAGACTGCTTACTTCAAATATCGTCAACGATTTGATTTTTCGCCGCATACACTGGATATCGGCAGACCTTTGTTCTGGTCGAAGCTGCACGAAGATAACCACCTTCTTTATCGTTTAATAAAGCTGGATGAAAACAAGTTTGAGGATTTTTATAGGTATCACTTAAATTACTATTTCTCTAAAAACCTACAAGGCCAAGAAAAAGACTTTTTCAGACATATTCAGGAAATTGTTTCTGACCGCATAGAGCAGCTACGGGTAAAAGACCCTTTTAAATCAAGCCATCCGTCAGATGTAAAGAGTAAAGAACAATTAAAAAAATTCCGTGAGTTTCTTACCCATATAGACCAATGGCACACTCATCAGTCAACGGAAAGTATCATTGCCAGTCAGAAAGAAGAAATCTACAATTTAACGGAACAATTAAGTAAACTTAAAGCAGAACTGAAAGAAGCTCGCAGCCTTGAGACGACTGATCGTATACGGATTGCGAAAGATCATCTGACCACGGTAATAGACTTGTTTATCCAGTTGCAGGAGTTGAAGCTTCCAGATGGCAAGGAACTCATGTTTTCACAAACCCAAAGCATTTGGGTTAAGATGATATGTAAGTATTTCGAACAGGATAAGGACTCTATTAGCCCGGAAACGGTCAGGCGTTATTTCCCGGCAGACAAAAGGTCTCCCGGCAGCAAATATTCTCCCGTTCCTCCACAATCCAAGTTATTCAAGATTACTGCTGCTAACAAAAGAAGCTAATCATTGATTTCTCGGCACTTACCGTTACCGGCATTCTAACCTTTTTTAATCTCAGGAAGCTTCCAGCCGTGACCATACGTTTTGCGTTGGTCATGAACGAATTGATATGCTCTGCATTTTTGGTGCCATCATCACAATAACAGATTAAATCAAAAAGGAGGAAAAGAAATGCAAGTCGAATTCATTAGCAAGGAAGATTTAAAAGTATTTAAAGGGGAGCTGTTACAGGAGATCAAACAGCTTATGCAGCCTGGTCAGGTCCAGTCTAAAAAATGGCTTAAAAGCAATGAGGTCAGGAAGCTCTTAAACATTTCCCCAGGTACCCTTCAACACCTGCGGATTAATGGTACGCTTCGCTATACCAAAATTGGAGGCATGATGTATTACAAACTGGAAGAGATCTATCAGATTTTGGAAGGAGGGCAAAAATGAAGCATTCAGCAATCTCACCGGAAATAGTTAATTACACTAAAACAATCAGACTTATGGGAAAAGACCAACGTCTACAAGCCTCCCATGTTTGTCTATACACGGCATTATTTGTCTGTTGGCAGAGAGCAGGATTTTGCAGCCCCTTTTCTTTCACCCGAAAACAGCTTATGGCATTTAGTAAGATAGCATCAATAGCCACCTATCACAAATGTATCAGAGAGTTGGACGCCTATCAGTATATCCGTTATCAACCCTCATACCATCCCCAAAAAGGAAGCTTAGTCTATTGGCCGGAAACTGTCATCAGCCTGTAGATACTATTAACATAAGGCGCAGCAGTGCATTGAGTTTTTAGGGGAGCCAGCTATGTTTCGGCCCTGCCGAAACCCGCTGGCCCCCACTCATGCTACGCATTCGGGGGGATAAAGACACTGAAAAGACTATGGAAAAGACAATCGATAAGATCAGTAATGAGAGTATAAATAAAGGCCATGCCAGAAAAGGTGGCCGCCCAAAAGTATCTTTTAAAAGAAGAGAGGCCTTAAGTGTCATGTGTAATCTCTTAGAGAAAAAGATCATTCAGGCGAATGCCAGGAGTGCTGCAAGATCTGTATCAGTTTTTCTGCGTGATCTGGGATTGCACGGACGGGTAGAAGCTAAAATTAAAAGCCTGCCCCGACCAGTGCTTCAATTAATCGGTACGCTAAACCATACCGCAGCTAACCTTAACCAGATCGCTAAAAAACGAAACAGGGGTGATGATCTTAATCCGATGGAGAGAGCTTTATTAAACCAGGAGATCAGAGGTATACAAAATATCGTGAAAGAAATTAAACAGTATATATCATGATCGGAAAAATAGGAACGGGTAAAAGTTTCAGGGGATGCCTCAATTATCTTTTTCAAGGCCGCTTACAGAAATCGCAGGATATGCAACAACTTGAAGCAGAAAAGAAACAGGTAGAGGTTATTGCATACAATCAATGCTTTGGAAACCGGCTGGAACTGATTCGCGAATTTGTCGAAGTGAGCAAGCTAAATCCTAAGGTCAGTAAACCGGTATTTCATATATCCATAAGCTTTGCTCACAGCGACTCCGGCAGATTAGATCTACAGGATAAAGCAGACATGGCGGAAAAGCTGGCAAATGAATTTGGCTTTCAGAGTAATCAATACGTAGTGATCGCCCACCAGGATACCGGTCATGAGCACCTGCACATAGTCGCTAACCGCATTGGCTATGATGGCCGGACCGCCAGCGACGGTAACAGCTATAAACGTGTAGCAGAATATTGCCGGAAGATGGAACTGGAATATAAGCTAACCCAGGTATTAAGCCCTAACAAGTTTTTAAAGCCGGAACAAAGAGTAGCACCGGGCCAAAGGGTCGACCAGCGCAAGGAGGCTTTAAAAAAGCATTTATCACAAGCCATCAAGGAATGTAAAGATGTACAGCAGGTAAAAAAATACATGGAGAAGCAAGGCTATGATGTAGAGCTCGGTCGGGGTATTGCCTTTACTGACCCTCAGCACGTTCGTTTCAAAGGCAGTCAGGTCGGTTATGCTTTAATGGACATCGAAAAGAAACTTAAACAGGAGCTGCAATTAAAACAACAGCAAGGATTAATTAGCCAACAAAAACAGGAACCTAACTATTCAAAAGGAGTATCATTATGAACGATCAGGAAACACCAATGGACGAAATCACTTTAACGGAGATGCTTAAAGAGATCTTTGCGCACAATAAGCAAATGCAGGATTTTATGAGCCAGCAACAGCAACAGCTTGATGAAAAAGACCAGCGTATAGCTGAATTGGGAAAACAGAATCTATTACTAATCAACAGTTTCGAAGCTAAATACAAAAATATACAGGTGGAAAGTCCCAAGCCAGATTTGTCGGGCGTGAATGAAACGCTTGCAAAAGGTTTGTTAACCATAAATCGGACAATTGAAAGTGGACCAAAACCTATTATCCGGCAGTTTAGATTAATGTTATTTCCCGAACAGGTGAGAAGTACAGATTATTACCGGATTGTGTTAACCCGGCTTATATGGGGGATATTGGGTTTTGCTTTTCTTATCATAGCTTACTTGCTCCTGGATAAGCTTATTAAGTAAAATCCAAATCTCACCAAGTTCTTTATAGCTATGTAGTTGTAAAAGAAATTGATAATGAGCTTCGGTCGTTAGATGATTTATTAATTATTCCCACAAAGTTAGCCCCTGTCCTTCACGAGGGCACTGAAAAAGTCAGCTGTATCAGCTAGAGAAAAGGGACTGTATCATAAAATCATGAACAGTCCCTTTTTCTTTAAGTTATACGGGTTTTAGTTTTTTCAAATTCCGTGTAGCCAACTCTAAGGACGTCAATATGAATTATAATGGACATCTTTTTTGTCTTTTATTTCTAAAGGACTTTTTCAGTGCCCTCGTCCTTCACACGGGGTTGCTTCGCCAAGGTAGTATTTGAAAAATGGGTATCCCGTAGGGAGCCCTCCACATTTTTAAAATCTCCACCTTGCCCTTAGTGCCGGACAGTGGCTATCCGGGCGCCATAATTAATTAAATCATAAAATTATGGAAACGCTAATTCAATCTCCGTTAAATCAAGTATCTGAAATTCAGTTGACCTATACTCCAATCATAAAACCTTCACAAAGGCCAAAAATTGAGCAATCAATAGACGTTTATACCCTACTTATAAATAATTGGGATCCGGGCAAGATTGATTTTATCGAACAATTCAAGATCATGCTTCTGAATAGGGCTAACAAGGTCTTGGGAATAATGGATGTTTCTACTGGTGGAGTTGCCGGAACGGTTGCTGATCCAAAAGTCATATTTTCAGCAGCTTTGAAAGCTAATGCCTCCTTAATTATCCTATCCCATTATGTAAAGTATATTTTTATGTAAAGTAATGCTAGTAATTCATACTTAAAACACCATTAAACGAACAAATATCGTTTCATCACTTTACATAATAATATCAGAATTTTTTCTACCAAAGTGGTTAAATTCAGATTTAGGTCGATATTTATCCATTAAAATTTGAATTTGAATAAAATATAATTTTTGTTATTGATGTTTTTATGTAAAGTGATTCCTATTAAATACACTATGAATGAGCTGGTTATCATTACGACTTTACATAATAAATCACTTTACATAATGACAATTATGTAAAGCTTTACATAATGCCCATAACCATCCTTCCGGTAATCTAAAACCCAGCCAGGCTGATCTCGATCTTACCCGCAAACTCATTGCCGCCGGGAACTATTTAGACATTCACGTTATTGAACATATTATTATAACCAGCGAGGGTTATCTATCCTTTGCTGATGAAGGTATAATTTAGGGTACGCCCCTAAATTATACCTTCATGAAACATATAACAAAGGTTCTATGTCCGTAAATTTTGATAGTTTTAGCATAGAATTTTTTACGTCAATTTAATGTCTGAAGACCAAAAGAAACAACTACAGCAACAGCTCTGGAATATTGCTAATACTCTTCGTGGCAAGATGGATGCGGATGAATTTAGAGATTATATTCTCGGATTTATCTTCTACAAATATCTCAGCGAGAAAATGCTGCTTTATGCCAATGAAATTCTCAGAGAGGATAGTATTAATTACCAAAGTCTGAATGAGAACACTACTGAAGGCAAAGCTTACCTTCAAGCGGTTCATGATGAAGCGATTAATAAGCTTGGTTATTTTCTAAAGCCTTCAGAGCTTTTCAGCGAAATAGCAAGGCGCGGCAATGCCAAAGCGTCGGATGCGGATGGCAACAGCCAAAGTAACTTCATACTGGAAGACCTAACTAAGATCCTGCAGAATATTGAGCAAAGCACGATGGGTACTGATAGCGAAGATGATTTCGATAACCTTTTCGAGGATCTGGATCTTACCTCTACTAAATTAGGCCGTTCGGAAAGTGCGAAAAACGAATTGATTTCCAAAGTGCTCGCCCACTTAGACAAGATAGATTTCAATCTTGAAGATGCCAATTCTGATGTTCTTGGGGATGCTTATGAATATCTTATTGGAAAATTTGCCAGTGGAGCAGGAAAGACGGCAGGTGAATTCTATACGCCCCAGGAGGTATCAAAGGTTCTGGCCAAAATCGTAACTACCGGTAAAACAAGAATAAAATCTGTGTACGATCCCACGTGTGGCTCGGGTTCGCTACTATTACGGGTAGCCAAAGAAGTAGAACAGGTACCAAGCTTCTACGGCCAGGAATTAAACCGAACTACATATAATCTCGCCCGGATGAACATGATCCTTCATGATGTCCATTACAGGCAATTTAATATTAAACAGGAAGACACTTTAGTACACCCTCAGCATTTAGACCAGCGGTTTGAAGCTATTGTAGCAAATCCCCCGTTCTCCGCTCAATGGAGCGCCAGCAACCTGTTTATGAGTGATGACCGTTTCAGCCAATATGGAAAATTAGCTCCGGGTAGTAAGGCTGACTTTGCTTTTGTCCAGCACATGATACACCATTTGGCAGATAACGGTACTATGGCAGTTGTGTTGCCGCATGGCGTTCTATTCCGGGGAGCTGCGGAGGGTCATATCAGGAAGTTCTTAATACATGATCGGAATTATTTGGATGCTGTAATTGGACTGCCCGCTAACATCTTTTACGGAACCAGTATCCCAACCAGTATTTTGGTCTTCAAGAAATGCCGCAAGATTGATGATAGTATCCTGTTCATTGACTCCAGCCAGCATTTCGGGAAAGTCGGCAACCAGAACGTATTGCGACTGGAAGATATAGACCTTATCATTCAGACTTACAGGGAACGGACGATCAGCTCTAAATTCAGCTATGCGGCCAGCCTGAAGGAGGTTGAAGAGAACGATTATAACCTGAATATACCACGCTATGTGGATACTTTTGAAGCGGAAGAAGCGATTGATCTGAATCAGGTGGCAGCAGAACTCCAGGCTGTTGAGTCAGAGATGAAAGCGACCGATGAGCTCATTGGAAGCTTCTGTAATGAATTAAACATTTCTACGCCCTTTTAAGTTCAAACTATGAAGACAGACGAAATACAACAGCTATTTTCCTTATTTGAAGATGCAGCCTCTGAATTGGACGGTGTGGAATGCTGGCATGCAAGAGAGTTGCAAGAGTTATTGGGATACAGTAAATGGGAAAACTTTGAAAAGGTAATTCAAAAGGCAAAAGATGCCTGTAAAAATGCGGGAGAGGAAGTGTTCTATCATTTTCCTGACATCAGGAAAACGATACCCATGCCAAAGGGAGCTGAAAAAGAAATTGACGACATACTTCTAACCCGATATGCCTGCTACCTGATTGCCCAAAATGGTGATAGTAGAAAGGAAGAAATCGCTTTTGCTCAAAACTATTTTGCTGTTCAAACTCGAAGAGCCGAACTGGTAGAGCAACGGTTATTAGAATTTGAGCGCGTGAAAGCTCGTGAAAAACTAAGTCATACAGAAAAACAACTTTCGGGGATTTTATATGAAAGAGGCGTCGATAGTCAGGGATTTGCGATTATTAGAAGCAAGGGGGATCAGGCACTTTTCAAATTGAATACGCAGATGCTTAAACGAAAATTGGGTATTCCGGAAAACAGGCCGGTTGCCGATTTTTTGCCTACCATCAGTATAAAAGCAAAAGATCTTGCGGCAGAAATGACCGGTTTGAATGTGCAAAGCAAAGATTTAAAAGGACAGTCGGGAATAGAAAAGGAACATATTGATAATAATCTGGCTGTTCGCGACATGTTGACTAAACGGGGTATCATCCCGGAGAACCTGAAGACTGCCGAAGATGTCAAAAAGCTTCAGCGGAAATTAGACGGAGATGAAAAGAAGGTTTTGAAGGATACTAAGAAGAAGAAATGATAGGAACTATGAAGAATGTGCCTGCATTGAGGTTTCCTGAGTTTACTGATGAATGGTATAGCAGTAATTTGGGAAACATTGCTGAGTTCTCAAAGGGAAAGGGCATTTCAAAGTCTGATATTACAAAGGATGGCGAAATAGAGTGTATAAGGTATGGAGAGCTGTACACTAAATATGGGGAAACGATTAATCATATTAGCTCCAAAACCAATCTCAGCCTCCGCGAGTTAGTACTGAGTGAACCAAATGATGTTATCATACCCGCTTCAGGTGAAACACAGCTAGATATCGCCACAGCATCTTGTGTACTAAAAAGTGGAATTGCTTTGGGTGGGGATCTAAACATTATAAGGTCGAAAGTCAACGGGGTGTTTTTATCTTACTATTTAAACAATAAGAAGAAGCTTGAGATTGCATCATTAGCTCAGGGGGTATCTGTAGTTCACTTATATTCCAGTCAGCTTAAAACCTTAAATCTCAATCTACCGGAAGATCTCGAACAACAAAAGATCGCCTCCTTCCTAACCGCTGTAGACAATAAGATCCAGCAGCTCAGCAAAAGGAAATCCCTGCTGGAGCAATATAAGAAAGGCCTAATGCAGCAGATTTTTAGCCAGCAGATCCGGTTTAAGCCTGACCGACTATCGGACGGTGATGATCAGGGGAATGAGTACCCGGATTGGGAAGTAAAGACGTTGAGGGATGTTGGAGAAATAGTAGGAGGTGGTACACCTGAGACATACATTGAAAAGTATTGGGGTGGAACAATTCAGTGGTTCACTCCTACCGAGTTGAAAAAGAAGTATGTACTTCAAAGTACCCGTCAAATTACTAAAGATGGATTAGCAAACTCTTCTGCAAAGCTACTTCCAACAGGAGCAATTTTGCTATCCAGTAGAGCAACAGTTGGTGATGTGAGTATAGCATTAGGTGAATGTTGTACCAACCAAGGATTTCAATCTATAATTGCCAATGACCATAATGTTAATGAGTTTATCTACTATTGGCTACTGATTAATAAACATTTACTTCTCAAGAAAGCTAGTGGATCAACCTTCCTTGAGATAAATAAAACCGAGATATCCAAACTTAAGATTGCATTACCAAACTACTCAGAACAAACCAAAATCGCCAACTTCCTCTCAGCCATAGACGATAAGATAAATCTTGTAAGCCGCCAACTGCAACAAAGCCAGCAGTATAAAAAGGGATTATTGCAGCAGATGTTTGTGTGAAAAAATAGTATTAGGGAATCAAATCGTTCGATTTTAGTAAAAAAATGTTTCTATATACGATCTTCAAATACGTTATATTAGATGGGTTAACGTTATGAGCGACACGAAAACCTATATATACAGAATGACGCATTACAGCAATATTGAATTCATCCTCAGGGAAGGACTTCATTGCTGTAACTGTAAGCCTCAGGATCCGGAGTACACATCTATAGGATACAAGACACTCATAAATAACAGGGGGAGATCTGTGGTAAGCATTGATCCGGGTGGAGTTTTGAACGACTATATTCCATTTTATTTCCATTATAAAATGCCCATGCTTTATAATATCTGGAAAAAGGACGTGGCTGATACAATGGTTCCCAGGATGAGATTATTTATCTGGTAAGTACTGTCGAGCAAATAGTCGCCCTGGATCTGCCATTTGTTTTTACAGACAGGCATGCCTATGTGGCTTATCTGAATTATTACAACCAATATGATCAATTAAACAACCTTAAATGGGACATTATAAAAGATCATAACTGGTACCAGACGTATTCGAAACAAAGGAAAGAATTGAAGCAGGCAGAATTTTTAGTCCATCGCCATCTGCCCGTCACAGGTTTATTAGGTATCATTGCACACAATCAAGAAATTGCTAATTTTGTTAGAGAGGCAATAGATTCTGTTAACAGCGAGGTAAAGTTAATTGTAAAGCCAGGTTATTATTATTCATGATCACATTTAAGGACAGCAACTTATTACAAGCCGACACCGAAGCTCTGGTTAACACCGTAAATACGGTCGGTGTTATGGGCAAGGGCATTGCTCTGCAGTTTAAGGAGAAGTTTGAAATGAATTATAAGCTCTATAAAAAAGCTTGTAAATCAGGGGAAGTAAACCCCGGAAAGATGTTTGTGACTAAAACCAACAGGGCTATCGGCCCTAAATACATTATAAATTTTCCAACTAAAACAGACTGGCGTTCCTACACTAAACTGGACTATATAGAAACCGGGCTAGATGATTTGATTCGGGTTATAAAGGAAAATAATATCCAGTCAATCGCAATACCTCCTCTCGGTTGTGGTAATGGAGGTTTAGATTGGAGTGTAGTCAAGCCCATAATAAGCAGGAAGCTATCTGAAATAAGTAAAGAGATAGAAATTGAGGTGTATGAGCCAGGAAATTACTCTTACGTGCGTACTACAAATGCATCTGCTCCGGCTTTAACCAAAGCACGGGCATTAATTTTATCATTGGCAGACCGGTACAATATTCTAGGCTTCGATATTTCTCATCTTGAGCTTCAAAAACTGGCTTATTTTAGCCAGATATTCGGCCAGGAAGAGTTAAATTTAAAATTTGAAAAAGGACATTATGTACCTTATGCAACTAATCTGAAGCACCTGCTGTCTCATTTAGAAGGTTATTATTTTAAAGGCCAGATCAGGTTCCAGGATTCAAAGCCAACTGATGCACTGAAACTGGACAGCAGCCGTATTCCGGAAGTTGCTGCATTTATTGACAAAGAGCTGGATAGTATAGAGAAACTCCGGCTTCAAAAAGTTGAGGGTTTCATTACAGGATTTGAGTCACCATTTGGTCTGGAACTTTTAGCAAACTACTCATTGGGCTGCTAATGAGCTGAAAGAAAAGGCTACTCTAAAGAATGTGGTGACATATATTCATGCCTGGTCCGAGAGAAAAAAGCAAAACATGACGGAATCACAGATAGAGATAGCTTTGGAGAGGGTAAATAAATTTAACAGCGTCTCCATTTAAATGACCATCCAGTCGGAGCTGATCCTTGAAAACAACCTGATTAAACAGCTTGTTTCCATGGGCTATGCACAGGCAGCCCTCACTAATGAGGCTGAATTGCTTGCTAACTTGCAGGAACAGCTCGGTAAACATAACCGGACCCGCTTTTCTACCACAGAATTCATTAAAATACTGAACCAACTAAATAAACACACCAGTGTTTTTGAACGGGCGAAAGTTCTCCGGGATAAATTCGCTCTGACAAGAGACGATGGGACTATTGCTTATATTGAATTTATAAATCAGGAGTTTTGGTGTAAGAACGAATTTCAGGTTGCCAGTCAGGTTACCATGGAGGGTAGTTATAAGAACCGTTATGATGTGACCATCCTGATCAACGGCTTGCCATTGGCTCAGATTGAGTTAAAACGGAGAGGCTTGGAGTTAAAAGAGGCATACAACCAGGTGAACAGGTATCACCGGCATTCATACGGGGCGTCCAATGGATTGTTTTTATATGTGCAGTTATATGTGATCAGTAACGGAGTTAATACCAAATACTACGCTAATAACAAAAAGGAATCCTTCAAACAAACCTTCTATTGGGCGGATGTTGAAAATCAGAATATCACCCAGTTAGAATCTTTTGCACAGATATTTCTGGAACCGTGTCATTTAGCAAAGATGGTGACTAAGTACATGGTTCTGAATGAAACCTATAAATCACTGATGGTGCTTCGCCCCTATCAGTACTACGCAGTGGAAGCACTGATTGACAGGGTCAAGAACAGCACAAAAAACGGATATATCTGGCATACAACCGGGAGCGGCAAAACATTAACCTCCTTTAAGACCAGTCAGCTTCTTATGAGTTTACCTCAGGTTCACAAGATTGTGTTCGTGGTTGACAGGCGCGACCTGGATTATCAAACCAATAAAGAGTTCAACAGCTTCAGCAAGGGTAGCGTTGACGAAACCGATGATACTCATACCCTGGTTCAGAAGTTTACGGATGATACTAAACTGATCATTACTACCATACAGAAGTTGAATAATGCCGTATTTAATAAGCGTTATCTAAGCAGAATGGAGAAGCTGAAGGATGAGCGGATCGTCTTTATTTTTGACGAATGCCATCGCAGCCAGTTTGGAGATACTCATAAGCGGATTAAGAGCTTCTTCAACAATCACCAGATGTTCGGATTTACTGGCACACCTATCTTTGCAGAGAATGCAGTCGGCAATGCCAGTGGTAAACGTACTACCAGAGAGCTATTTGACGATTGCCTTCACAAATACGTGGTCACCGATGCCATCAAAGACGATAATGTGTTGAAGTTCTCTATTGAGTATGTAGGACGTTATAAGGATAAAGCAGACCGGCCTACTTATGTGGATATTCCTGTAGAGGATATTGATACCCAGGAGTTGCTGGACAGCCCGAAACGACTGGAGAAGATTACCGACTACATACTGGCAAATCATGATCGCAAAACTCATAGCCGGACATTTACAGGTATGTTTTGTGTAAGTAGTATCGATACGTTAACCAAGTATTACGATTACTTCAGGACAAAGAAACAACAGGGCAAACATAACCTGCGGATCGCAACGATATTCTCTTACGGGACAAACGAAGATGATAAGGATGCCAATGGAATTCTGGAAGAAGAAAATGTTTTCTCACTCGCAGCAGAACCTGTTGCTTTGTACCGTAGCGAACATAGCAGAGATGTTCTGGAAGGTTATATTGCCGACTACAATGCACAATTCAGTACCAGGTTCAGCACGAAGGACAGCCATTCTTTTTATCTGTACTATAATGATATCGCTAAACGGGTAAAAGAAAGAGAAATCGACCTGCTTTTAGTAGTTAATATGTTCCTCACTGGCTTTGACAGTAAGTCGCTGAACACGTTATATGTAGACAAAAACCTTAAATAGCACGGTTTGATACAGGCATTCTCGCGGACTAACCGAACTCTAAACGAACTGAAGTCGCAGAGTAATATTGTTTGTTTTCGGAATTTGAAACAGGCTACTGATGACGCTATCGGTTTGTTCTCTAACAAGAACGCCCGGGATATCATTATCATGGAGCCCTATGAAGATTATGTCGCAAAATTCAACACAGCCTATGCAGAGTTATTGGAAATTGCACCTACAGTTGATAGTGTGAATGATTTGATCAGTGAAAATGATAAACTGGCTTTTGTTCAGGCCTTCCGGGAACTGCTTCGCGTGAATAATATCCTGACCAGCTTTGCAGACTTTAGCCCGGAGCATATAGATATGGATCTCCAGAGCTTTGAGGATTACAAAAGCAAGTACCTTGATATGTATGAAAGTACGAAAGGCCCTTCAAAAGAGAAGGTTTCCATATTGGATGACGTGGACTTTGAGCTTGAGCTAATCCACAGAGATGAAATAAATGTAGCCTACATACTGGAACTTCTTACCAAACTAACAATCACAGATGACAAGATCAGGAAACAGCAAGAGAAACAGATTGCTGACCTTATAGATGGGACGGTACAGTTACGAAGCAAGAAAGAGCTGATAGAAAAGTTCATTGCGGAAAACCTGCCACATATCGGAAAAGCGGATGATGTATCAGAAAAATTTGGTCAATTCTGGACCAAAGAACGTGTTGATGCTTTCCAAAAGCTCGTAGCTGAAGAAAACCTCAAACCAGCAGAGTTACAGGCTGTGATTGAAAATTACCTCTACAGTGAAAGGGAGCCTTTACGCGATGAAATCGTAAATACACTTGAAGAAAAACCGAAGCTCTTAGAGAGAAAAACGAAGGTAGAGCGGGTTTTGGCTAAGATTGTTACCTATGTAAATACTTTCTTTGACGGAGTTGAGGAGTAAGTTCGGCCTTTACTGATATTTTTCATCTTGTCTCTTCACAAAATTATTAATTTGATCAGAACCCGTAAAGGGTATATAAACAGCTCATCCGCTACGCTACCTCGCTGCCCTTTACAGAACCTGACCAAATTAAGGGGGCTGTTTACGAGTTAAGATGATAAGATCCAAGCTTCTCATTCATATAATCGGATTTCTGAAAAAAAACGTGGACACATAATAGCTATATGTTCATATTTTTGAAATAATTGGACATATAAAATAGGAGCCCCGCACAAGCGGTAGCTTCCACCGGACTAACTGATTAAGCAAATTCAAGTCTTCGCTTAACATGCTTGCTTTCCTCTTTCCTGATGGCTTTATCAGTTATGATCTGATGCTCTTTATCCTTTTGTAATAACTTTAACCATGCCAGAGCCGGGATCATTCCATTAGAATGCAATTCCAGGCGGATAACAAACTTTTCAGTTGGCTTCCTATGGTTATTTAAGTATTGACTTAGAACGGCGGGCTTAACATCAATATCCGCTGCAAATTCCTTGTCCGGTTTTTCTTGCCTGTTTACATATTCATTTAAGAAATAACCAAAATTTAAAGCCGCCTGGTATTGGTTACCGCCGACATAATCTTCTAACTGAAATTTTAATTGCAATAATTTATCATAAATCTGTTGCTGAGGGGTTCTGTTTGCAAATTGCTTTCTACGTTCCTGCCAAAACTCTTCCTCTTCCAGCTTTTCCTTTGCGGTCCTAGGCCCTTTTGAGGGAAATATAAAGGCTTCTGCAAGTTCTTCATTACTCAACTTTGAAAAGTCAGTCAATTCATTCGCTTTCTTGTTCATCTTGGTTTTCATAGTAATCCTTTATTATTGTTAAGGAATTTTCTCCATGTGTGATCAAATATAATTTCGTAGAAACCAATCCATAAACCTCCTGGTAATGGTCTTTTAATTCGGTTTTTGGTTTCAGACAAACATAACCTCCATATCCGGCTGCAAATGCCTTTCTACAAGCAAAAGCAATTAAACAACCTGCTATTCTCCGATACTGTTTGGTCTTTCTTACATTTTCTAAAGATGATGCCAGCAATCTGATTTCAATTGCAAAGTCAGCCGGGCGATCGGCCAATGACATTAACCCCAGGGGTTCATCAACACCTTCAGCAGTTAGCTTGTAAACTTCATACTGCTTTTCTTTGTTCCAGTTGAAGTCGAATCGTTTGCTTTTATTGATCCGGGCAATTCCCTGTGTATCCAATTGACTGATGACCGCCTGGATCTTTTTACCGCTTTCGCTATGTATCACATACATACTATTCAAATATAAGTAAAAGTTTACATAAAACGTAAACTTTTGTGAATGTTATCCAATCCTTGAACTGACTACCGAGCTTTTCTCGGTAGTTCAGTTCATTATCAACCAGCTTTAGCTTATTCCTCAACAGCTGCATATCCTCACTAATCTTATGATCCATTACCTTCGCGTAGATTTGCGTCGTTTTGATACACGTGTGCCCCATCATCTTTGCTACACTTTCTATAGGAACGCCATTATTAAGTGTTACCGTAGTAGCAAAGGTATGCCTGGCAATATGAAAGGTCAGTAACTTAGTAATTCCGCACAGATCAGCAATCTCCTTTAAATATGCATTCATTTTTTGATTGCTCATTACCGGTAATAAACGATCCTCATACACGCTTTTCGGATGCTCTTCATATTTTTTGATGATAGATAGCGCCGTCGGCAGAACCGGGATACGGGATAAAGTATCCGTCTTTTGACGATTGGTAAAGATCCATAGATCTCCGTCTATACCCTTTATCACCTCTTTCCGGGTAAATTTCCTGACATCCACGTATGCAAGGCCTGTATAGCAACTGAACAAAAAGATGTCCTTTACCAGTTGAAGCCGTTCTAATGGAAAGTCCTTCTTATCAAGGGCTATTAATTCATCTTTAGTGAGTACCACCCGATGCACTTTCTTGGTCTTAGGTTTGTAATTCAGGTAAGGGTCAACGCTTAGCCAACCATTGCCTAAACAAATACGGACGATCTTACCTAAGTTCTTGATATACTTAATAGCAGAGTTATTGGCACATTTACGTACGCTTCTTAGGTAATATTCAAAATCATTTAGAAATAAGAAATTGATTTTGGTTATGGGGATATCGGAAACGTTGTACTGCAACTGGATAAAGTCCCTGGTATGCATAAGAGCTGTTTCATAACGCTGAAAGGTGCTCTTTTCAAATTCCTGGCCAATCAGGCTCTCCATTTTTCTGTTATGATCTTCGAACACATCCAGCAAAGTCCGTGCTTTTTCAATTTTGCCGATAAAACGGTTTTTTACGGTCTCCGCTGTAATCTCCTGATCCGCTTCGGTCATCTGGCGGTGAATCTCATGGATCTTAGTCTGGATTCCATCCAGAAAAGCATTTAAGGCTTTTGCATCGGCTTTGTTGCCCGTGACTCGCCCCATTCTGATATCCCAGCGACTGGGATCGCATTTTCTGCTTACTGTAACTTCGGCACGCTGGCCATCAACTGTAATCCGTAAATAAATTGGCATGTCGCCTGAGTGGTAATTCTTTGGCTTTTTTGGCGAAAAAAGCAAATTGAGCGTAGTTCTCATAATAATGATGATTAATAATGAAACAAAATTAATTATTTAATCACCTGAAATCAAGATGTTCAAGTATTGAACAGGTTGTAAGTCAATTACTTACACGCTAATTCGGGAGTGCGGTTTTAGACTAACAGAACTCCCGAATTACTCACCTTTTTTATGCGAAAAGATGAATGTTTTGGTATGTTCTGAAAACAAAAAACCCTCAAATCATATCATTTGAGGGTTTTTGTGTCGTTTAATATTAAAAAAGCGGACCGGACGGGACTCGAACCCGCGACCTCCGCCGTGACAGGGCGGCATTCTAACCAACTGAACTACCGGTCCGTTTACCTTTATTATATCTGCTTTTCAAGCCATCCCCGAAAAGCTCAGGAAAGATACAATTTATTTCTGTGATCCCGCTGGGATTCGAACCCAGGACCACTACATTAAAAGTGTAATGCTCTACCAGCTGAGCTACGGAATCATCCTTTTTAGAAAGATACGAGATCCTTTTTCTTAAAAGTGAGGCAAATATACGGCAATATCATTTACAGTGCAAATAATAAAAAGCTTAATTTCGTGGGGGCACTTAACCGTCTAATATTCAATTAAAAACAATGATTTTAGATGACGACTTTAGCTTTTTTCAATGTTTTTTGAGATCATGCAATTGAGCCTTCTTTCATCTTTTCTGCATTCTCGGCAAGTTGTAATTGGTCAATAACTTCCTGAATATCCCCGTTCATAACGTTCGGAAGATTATAGATGGTTAAGCCGATACGGTGCTCAGTAACCCGGCCCTGAGGATAGTTATAAGTCCTGATCTTAGCTGATCGATCGCCTGTGGCCACCATTGTCTTACGCTTTTTGGAGGTTTCTTCAAGCATTTTTGCATGCTCCAGTTCATAAACGCGGCTTCTCAGAACTCCAAATGCCTTATCAAAGTTCTTAAGCTGGGATTTCTGATCCTGGCATTGCGCTACTATCCCGGTCGGAAGATGCGTTAAGCGAACAGCCGAATAGGTCGTATTAACAGATTGTCCGCCAGGCCCCGACGAACAAAACAGATCTTTACGCACATCATTCATGCTGATCTGCACGTCAAACTCGTCAGCCTCGGGCAACACTACTACCGAAGCTGCAGAGGTATGTACGCGACCTGCAGTCTCCGTATCAGGCACACGCTGAACGCGATGTACACCCGACTCGTATTTTAGCTGCCCATACGCATCTTCTCCGTTCACATTAAAGACAACCTCTTTATATCCACCGGCTGTACCTTCGGTAACATCCACAACTTCCATTCTCCAGCCTTTACGCTCGCAGAAACGGGTATACATACGGTACAAGTCGCCTGCAAACAGCGCAGCCTCGTCACCGCCGGTTCCGCCACGAATCTCAACGATCGCATTTTTACCATCCTCGGGATCCTGCGGGATCAGCATCATTCTGATCTTCTCTTCAAGCTCTTCCTGCTGAGGAACCAGCTCGTCGAGCTCCATTTTGGCCATCTCACGCATTTCATCATCCTTTTCCGTTGAAAGGAGGTTTTTATTTGCTTCAATATTGCTTACTACCAGGCTATAGATCTTATATTCATCCACAATTTTAGTAAGGTCCTTATATTCTTTATTAAGCTGCGCAAACCGCTTCATATCATTCATCGTTGCGGGATTGCTTAATTCCCGCTCTACTTCCTGCCAGCGTTCTTTTATGAATTCTAATTTTTGTAACATGATCTTTTTTGAAGGCAAGCCGGATGAATAGCCGGATTGCTATTTTTTTACAAAAATACGCCTTTTTCAGATAATATCGGAATGACGAATCGTAACAGGAAAATTCTATGACGATTGGGCTAAGATTCCCTCTTGCTCAAAATATTTTAATTCGAGGTTTTCTCCATCGAAAACAACATAGGAATTAAAATTTATCCATTCGCCCAAATTAATATAACGGCTATTCCCTATAGGCAGATCAAGGGGTAAATGACGGTGTCCAAAGATCAGGTAATCATAATGATCCTTCTTAAGCACTTCTTGTGAATAAGTAAACAGCCACTCTTCCTCAATATCCCGAAACACTTCCATTTTTGCATGCTGTGCGCGGCTATTCCTTGACCACCGTTTTGCAATCCCAATTCCGAAATTAGGATGAAGCCTGGCGAACAGCCATTGGCAGAGCCTGCTCCTGAATATTTTCTTTAACACTTTATACAGGGTGTCCCCGGGACCAAGGCCATCGCCATGATGGAGGAAAAATTTTTTGCCGTTTCTTTCGATAAGCAGTTCGTCAGAAACGATTTGGATGCCCAATTCTTTATGGAAATAATCGAAGATCCACATGTCGTGGTTTCCCTTGAAAAATGTGATCCTGATCCCCGCATCACTCAGCTCTGCCAGCTTGCCCTGGAACCTGATATGACCTCGCGGGATGACCGAAGCGTACTCAAACCAGAAATCAAAAACATCTCCCATAAGGTAAATTTCGGCCGCATCGTGTTTAATCAGATCAAGCCATCTTACGATACGATCTTCACGGTCACGACTCGATTCCCGGTCGGGAACACCGAGATGGAAATCGGAAGCAAAGTAAATTTTAGTACGTGGCATGAATCCAAAAGTACGTAATTTTTGTTTTTACAGGTCCGTCATTCCTAAAGCCATTCAGATATCTTCTAAGTAACATTTAAGCCTGCTAAGTGTATTTTTGCATTCCTTTTGTTAATTTTAAACTAATTGAACTTGAATGCTATGAAACCGAT
This sequence comes from Daejeonella sp., assembly GCA_037719315.1. GTDB lineage: Bacteria > Bacteroidota > Bacteroidia > Sphingobacteriales > Sphingobacteriaceae > Daejeonella. Next base: position 18,766 of record JBBJNR010000056.1, read on the forward strand.
CAAATACGTTAGTCTGGCGATTGCTGTTCTGATTAATCCCTATTTCAGTAAAGCGCAACATGCAAGTCCGAATCCAAATACAATGAACTACCCGAAAACCGATAAAATAGAAGTTTCTGATACATATTTTGGAACGAGTGTTATTGATCCGTACAGGTGGCTTGAAGATGACCGGGCAGAGAATACAAAAAAATGGGTTCAGGCTGAAAACGAGGTCACGCAGGGCTACCTTTCCGGGATCCCCTTCCGGAATGACATCAAAAAGCGCCTGGAGACCTTATGGAATTATGAAAAGTTCACTGCCCCTTTTAAAGAAGGCGGATATACTTATTTCTATAAGAACGATGGCCTGCAAAACCAGTATGTTCTGTACAGGCAAAAAGATAAAGGAACTCCGGCGGTTTTTTTAGATCCGAACAGTTTTTCAAAAGATGCTACCACGTCGCTTGCCGGAATAGAATTTACCAAAGACGGAAGTATGGCGGCTTATCAGCTTTCAGAAGGCGGTTCCGACTGGAGAAAGGTGATCATCTTAAATACAAACAACGTGGCGGCGGTTGGCGATACCCTTGCGGATATCAAATTTTCTGGTCTGTCCTGGAAAGGCAAGGAGGGATTCTATTACAGCAGCTACGATAAGCCAAAGGAGGGAAGCCAGCTTTCAGGCTTAACACAGTATCATAAATTGTATTTTCACCAGATCGGTACCAAGCAAGAGGATGATGTTTTAATATTTGGGGGAAATCAGACTCCGCGAAGGTATATTGGAGGAGGCGTTACAGAAGACGACCGCTTTCTGGTGATCACTGCTGCAAAATCAACGACGGGAAATGAGCTTTATATTCAGGATCTCACAAAACCGGGCAGCCCGATCGTAAATGTGGTGAACAATTTTGACAACGAACATTACGTGATGGATAATACCGGGAGCAAGCTCTATATTTTTACCAATCTCAACGCTCCAAATTATAAAGTTGTCACCGTTGACGCATCAAATCCCTCGCCTGAACACTGGAAGGATTTGATCCCTGAGACAGAAAACGTACTCAATATCAGTACGGCTGGAGGAAAGATATTTGCCAACTATTTGAAAGATGCTACTTCCCTGGTTCTGCAATATGATATGGACGGGAACCTGGAACGCACGGTTACGCTGCCCGGGGTTGGCTCTGCAAGCGGCTTCAGTGCAAAGAAAGGGGAAAAGGAGCTATATTATACTTTTACATCGTATATCTATCCTCCCACCATTTTTAAATACATCATCGGATCAGGGCAGTCCGTCGAGTATAAAAAGTCAGGGGTTTCATTTGATCCCTCCTTGTATGTGTCCAAGCAAGTGTTTTATACATCAAAGGACGGGACTAAGATCCCAATGATCATTACTCATAAAAAAGGCATTGAGCTGAATGGTAAGAACCCTACGCTGTTATATGGGTACGGTGGTTTCAGTGTAAGCCTTACACCAGCTTTTAGTACTTCTAACATTGTGCTGCTGGAGCAGGGTGGGATCTACGCCGTGCCAAACCTGCGCGGAGGCGGCGAATATGGGGAGAAGTGGCATCTCGCCGGCATCAAAATGAACAAGCAAAATGTATTTGATGATTTTATTGCTGCAGCTGAATTTCTGATCACAAATAAATATACCTCAAAGGATTACCTGGCAGTTTCAGGCGGATCAAACGGTGGATTGCTGGTTGGGGCGGTAATGAGCCAGAGGCCTGAGCTGTTTAAAGTAGCCCTACCTGCTGTAGGAGTTTTGGATATGCTTCGTTATAACAAGTTCACGGCGGGCGCCGGGTGGGCTTACGATTACGGAACGGCAGAGGATTCTAAAGAAATGTTCGACTACATGATTAAATATTCCCCTTATCATGCCTTAAAACCTGGGGTAGCTTATCCCGCAACATTGATCACAACAGCAGATCATGATGACCGTGTCGTTCCCGCTCATTCATTTAAGTTCGCCGCCAGGTTACAGGAATATCACAAAGGCGCAAGTCCTGTGCTGATACGCATTGAGACCAATGCCGGACATGGCGCAGGAAAACCAACCGCAAAGATCATAGCCGAGCAGGTGGATAAGTGGGCGTTTATGTTTTATACTATGGGATTAAAATATCAGCGGTAGGGGCTGATATTTGTTGCCAGTCACGAGTTGTCTGTTACCAGGCTTGGCGGATACATTAATCGTAAGAATAAAGACTAAAATCTTAACTTAACCTTTCCATTTTGACCTCAGACCTCAGACCTCAGACCTCAGACCTCAGACCTCAGACCTCAGATTACTGCGCATTGGCTGAAAAATCCACTCCCGGCTTACCAATAGATTTATAATTCCCTTCACCACTCAGGATGGAAGCAAGAACCGATTTGTTAGCAATGACCCTCAGGGATTCCGCAAGATCAGTATCATATTTAAAGCCCTGCTCAAGCCTGCCCTTTCCAAAGAAATACCGGGAAATTATCTCAGCTTCCAAAACCTTCCGGATCTCGTCCCTAAATTGTACCAGATCATTTTTCTTGCTGTAGGATACTTTTGCTTTTAGGGCTTCAAATTCAGTTTTAATATCTGAAAGCTTACTTTCCTTCTCGGCCTCATCACGCAATTCGTTCAGAATCCGCTCAGTTTTAGTATTGTAGCTATAGTCACGTGCTGAGAGATAATTTATAAACTTGGTATATTCCGCATCGCTCAGTTTAAAGCCCTTCGCATCCGGAATAGTTTCCCTTTCATTCCGGTATTGCGTCGCATAATCAAAAATATGGTACTTCGAAGCCAGGGTTTGGGTGATCAAATTGTATTTAGCCGGTTTTACAAAAATATCCGGGTAAATACCGCTGCCGTCGTAAACAGATCGTCCGGCCTTTGTTTTATACTCGGTAATAAGGGAATCGGCCACTCTAACCACACTTCCTTCGCTGTCCCTGTGCGTGTAATCAAGCGCTTGTATGCAGCGTCCTGACGGAGTGTAATATTTAGCTACCGTTACTTTTACCAGGCTATTGTAGGGGAGGTTGAACGTTTGCTGCACCAGGCCCTTACCAAAACTACGCTGCCCGATAATGACTGCCCTGTCCAGGTCCTGTAAAGAGCCGGCTACAATTTCAGAAGCAGAAGCAGACCGGTTATTGACCAATACCACAAGCGGAAGCGTTCCTTCTTCGGGAGAGTTGAATGTAGGATATGTAATGGTTTTCTCCCGATTTCTTCCCTTTTGAATAACCACAGTAACACCCTTATCGACAAAAAGATTTACTATTTTAACGGCTTCCTGGAGGATACCTCCGCCGTTATAACGGAGGTCAAGGACTAAACCTTTCAGCTCATTCTTTTTTAGGTCTATAAGAGCATTTTTTACTTCCTGTGCAGAGTTTTCGAGAAATTTATCCAGCTTGATATATCCTACATTGTCCTGGAGCATTCCATAATAAGGAACGTTTTCCTGCCTGATCTCTTCACGCTGAATATTAACTTCTACGGGCTTATTGGTACCCGGCCTCAGTATCACCAGTTTTACAGGGGTTCCTTTAGACCCTTTCAGCATAGAGCTAACCTGTTCGTTAATCTTACCTTTTAATAAAACACCGTTAATTTCCAGGATCTCGTCCCCAGCACGTATACCGGCCTTCTGAGCCGGAAAGCCTTCATAGGGCTCAGCAACTATCACTTTACCACCGCGGTTGGAGATTGTCGCACCAATGCCGCCATATTGTGTGCTTACATATTTTAGTTTATAGTCTTCAATGTCTGATTCCGGGATATACTCCGTATAGGGATCAAGCTCTTCCAGCATAGCATCTATGCCGGTTTTCATCATTTCAGATGAATTCACATCGTCTACATAGTTAATGCTCAGGTTTTTGTAGACATACGAAAATATTTCCAGGTTCTTCGATACCTGGAAAAGGTCTTCAATAAACGAGAAAGAGATTGCAGCTATTACGATTGAACCAAAGAGAACTGCTTTTCTCAATTTCGATTTGATCCGGGATGGGCCGGCGGAATTATTCATACGATCTGATTATGATATTTAAAAATACGAAAAACCTCCCTATTTAGTATAAGTGCCCAAGTAAAAACTTTAGGATAAAGTTTTTATGATGAAGGGACTACAATCTGTTCGTGTCGATATGAACAAGACCTTTTCTAAGGGTGAACACGACATACTCCCTTGTACGTTTGATGCGGTCCATCAATCTGTTGATCAATTCGTCTTCCCGACCTTCCTGGTAAGCCAGATCGTCGTCAGTCAAGTGGTTATACTTACGCTTGATTTTTAATTTTAAGCGGTCCCAATCTGAATTGCTGATGCTGATCTCTGCCATATTTTAAGTTTGCACAAAATTAAATTTTATCCTGACAATTTTCCAAGCAAATTCAGCATTTTTGTCACTGCAAGGGTCAATTTATGAATGACGTTAATATAAAAACGTCAATGGTAGCGTACCAGTGATTCGACATATACTGTTGTCCGGTTAAATAAAATATATGATGTTATTTAGTTCTGCCCGCTGATGCCGCGGGAGGGCACCTACTTTCCCTTCAGCTGGAATTAGGC
>JBBJNR010000123.1:0-5439 GCA_037719315.1 Daejeonella sp.
CAAACTAATTTAGCACCGGTTAGTGAACTGCAATAAAGATGTGGGTACACGGTAGATGTTTTTAAGGGGAGCTGTCGGCAGGACTGAGGGGTGTATCGTCCCAAAAAAGTACAGGATCCGATTTATTTTAACCTCGCCTGCCCCCTCCTTGAAGAAAGCTCCCCTGTATACATATCTTTTGTTGACCCTTTATAATTCGTTAGGTATGTTGCCACGGGCTTCAGCCCAAATTCTGATAAAATTCCTTATTTGGGCTAAAGCCCACTCACAAATAATCCAATACCTCCAGCTAAAGCTGGAGGCAATTCAGGCTGACTCGCAACTAACAATAGCTTTTCCGGAGGTAAATACTTGTGTGTACAGGGTAGCTTGAAGATAAGGAGGGGAAAACTAAACGCAATCAGAAAAGCTGAAAATAAATAATACCAGCAACCAGAACAGCGTATAAACCCTCATACACATATCGCTGGGTTGCATGGACAAAATAATAAGCCATCAGCACGGCGGCCGGGGGCGCGCACAACAGGAAATGGTATAACCTCAGGTCCTCTTTCAGATAAAACGAGATCAAACCGGTGATAAACATGAAAAATAGCAGCTGAAAAGATTTACGCAATTGAACCACGCTCCGGAAGAAATTCTTTTGCAGCTGAAAAAAGCCGAGGATCAGGATAACAGCCACCGGGACCAGCACCAGCGTATCATAATAATTGATACGAAGATTTGTCGGAAATTTAGAAGCAAGGGGAAGCCATATCTGGTAGAATTTATCCAGTGAGTCATTCCAGTAGTAAAATACGGCCAGGAAAAAGAAGATCGTAATAAAGCCCGTTACAATGGCCAGCCAGTCCCTCCAGTTAAAAGGCCTGAAGATGATCAGGCTGATCCATAGGATAGGCAGCATGGCGATAAATGGAAAATAGATCAGCGTACCTACTGCTACGATCATACCCAGATCATACATGACAGAACCCACCTGGTCGCGCTTATAGATGCTCAGAAACTTCTCGATCATCCATAAGCTCAGGATATTACAGAAAAGAACCGGGCTTAATATTAAAAAAGGCACAAATAAACTTCCGGCAGACAGGTAAAGCAGTGCGGGCAGATAGGTGGATTTCCCAAGCAGGTTATACGAGTTTATGATCCGGTTAAACACCAGCGACTGGATAAAAAGCAGGAAGGCTGCGAGTATAAAGTTGCTGGAGGTTGAAAAGAAATTTTCAATGGGCGCAGGAAGCAGCAACCTGTTAAAAGGTTCTATAAAGTCGACGCTTACACGTTCCGGAAGCCGTATAAATATTCCGGCCCTGAGCAAAAGTGTGACACCCGCCAGAAGGATAATATTGACAGGATTGATACTTCGGAGCTGTTTAATCATTTATCAGCTGTTATAATTGATAGCCATAAGGCATGATCTCCTCATTATTGAAAAAAATCTATTATTCTTATCCATTTAAATTGACGTAATCAGACTTATGTTTAATTCACAGGTCTAAACAGGCAAAAGTCCAGCTCTTATCCGCCTCAGCTGCCTCGTATGATGAATTGTGTGCACCTCAATAAACCTCAGCCATTGCCTTGCGTTTAAAAGTCCCAGACGCGGATGTTTAATCTTCTGATAAGGGTGTGCTTTCATAACCTTAGCCCTTCCATCTGCAAGCCGGCCCCTGAATTTGATGATGAGGTTCGCCGCCTCCTCCCTGCTTATCATTTTAACCATAGAAGCTATCCGTTCAGGCGCTTTGAATTTCCCGGGGGGAAGCCTTCCGAAAAACAATATTGCCCATACTACCAGATTTGTACGACTTCTGTCCGCTACGCCGGTTCCAAGAAAACATTTTTCGATAGCGATCAGCGAAGCTAAATTCGATTGAAAAATATGCGAAAATGTCTGAGAGTAAGACCAGCCGCCATCTGATGGACTTTGAGTAAATGTTTCTTCTGAAACAACCTCCAAAAGCTGCTCGTATTGTCCGATGGCACGGGATAATGAATTGTAATGCGTGCTGATGCTCATAATAAATCCATTAATTCACTTAAACAAGCGATCTGATGAGGTACATCTCCAGGCTTTTCTTTGTTTTCCGGGTTGAAGTAAATTGCCTTCATTCCGATGTTCTGAGCTCCCCTGATATCTGCTTCAACACTGTCCCCAATCATCAGGCTTTCAGGGATTTCAGCACGTGTATGACTTAATATATGTTCAAATATAGCTTTATCTGGTTTGTTAAATCCAATAATCTCAGAGATAAAAACCGTGCTAAAATATCTCTCCAGGCCGGTATTCCCAATCTTCATTTCGGTGGATTCTTTAAACCCGTTCGAAACGATATGAAGTGCATATTTATTCTGAAGGTAGCTTAACGTTTCATGAGCGTAGGGAAACAGGTTGGTTTTTTTGGGACAAATAACCACATAGTCATTTTCAAACTCACCAGGGATCAATTCGGGCGAGACGCCCAGCTCTGCGAACGTCCTGGAAAACCTCGTTTCCCGTAATGCCTGCTTAGTGATCTTCCCGATATGATAATCCGCCCAAAGCTGATGATTGTTTTTTGTATAGGTTTCGATGAAAATATCTGCCGAGTGAAGCCCCAACTGTTTCAGGCCATAGCTGTGGTAAAGTTCGTGCAGCGTTTCCTCTGCGTTTTTATCAAAATCCCAGATGGTATGGTCCAGGTCGAAAAAAAGGTGTTTGTACATCGTTCTATTGTCTTTGCCGGCGCCGGTTACAGCGCGGGACGTTTACAAACGTACGACGTAAAACGTACAACGTAAAACTTTAAATCCGCATTTCATTATCTTTGCAATAGAAAATGGAATTTAAGCTAACATCTGAATATCAGCCGACAGGCGATCAACCCGAAGCTATCAGGCAGCTAGTTGCAGGAGTGAACAGTGGCGAGCATTACCAAACCCTTTTGGGCGTGACCGGTTCCGGCAAAACCTTTACCATCGCCAATGTGGTACAGCAAACGCAGAAGCCTATGCTGGTGCTCAGCCACAATAAAACCCTTGCTGCCCAGCTTTACGGGGAGTTCAAGCAGTTCTTCCCGGACAATGCCGTTAATTATTTTGTATCCTATTACGATTATTACCAGCCGGAGGCCTACATCGCTTCTTCCAACACCTATATAGAAAAAGACCTGCAGATCAACGAGGAGATCGAGAAGCTCCGCTTGCGTACCACCTCATCTTTAATGTCCGGCAGAAGGGACGTGATCGTGGTTTCTTCCATCTCCTGTATTTATGGTATGGGAAACCCCGAAGATTTCTCGAATTCCGTGTTCCGCTTTGCTGTTGGAACCAAGGTTAGCCGCAATGCGTTCCTGCACCGCCTGGTGGAGATCCTGTATTCGAGAACCACTGCCGATTTTCGCCGCGGCACTTTCCGCGTAAAGGGGGATACAGTAGATATTTATCCTGCCTATATGGATTATGCCTACAGGGTTTCCTTTTTTGGCGATGATATTGAAGAGCTAACTACCATTGATCCCGCATCCGGCAAGACCATGGAAAAAATGACCCATATGGCAATTTTTCCGGCCAACCTGTTTGTAACTCCGAAAGACCGCTTTAACAAATCGGTATGGTCTATCCAGGAAGAGCTTGAAAGCCGCAAGCAGCAATTTATAGATGAAAAGAGGTTCCTGGAAGCGAAACGCCTGGAAGAAAGGGTGAATTACGACCTTGAAATGATGCGTGAGCTGGGCTATTGTAGCGGTATTGAAAATTACTCGCGATTTTTTGACGGCAGGAGCCCGGGAATGCGCCCTTTCTGTCTCCTGGATTATTTTCCGGAGGATTATTTAATGGTGATCGACGAAAGCCATGCCACTGTTCCGCAGATCCGGGCGATGTATGGCGGTGACCGGTCGCGAAAGCTTGCCCTGGTCGACTATGGGTTCCGCCTCCCTGCAGCGCTGGACAACCGGCCTTTGAATTTTAATGAGTTTGAAAAATTAGCGCCTCAAACTATTTATGTCAGCGCCACACCCGGGGATTATGAGCTTGAAAAGACGGAGGGTGTATTTGTAGAGCAGGTTATCCGTCCCACAGGCTTGCTTGATCCGGTGATTGACATCCGGCCGGTTGTTAACCAGGTTGACGACCTCCTGGATGAGATAGACAAAACGGTTAAGATGGGAGATCGTATCCTCGTAACGACCCTGACCAAGCGCATGTCGGAAGAGCTGACCAAATACATGGATCGCCTTGGGATCAAGGTAAGATATATTCACTCTGAAGTTAAGACACTGGAACGGGTGGAGATCCTGAGGGATTTGAGATTGGGTGTATTCGATGTGCTTATTGGGATAAACCTGCTTCGTGAAGGACTGGATCTCCCGGAGGTTTCACTGGTTGCTATCCTGGATGCGGACAAAGAAGGCTTTCTGCGATCTGAAAGATCACTGATCCAGACTATTGGCCGCGCTGCACGTAATGACCGCGGGAGGGTCATCATGTATGCGGATAAGATAACCGAAAGTATGCGCGTGACCATAGATGAGACGAACAGGAGACGCGAAAAACAAATGGCTTACAATATCGAGCATGGTATTGTTCCAAAAACCATCGGGAAATCGCGTGAAGCGATCATCGAACAGACATCTGTCATGGACTTTAAAGACGGTGTACAAAAAGCGTACATAGAACAGGAGATGACCGACAATCTGGCTGCTGATCCGATCGTTCAATACATGACCAAGCCGGAGCTGCAGAAATCTATCGATAAGACTAAAAAAGATATGGTAGCCGCAGCGAAAGATATGGACTTCCTCCAGGCAGCTAAGCTGAGGGATGAGATGTTTGCACTGGAGAAGGTGATGGAGGAGAGGTTTGGATGAGTTGTACGTTGTACGTTTTACGTTCTAAGTCTGGCGTACCCCACGTAAAACGTAGAACGTACAACGTACAATTTTACTTTCCTGTGAAACATATTAATTACTTTATCGTCTATATTTGAACATCAGAATTTATTCGCATGGTATTATTAAAGTTTTTATTCATTACGATCTGCGTTTTATGGCTGCTTAAAATGGTAGTCCGCCTGCTTTTGCCAATATTTTTTCAAAAATTAATGACTAAGGCTCAAAACCAGGCCAACCAGCGGTATCAGCAGCAACATCAGCAATCTCCGGATGGCCGCATCCGTGTTGAATATATGCCCCCAAAAGAAAAAAGCCGCGGCGATAATGCCGGTGATTTCGTAGAATACGAGGAAGTAAAATAGTTTCTGTAAAACGGTTCCTATGACAAAGCTTTAAACACGTGCTTTCATTCCACTCAAATAGGGCTGGCTTAATCTTCAGGCCTTATTTTTCAAGCGGACACCAAAGGCTCCTGGCCCACTGTTGCCGGTTAAAATAGAATATATGATGTTATTTATCTCTGCCCGCTGATGCCGCGGGAGGGCACCTACTTTCCCTTCAGCTG